>NZ_JBVHHW010000007.1:0-293029 GCF_055560875.1 Kitasatospora sp. NPDC023118
TGACCACCCTCCCCCTCACCCTGGGGACCGGACAGGGACCACCAGGATGACCCCGACAGGGCCCGTGCCCGCGCGATCCGCGTGGCACGGGCCCTCTCGCGGTTCCGGCCACCCACCCTGGCACCGGCCGGGGCGGACTTGACGCGACGCAGGCAACCCAGCCACGACAGCGCCGTACCCCACGGGGTGGCACGCCCGCTCCACGGCCGCAGCACACCGGCTCGCCGCGCACGCTGTTGACTTGAGATCAACCAGGATTTGGCTTTATTTTGCCGACGATGTCACTAACATGCTCGGCCGACCGTGGTACTCTGACGAAATTTTAACTCTTCATCTTTTTCCCGGATTCTGCTTGCCGATGCCATGGGCCCGGATTGACGATGGTCTGAGGGGGAATCGTAGGAAGGTTTGATCATGGGATTCCTCGCAAACCTCTGTGACCTCGGCAGGTTCCGTAGCGGCCATGGTGACGACCGCGGCGGCGGCTACGGTTACCGTGGCTTCGACGAAGGAGACCGCGGCGACTTCGGTTACCGTGACTTCGGCGAAGGAGACCGCGGAGACTGGGGCGGCGACGGCCGCGGCGGTGGCTACGGCGGCGGCTACGGCGGCGGCTACGGCCACTGACGTCCGCAGTAGCTCAACGCTTCCAATTCGTTGCGACAGCAGGCCGGGCATGTTTCGTGCCCGGCCTGCCGTTCGCCCGCCCTGTCCGTCCGGTTCGCGCCACCCAGCGGGTTCCAGGCTCGGTGGCAGGGTTCAGCGAGGTGACCGGTGCCGGGCAGCAAGCGGGAAGACCGTGAGATGACGCGAAAACGGACTCTCCGCGAGGCTCTGCGAGGGCTGCTCGTCGTCGAGGGTTCCGACGCCCTGGTCGCCGCCGCACCGCCGGTCCCGCTCCGGGAGGTCTTCCGGCGCTTCTGGCCCTACACCAAGGGCGGCCGCCGCTGGCTGGCGGTGCTGCTCGTCCTGGTCTCGGTGGGCCCGGCGATCGAGGCGGCGGAGATCTGGCTGTTCAAGATCGTGATCGACGACATGCTCATCCCGCACAGGCTGAGCCTGTTCCTGCCGATCGCCCTCGCCTACGCCGGGCTGGCCCTGCTCTCCGGAGTGCTGGGCTTCGCCGGCCGGGTGACTTCCACCTGGGTCAGCGAGCGCTTCCTGATCATCCTGCGATCGGACGTGTTCCGACACATCCAGGGCCTGTCACTGGGCTTCTTCGAGCGGCGGCAGCTCGGCGACGTGCTGTCCCGGGTGACCGGCGACGTCGACGCGGTCGAGACCTTCCTGCTCTCCGGGATCGTCAGCGCGATCGGCCAGGTGGCGCGGCTGGGCATCTACGTCGGCCTGCTGCTGGCACTGCGCTGGGACCTGACGCTGACCGCGCTGGTCGCCGCACCGCTGTTCGTCCTCACCGCCCGCCGCTTCGCCAAGCTGATCCGGGCGGCCTCGCGCGAACGCCGCCGGCGCGGCGGTTCGATCAGCGCGGTCACCGAGGAGGCGCTCGGCAACATCGCGCTCGTCCAGGCGTACAACCGCCAGGACTGGGAGCACGCCAGGTTCCAGCGCGAGAGCATCGGCCGGTACCACGCCGCGATGGCCTCGACCCGGATCGGAGCGCTCTACGCACCGACGGTCGAGTTCATCGAGCTGCTCGGCGGCCTGGCGGTGATGGGCCTCGGGACTTGGGAACTGGTCCGCGGCCGGCTCACCCTCGGCGGCCTGATGGTCTTCCTCGCACTGCTGAGCCGACTCTACAGCCCGATCCGGGGCATGTCCGGGCTCGGCAACACCTTCTACGGCGCCTCCGCCGCCGCCGAGCGGATCATCGAACTGCTCGACCAGCGCCCGCAGGTCACCGACCCGCCGGCCCCGCGGGTGATCGGCCGGGCCCAGGGCGGGATCGAGTTCGACGACGTGACCTTCAGCTACCCGGAGGCGGCAGCGCCCGCACTGTCCGGGGTGTCCTTCACGGCGGCTCCGGGCAAGACGCTGGCCCTGGTCGGTGCCAGCGGTGCGGGGAAGTCCACCGTCGCCAAGCTGCTGCTCCGCTTCTACGACCCGACCGGCGGCACGGTCCGGCTCGACGGTGTCGCTCTGCGCGAGCTGTCGCTCACCGAGCTGCGCGAGAACGTCGCCGTGGTCCTGCAGGAGACCCTGGTCTTCCACGGCACCGTCCGGGACAACATCGCGTACGGGCGCCCGGAGGCGACCGAGGCCGAGATCCTGGCGGCCGCCAGGGCGGCGGACGCCCACGGGTTCGTCAGCCTGCTGCCCGACGGCTACGACACCGTGGTCGGCCAGCGCGGACGACTTCTCTCCGGCGGCCAACGCCAGCGTCTGGCCATCGCCCGTGCGATGGTCCGGGACGCGCCCGTCCTCGTCCTGGACGAACCCACCACTGCCCTGGACGCCGAGTCGGCCCGGCGGATCATGGGCCCGCTGCGGGCGCTGATGGCCGGCCGCACGACGATCATCATCTCCCACAACCTGCTCACGGTCCGCGACGCGGACCAGATCGTCCTGCTCGAACAGGGCAGGGTCGCCGCCCACGGCACCCACGAGGAACTCCTCGCCGGCAGCCCCGCCTACGCCGGCCTCCACCGGCTCCACCACCCACGGGACGAGTCGGTGAGGACCGTCCCCTGAACCGTCGGCCCGCCGCATCGACGGCCGCGCCACGCACGGCGCTCGGCCCCCCGGGGGGGCGCCTTACCGTCCGTCAGAAACGAGGCACACGACGCAACACCGCGTCACCGGTCGTGCGGGTGCCATTCGAAGAGCAGGATGGTCACGTCGTCCCGCAGGCGGTTGCGCTGGTGGTCGAGGACGGCGTGGATGAGCAGCCGCAGCACCTCGGCCGGGCGCTGGCCGGCGGCGGAGGAGCGAATGATGAAGTCCGTGAACCGGTCGAGGCCGAACTCCGCACCGTCCGTGTCGCGTGCCTCCACGACGCCGTCGGTGTAGAGCAGGACGCGGTCGCCCGGTTCCAGGGCCGTCTCGTGGACCTGCCGGGCTGCCGGGGCGAGTTGGCCGACCAGGCCGATCGGCGGCTGCGGGGGGCTGTCCAGCACCCCGTCGAGCACCCGCTCGGCCCGGATCAGCAGCGGCGGCGGGTGACCGCAGTTGACCCAGCGCAGCACCCCGGTGGTCGCGTCGAGCCGGCACAGCACGCCGGTGGAGAAGTGGTCGGGCAGCCAGTGCGCGAGTGCCTGGTCGACGGAGCCGACGACGTCGACCAGGTCTCCACCGCCACGGCGGGCGTTGCGCGCCGCCGCCATGGCGACTGACGTGGTCAGGCCGGAGGCCAGATCGTGACCCATGGAGTCGAGGATCATGGTGTGCAGCACGTTCTTGACCACCGAGTGGTCGTAGGCGTCACCGGCGACGTCGTACGCGGGTTCCAGGACCGCGGTCGAGACGCACCTGGCGGTGCCGACGGTGTGGGAGGGCAGGAAGGCCCGCAGCATCTCGGCGGGCAACCGCATGGTCGTGGTGCGGGTGCGGGCGGCCAGCCAGTCGCTGTAGGCGCGCTTGGAGGTGATCAGCATGGCAAACAGATGGGCCAGCATCCGGCTGCGGCGCATCAGCACTCCGTCGAGCGAGGCGGTCCGCACCGCCAGTACGCCCAGCCGCTCCGAACCGTCGACCAGAGGTATCCAGACGATCACGCCGTCGTCGGCGTCGGCCACCTGCGGGGAGACCGTGCGGTAGGCCCAGCCGGCCGACGAGTCGTCCACCGGCAGCGGGTCCATGGCCTCGTCAAGCGGGATGAGCAGCCGTTGTTGCAGGTCGACGAGGTAGATCAGCGCGGCGTCCAGGCAGAGGGCCTCAGCGCACCGGTTCGCCAGGGCGGGCAGCTCGACCGGCAGGGCCGTCTGCGACTCGACGATCAGCTCTTCCAGCCGGTTCTCGTCGACGGCAGTGTCGGAACCGGCGGACACGTGCGGCGGGTCCGACACGGGGATCACCCCTTCCGTGCCCAGTCTCACACCGATCCCGGCCTCTCTCACGTCAGGCCCGACCGCGCCGGGTGCGGCCGCGGCGGCGCCCGGCCGCTAGCCGATGCGCTCGGCCCAGTCGGCCGGCACCCGGCCGGCCGGCCCGGGGACGGGTTGGTCCAGTGGGTGGCTGACGGGCGCGGCCAGCTCGGGCCCCGATTCGTAGAGCTCCGAGGTGTCGTAGTTCCAGAACCAGCTCTCGCCCGGTTCGAAGCTGCGGATCACCGGGTGGCCGGTCGCCTCGGCGTGCGCCGTGGCGTGCTTGGACGGAGAGTCGTCGCAGCAGCCGATGTGGCCGCAGCGGGCACAGCGCCGCAGGTGGAACCACCAGCCGCCCGCGGCGTCGCATTCGACGCACCCGAGGCCGCTCGGCGGCACGGTGGGGTCGATCGGGTTCTCGGTGCTCATGGGGACTCCTGCGGGGTGTCGGGCTGTGCGGGGTTGATCGGGAGTCGGACCTGGAAGCGGGTGTCGCCGGGGGCGGACTCGAGTCGTAGGTCGCCGCCGTGCCGGTTGACGACGATGCGCCAGGCGATGTCCAGGCCCAGTCCGGTGCCTTCGCCGACGGGTTTGGTGGTGAAGAACGGGTCGAAGACCCGGCTCTGGACGTCGGCGGGCACGCCGGGGCCGGTATCGCGGAACTCGACCAGCACCCGGTCCCCGTCCCGTGCGGTGCGCACCGTCAGCGTGCCGCCCCCGCCTCCGTCACCGCGCATGGCCCAGGCGGCGTTGTCGATCAGGTTCGTCCAGACCTGGTTCAGCTCAGCGGGGTAGCCGGGGACGCCGGGCAACGTGCGGTCGTAGTCGCGCACGACGGTGATGTCCGGGCCGAGTTTCGCGGCGAGCAGCAGCAGCGTGCTGTCCAGAAGTTCGTGCACGTCCGCGTTCTGGTACGGGGCCCGGTCGAGCTGCGTGTACTGTTTCGCCGCGCCGACGAGCGCGGAGATGCGGTGGGTGGCGTCCTCGATCTCGCCCAGCAGCAGTTCGGCCTCGACCGTGCAGCCCAGCCAGTTCAGTGCGCCGCCCAACAGGTGCTCGGGGACCGCGCCCGCGATGTCGTCCAACCAGTCGGTGCCCAGGCTCGCCTGGACGAGGACCGGGGCCAGCTGCCGGCCGTCGGCGATGTCGTGCTCCTCCAGCCAGTCGTCGACCTCGTCCTCGAGGTCCGCGGCCTGCAGCGGGCTGAGGGGCGGGGCCTGCCCCGTCCGGCGGACGGTCATGTCCTGAAGCTCGCTCAGATGGGCCAGGTATTCGCCTCGGTGCGGCTCGGCGGCGAGCTCGCCGAACTCGCGGCGTGCCCGGGCGATGCGCTCCCGCAGCGCGGAGGTGGCGCGCATGGCGGCGGCAGCGGGGTTGTTGAGCTCGTGCGTGAGTCCGGCGGTCACGGAGCCGAGGGCCAGCAGCCGTTCCCGCTGGCCGATCGCCTCCTGGGTGTTCTTGAACCCGAAGAACAGGCCCTCCAGCAGATGGACGGCCATCGGAAACCATTCGTGCATCATCTGCGCGAAGGCCTCCGCGGGCAGGACGAAGAACCTCGACCGTTCGGTCACCCGCAGCGAGTTGTTGTACACCTGCGGCACCTGGTCGCCGAGGTAGGCCTGGAAGGCCCCGGCGTACACCCCGGGCACGGACGTGCGGCTGACGTCCACCTCCTGGCCGCCCACGCGGCGCGAGAGCACCACCGTTCCCTGGAAGAGCACGTAGAAGCTCTCGGCCGGATCGCCCTCCCGGTACACCGGTCCCGGGTCGAACCACTCCACACGGCCGTCCCGGCACAGTCGGGCGAGCTGGCCGGGGGCCAGCCTCTCGAACAGGAACAGCGTCCGCAGCTCCTGCTCCTCGCACTTGGCCGGGCCGGTGATCATGACTGCTCCAGATAGCGATGTGCGAGCATGACGGCCATGGCGCCCTCGCCGACCGCCGAGGCGACTCGCTTGGCGGACTCCGCGCGCACGTCTCCGGCCGCGAACACCCCCGGCACGCTGGTCTCCAGGTGGTAGGGCGGCCGGTCAAGCACCCATCCGGCGGGCGGGCCCCCGTCCGCGCTCAGGTCGGGCCCGGTCAGCACGAAGCCGTGCGAGTCCCTGAGCACGGTGCCCTCCAGCCAGTCGGTCAGCGGGGCGGCGCCGATGAAGACGTACATCCACTGGGCGTCGACGGTCTCGGTCCGCCCGGTCGCCCGGTTGCGCAGGGTCAGCCCTTCCAGGTGGTCCTTGCCGTGCGCGGCCTCCACGACCGTGTCCGTGCGCACCGTGATGGCGGGGGCCTCCTGGACCCGCTGGAGCAGGTAGTACGACATGGAGGCGGCCAGCTGCGGCGCCCGCACCAGCAGCGTGACCCGCCGGGCGGTCCGGGCGAGGAACATCGCGGCCTGGCCGGCGGAGTTCGCCCCACCGACGATGTACACCTCCTGCCCCTGGCAGGCGGCCGCCTCGGTCAGCGCCGAGCCGTAGTAGACCCCGCGTCCGGTCAGCTCGGCCGTCCCCGGCACGTCCAGCTGCCGGTACGACACGCCCGTCGCGAGGATCACGGCCTGGGCGGAGACGGCGGAGCCGTCGGCGAAGCGCAGCGTGCGGGCGGCCCCGTTCACCTCCAGGCCGGTGACCTTGCACGCCGTGAGCAGCTCCGCCCCGAACTTGGTGGCCTGGCGGCGGGCCCGCTCGGTGAGCTGCGCGCCGGAGACCCCGTCGGGGAACCCCAGGTAGTTCTCGATGCGGGAGCTCTGGCCGGCCTGGCCGCCGGTCGCCTCGCGTTCCACGAGGACGGTGCGTAGCCCCTCCGAGGCTCCGTAGACGGCCGCGCCGAGGCCGGCGGGGCCGCCGCCGACGATGACCAGGTCGTAGAAGTCGGCCGCGGGCGTCGTCGACAGCCCGACGTGGGCGGCCAGGTCCCGTTCCGTGGGCTCGACGAGCGCGGTGCCGCCCGGGGTCACCACCAGCGGCAGCCGCAGCCCCGTCTGCCCCGCGGCGGCCAGCAGCCGCCTGCCCTCCGGTTCCTCGCTGGAGTACCACCGGTACGGCACCTGGTTGCGGGCGAGGAACTCCCGGATCTGCGAGGACCGGGCCGACCAGCGGTGGCCGACGACCTTGGTGGTGTCCACGGCGCGACCGCCGGTGACCAGCCACGACTCCAGGAGGTCGTCCACCACCGGGTAGAGCTTCTCCTCCGGTGGTTCCCACGGCTTGAGCAGGTAGTGGTCGAGGTCGACGACGTTGATGGCGTCGATGGCGGCGTTGGTGTCGGCGTAGGCGGTGAGCAGCACCCGTCGGGCCCCGGGGTACAGATCGAGCGCCTCCTCCAGGAACTCGATGCCGTTCATCTGCGGCATCCGGTAGTCGGCCAGGATCACCGCGACCGGCGTGCCCCGCAGCTTCAGCTCGCGCAGCGCCTCCAGCGCCGACGCGCCGGACTCGGCGCGGACCACCCGGTACCGGTCCCCGTAGCGGCGGCGGAGGTCCCGGGCCACAGCACGCGATACGGCGGGATCGTCGTCCACGGTCAAGATCACGGTCCGCGCCGCGTCGGTGGCCTCTGCCATGGTTCACCACCCGGGATCGTCGCAGGGTCGGAGGGGACGGCCCTTCCAGTCTGCTCGTGGGCGCGCGCGACGGCCCGCCGTGGCGGGATCACGGGCGGCCCGGGATGACGTGGTCCGCGACGTACGGCCAGGTCGGCCGTGGGACTCAGCCGTCGGCCGTGGGACTCAGCCGAGGGCGCGGTCGAGGTTGAAGGCGGCGCTGATCAGCGAGAGGTGGGTGAACGCCTGCGGGAAGTTGCCGAGTTGTTCTCCGGTCCGGCCGATCTCCTCGGCGTAGAGACCGAGGTGGTTGCCGTAGGTGAGCATCTTCTCGAAGGCCAGCCGGGCCTCCTCCAGGCGTCCGGCGCGGGTGAGCGCCTCGACGTACCAGAAGGAGCAGATCGAGAACGTGCCCTCGGAACCGTGCAGGCCGTCCGGGCTGGCCTCCGGATCGTAGCGGTAGACCAGCGAGTCGGAGACCAGATCCGCGGTGAGCGCGTCCAGGGTCGCGAGCCACTTGGGGTCGGTGGGCGAGATGAACTTGGCCATCGGCATCATCAGCACGGAGGCGTCGAGTACGTCGTCGCCCAGCCCTTGGACGAAGGCCCCGCGCTCGGCCGACCAGCCCTGTCGCATGATCTGCCGGTAGATCGCGTCCCGGCTCTGCCGCCAGCGCGGAAGATCGGCCGGCAGGCCGCGCCGGTTGGCCATCCGGATGGCACGTTCGATCGCCACCCAGCACATCAGCCGCGAGTAGACGAAGTTCCTCCGACCGCCTCGGGTCTCCCAGATGCCCTCGTCGGGCTGGTCCCAGTGGTCGCAGAGCCAGTCCACCACGGCGCCGACCTCGTCCCAGTGGCCGCTGCTGATGGGCTGCCCCCACTTGTCGTACAGGTAGATGGAGTCGATCAGCGCGCCGTAGATGTCCAGTTGGAGCTGCTTGGTGGCAGCGTTTCCCACCCGCACCGGAGCGGACCCCAGGTGCCCCTCAAGGTGGCGCAGCTCGGACTCGGGCAGCTCGCTGCGCCCGTCGATGCCGTACATGATCTGCAGTGGTCCGGTCGGGCCCCCGCTCCGCATGAGCCCCCGCTCGGACAGGAAGCCCATGAACGCCTCGGCCTCCGAGGTGAAGCCCAGCCGCAGCATGGCGTAGACGCAGAAGGCGGCGTCGCGGACCCAGACGTACCGGTAGTCCCAGTTGCGCTCACCACCGACCCGCTCGGGCAGGCTGGTCGTCGGCGCGGCCACGATCGCACCGGTCGGCACGTAGGTGAGCAGCTTCAGCACCAGCGCCGAGCGGTGCACCATCTCCCGCCACCGGCCGCGGTAGCGGGAGCGGCCCAGCCAGTGACGCCAGAACCGGACCGTCGCCTCGAACTGCTCCTGCGCCTCGGCGTGCGGACAGGCCCGCGGGCGGACGTCATCGCCGATCCGGTCGAGGGCGAACACCACGGACTCGCCTTCGAGGAGCTTGAAGTGCGACCACACGTCCGTGCCGTCGCACTCGAGCGGCGCGGTGGAGGTCAGCGCCAGTGAGATCGACGGGGACTCGAAGACGGCCTCGTGGGCCTGCACGCGTGCGGTGTGTGCTTCGGCGCCGTAGCCGAAGCGGGGAGCTATCCGCGCTCCGAACGGAAGGGTTCCCCGAACGCATACCACCCGCCGGATCAGCCGGTGCCGGGAGGCCTCGCGCGACTCGTCGACGACCGGCATGAAGTCCTGGATCTCCGCCACCCCGTCGGCGGCGTAGAACCTCGTGATCAGCACGTTGGTGTCGGGGAAGTAGAACTGGCGCGTACGCGCGGGCACGTCGGCGGCCAGCTCGAACGACCCGCCCCGGTCGGCGTCGAGGATGGACGCGAACACGCTCGGTGCGTCGAAGCGCGGGCTGCAGTACCAGTCGATGGTGCCGTTGGTGCCGACGAGCGCGGCGGTGCGGAGGTCACCGATCAGGCCGTGCTCGGAAATCGGCAGATAGCGCGAGCCGTCCACTCGCCCGGATCCGTTCCCGAACTCCATACCGGCCTCCCTACCGTTTCACTGTGGGCAGGTGCGGGGATCAAGAGAACCTTGCATTTCATGGTAGATCGCCCCCGGATACCGGCGCGGCCCGCCAGGGGCATCGCGACCGCCCGTGCCCCGGCGGGCCGTTGCGTCGCGCATCACCCCGAGGTGAGCCCAACTTCAGTTACCGGCGATCGCGTCTGTGGCCTTCGCCTGGTGGGCAGGAGTCGGCGAGACTGGCAGGCTATGGCCGGGCGGGGCCAGGGCGTTCATCGGGCATGGGGGGTTCGGGATGACGGGTGGATCGGCGGCGTGGCAGGTGCCTCCGCTGGACCCGCAGGTGGGGGCGGCGGTGGCGGCCGCCGGCGCGGGGGCGCGGGAGGTGCTCACCCCGGAGGGTCTGGCGGCGTGGCAGGAGCGGGATCGCGCCAACCGACCCCGCCCGACGCTCGAACGGCTACGCGACGGCGGCCGGTTCGAGGTGGCGGAGCTGCGCGTTCCTCGGGCCGACGGCGAGGCCGACGGCGAGGGCGAGGGCGACGTCACACTGGTCAGCGCGCGGCCCGCCGGGGTCCGCGGGGCGCTGCCGTTGCTGTACTACCTTCACGGCGGCGGGATGGTGACGGGCAACGCGTGGTCCGTCCTGCCGCGGCTGCTGCGCGGGTGGGCGCTGCCGCTGGGGCTGGCGGTCGTGTCCGTCGAGTACCGGCTGGCGCCGCGCACCCGCTTCCCCGGGGCGGTCGAGGACTGCTACGCCGCACTCGACTGGGCGGTCGAGCACGCGGCCGTGCTGGGCGTCGACGCGCGGCGCGTGATCGTCGGCGGCAAAAGTGCGGGCGGCGGGCTCGCCGCGGCCCTGGCCCTGCTGGCCCGCGACCGCGGCGGCCCGGCGCCGCTCGGCCAACTGCTGCTGAGCCCGATGCTCGACGACCGCGGCGACACCTTCTCCAGCCGTCAGATGGCCGGCCACGACACCTGGGACCGCGCCTCCAACGCCACCGCCTGGCGGGCCCTGCTCGGCGACCGGTACGGTGCCGCCGACCTCTCCCCCTACGCCGCCCCGGCCCGCGCCACCGATCTCTCCCGGCTGCCCGCCGCCTACGTCGAAGCCGGGTCGGCCGAGACCTTCCGGGACGAGGCGGTCGCCTATGCCAACGCGATCTGGCAGGCCGGTGGCGAGGCCGAACTGCACGTGTGGCCCGGCGCCTGCCACGGTTTCGACACCCTCGCCCCGCACGCGCCCGTCAGCCGGGACGCCCACGCCGCCCGCACCCGCTGGCTACGACGCATCCTGCACCGGTGAACACGCGCGTTCCGGTTCGCATGAATCGAGGCACGGTCGCGAACGACGACACGCCGAGCGGGTGATCGGTGGAGATCAGGCGGGACGGTTCCTCCGTGAGTGCCGCGGAGAACTCGGCGGGGCGGTCGCCGTCACCGCTTCGCCAGCCACCTCAAGGCCGACTCCGCCGCGTGGAAACCGGCCATCCCGTGCACCCCCGCGCCCGGTGGGGTGGCGGCGGAGCACAGGTACACGCCGGGCACCCCGGTCGCGTACGGGTCCACGGCGAGGCGGGGTCGCAGGACGAGCTGGCGCACCGTGTTGGCTCCCCCGACGATGTCGCCGCCGACGTGATTGGCGTTGTCCGACCCCATCCGCGCCACCGTACGGACGGACCGGGCGCGGACACGCGTACGGAACCCGGGGGCGAAGCGCTCGATCTGGTCGAGGACCGGCTCGGTCGCGTCGCCCCGGTAGCCGTGCGGGACATGGGCGTAGGCGTAGACCGGGTGGAGGTCCCCGACCGAGCGGGACGGGTCGGCCAGGTACTGCTGACCGACGAGCACGAAGGGCCTGCGGGGCATCCTGCCGCGGAAGGTCGCCTCCTCGGCGGCGGCGACCTCCTCGAACGTCCCGCCGAGATGGACGGTGCCCGCGGACCGGCAGTGTTCGTTGGCCCACGGGATGCCGCCCTCGACCGCCAGGTCCACCTTGAAGGCCGCGGGGCCGTACCGGTACCGCCGGTAGGCGCGGGCGGTCCGGTACGGCAGGCGGCTGCCCAGGATCCGGGCGGCGGCCTGCGGGCCGGTGTCCAGCAGGACGAGGTCGGGCCGGTCGAGCTGGTCGAGCTCGCGGACCTCCACCCCGGTCTCGACGGTGCCGCCGAGCCGCTCCAGCAACCGCGCCATCGCGGTGGTGATCGCCTGCGAGCCGCCCTGCGCCACCGGCCACCCGTGGGCGTGGCCGACGGCGATCAGCATCAGGCCGATGGCGCTGCTGAACGGCGTGCGGAGCGAGCTGAAGGCGTGGGCCGCCGCCCCGCCGAACAGGGCCCGGGCCTGCTCGCCGCTCCACCTCCTGGACGTCCACGAGGCGGGCAGCAGGGCCTGGGCCCCGAACTCGGCGAAGGCGAGCGGCGAACCGGGCACGTGCGGGACGGGACGAAGGACGTCGTCCGCGAGCCGGTCGAAGCGGCCCGACAGCCGACCGAACACGCGCCGCCACGTCCTGCCGTCCGCCGGCGGCATGAGCTCGGCCGTCCGGTCCAGGTCGCGCCACAACACCCCGGCGGCGCCCGAGTCCAGGGGGTGGGCCAGCTCCGCCTGGGACCAGAGCCACCGCAGCCCGTACTCCTCCAGGCCCAGCGACCGCAGGAACGGCGAGGCGACGCCGGTGGGGTGGAAGGCGGAGCAGTCGTCGTGGATCAGCCCGGGCAACGTCCGCTCACCGGACCGGGTGCCGCCGCCGATCGTCTCCCGCGCCTCCAGCACCCGTACCCTGACGCCCTCCTGGGCGAGGCGGATCGCGGCGGCGAGCCCGTTGGGGCCGCTGCCGACCACCACGGCCGTCGTCATGCCGTCAGCCCACCTCTCGCCGGGGCCATCGGGGGGCGAACGGGTCGGCCCACCCGGCACACGGGGGTCAGCCTAGATGCCGGTGGCGGATTGACGGTGCCTCATACGACATACGACCCGCGGTTCACGGCGGGCCACACGGAGCGAAACGAGGCCGGGGCCGACGCGATCAAGCGTCGACCCCGGCCTCTGTAGTAGCGGGGACAGGATTTGAACCTGCGACCTCTGGGTTATGAGCCCAGCGAGCTACCGAGCTGCTCCACCCCGCGTCGGTGTGACCACCATATGCGAGAACCAGGTGATCGCAAAATCGGGCTTCCGGACGGCAGCCCGCGCACTGCGGGGGCGTCTTGGGCCGTTGCGGTGAGTGACGGCCCGGTGCGCCGGGTCGGCGGCGGCTGAGCATGCGTCAATAGGTCGTCCACATAGGTCCGTTGTCTGGAGAGGTACCCATGTCGTCCCCGGCAGGCCTGATCAAACATGTGGTGATCATGGTTCAGGAGAACCACACCACCGACAACTACTTCCTCTCGATGGCGCCCTACGGCGCCAACATCGCCACCGGCTGGCCCGTTTCGCCCAACCCCCCGGTGGCCGACCCGCCGCACGACCGGCACGCCTACTACCGCTGGCTCACCCAGCAGGGCACCGCCGCCCACGTGCAGTTCGACACCGCCACCGATCTGCCGTTCTACGCCTGGCTCGCGGCCTCCGGCGCGTTCCTGGAGAACCACTGCTCGGGCTTCGGCACCAACTCGACGCCCAACCACCTGCTCATCACCGGCGGCCAGTCCCCCACGCTGCGCAACCCTCCGCACAACAGCCAGCCGGTGTGGGACCTGCCCTCGCTGCCCGGGCACGTCCAGGACAACAACCTGAGCTGGAAGGCCTACACCGGCGCCACCGGGTACCCGGTGGAGTTCTACCAGCAGCTCAAGGGGTCGGCGAACATCGTGCGTTCGGCCAAGCCCTCGCAGCAGTTCCTCGACGACGCGGCGGGCGGCTCGCTGCCGGCCCTGTCGATGGTGTGGCACGACGGCCCGTACGACGAGCACCCCAAGGCGGACGTGTCGCTCGGCATGGACGCGGTCTGGCAGGCCGTCGACGCGGTGGTGCAGGCCGGCTCCTGGGACGAGACGGTGTTCATGCTGACCTGGGACGACTGGGGAGGCTTCGACGACCACGTCGACACCCCCAAGGTGGAGTACACCTCCGACGGCGTCCAGCTCGCCTTCGGACCCCGGGTGCCGCTGCTGATGTTCGGCGGCCGGGTCCGCCCCGGCATCGACTCGCGCTGGTGCTCCCACGTCAGCCTGCCCAAGACCGCCCTCCAGCTGCTCGGCCTGCCGCCGCTGGGCGTGCGGCGGGTGGACGACGACGGCGGTCTCGCGGACCTGGTCGATCTCTCGGGCACCGGCAACACCATGCCCAAGCCGCCCGCGTTCGGCAGCCAGATCACCCTGCCGCCGGCGCCGAGCCCCGTGCCCCAGCCGGCGCCGCTCCCGCCCTCGCCGGTCACCGTCCCCATGCTCACCGACGAGGTGATCCTGCGCGACGGCAGCTCGCTGGGCCGGCCGAACGACGTGCTCATCACCAACCCCTGAGCCACTACCCCCGGGCGCCCCGCGCCACTGCCCCGCCCTCCCCCTCTCCCCCGGGGGGAGGGCGGGGCAGTGATCGTTACTGCTTGACAGGGTGCGTAATACTGTAACGCGCGCGATCCGGGACGGCCGCGGAACGGGCAGCGCTGCCTCCTGTTCCCCGCAGCTCGGAGCACCACATGCACCCCTTCCTCGACCATCCGGGGCCGCTCGCCTTCGCGCACCGGGGTGGTGAGCTCGGGCATCCCGAGAACTCGTTCGCCGCGTTCGAGGCCGCCGTGGCGCTCGGATACCGCTACCTCGAAACGGATGTGCACGCGACCGCCGACGGGATGCTGGTGGCCTTCCACGACTCCCGGCTCGACCGGGTCACCGACCGCAGCGGGGCGGTGGCCGAGCTGCCCTGGGAGAGCGTCAGACGGGCCCGGATCGGCGGGACGGAGCCGGTGCCACTGCTGGAGGACCTGCTCGGGGCGTTCCCGGCGGCCCGGTTCAACATCGACGTCAAGGCGGCGCCCGCCGTCGGTCCGCTGGTCGAGGCGATCCGCCGGACGAACGCCTGGGACCGGGTCTGCGTCGGCGGCTTCTCCGACAGCCGCCTGGCCGCCGTCCGGACCGCCGCCGGGACCCGGCTGGCCACCTCGCTCGGGCCCCGCGAGGTGGCGCGGCTGCGGCTGCGCTCGCTGGGCGAGCTGGCCGGGCTGGGCGGGCCGGGGCGCGGGGCGCCGTACGCCGGGATGTGCGCGCAGGTGCCGGAGCGGCACCGGGGCGTGCGGGTGGTCGACCGGGCCTTCGTCCGGGCCGCGCACCGGCTCGGCCTGCAGGTTCACGTGTGGACTGTGGACGATCCCACACGGATCAGGTCTCTCCTGGACCTCGGTGTGGATGGCATCATGGCCGATCGCATCGACGTCCTTCGGGACGTCCTCAGCGAGCGCGGCTGCTGGACTGACGGCAGCACCGGCTCCAGCACGGGGAGATAGGAGCCGTATGAGCACCACGGACCACCTGAAGGACCACGTGGCGGACGACCCGCCGCGCACCACCGACGACGGCCGCGCCCTGCGCCGGATGCAGTTCGGCTGGTACATCAACGACTGGGCCAACGCCGCCTTCTCGGCCACCGTCCTGACGGTGTTCCTCGGGCCGTACCTGACCGGGGTGGCCAAGAACGCCGCCGACGCGTCCGGCGACGTGCACCCGCTCGGCCTGTCGATCCGCGCCGGATCGTTCTTCCCCTACACCGTCTCCTTCTCCGTGCTGATCTCGGTCGCGGTGATGCTGCTGACCGGCACGGTCGCCGACCGCACCGGGCGGCACAAGGAGCTGATGTGCGGCTTCGCGTACGTCGGCGCGCTCGCCACGACGGGGATGTTCTTCCTCGACGGCGACAAGTACCTGCTCGGCGGCGCGCTGCTGGTGGTTGCCAACATCGCGTACGCGGTGTCGGTCGCCCTCTCCTACGCCTACCTGCCGGGCCTGGCCTCCCCCGACGAGCGCGACAAGGTCTCCTCCAAGGGCTGGGCCTACGGCTACGCGGGCGGCGGCCTGCTGCTGATCGCCAACCTGGCGCTGTTCCAGAACTGCGACTCGCTGGGACTGTCCTCCGGCACCGCCGTGCGGATCTGCCTGGCCTCGGCCGGACTGTGGTGGGCGCTGTTCACCGTCGTGCCGCTGCTGCGGCTGCCCTCCCGGGCCGGCGTCGCGCCCAGCCGCGCCGCCGCCGCGGCCGGCCAACCCACCGCGGGCAGCCTGCGCGAACTCGGCCGGACCTTGAAGGGCATGCGCAAGCACCCGCTGACGCTGCTCTACCTCGCCGCCTTCCTCTGCTACAACGACGGCATCCAGACCGTCGTCTCGCAGGCCTCGCTGTTCGGCAGCGAGGAGCTCGGCATGACCCAGACCGCACTGGTCACCGCCGTGCTGATGGTCCAGGTCGTGGCGATCGGCGGCGCACTGCTGCTCGGCCGGATCGCCCAGCGCTACGGCGCCAAGCGGACCATCCTCGGCTCGCTGGTCGGCTGGGTGCTCACCCTGGCGCTCGGCTACTTCATGCCCGCCCACCAGCCGGCCTGGTTCTACGCCCTGGCCTGCATGATCGGCCTGGTGCTCGGCGGCAGCCAGGCGCTCTCCCGCTCGCTGTTCTCCCACCTGATCCCGGCCGGCCGGGAGGCGGAGTACTTCAGCCTGTACAAGGTCAGCGACCGCGGCACCAGCTGGATGGGACCGCTGGTCTTCGGCCTCGCGTACCAGCTCACCGGCAGCTACCGCTCGGCGATCATCTCGCTGCTGGTGTTCTTCGTGATCGGCTTCGCCGTGCTGGTGAAGGTGCCGCTGCGCCGGGCCATCGAGGCCGTGGGCAACCCGGTGCCCGAGCGGCTGTGACGCAACCGCTGTAACGGAACCGCTGCTCTCCTGACCGGGCCCTGCTGCTCTCCTGACGCCTCAGGAGAGCAGCAGGGCCCGGTCCCATGAGGGCGGTACGGGCGTCGTCGCGGCCAGCAGGGCCAGCAGCACGCCGGCGGCGCCGTCGAGGAGGCCGGGGGTGGTCGCGGGGGCCTCGGCGTAGCGGGCGAGCAGGCGCTCGGCGAGGGCGGGGACCGCCCGGCGGAAGGCCGGGTCGGCCGGGTCCGCCGTCTCGTGGGCGAAGCGGAGGGTGATCAGCAGCAGCCCGGCCAGGCCGTGGCACAGACCCACCTGCCGGTCGATCCGGCGTGCCTCGGGCGGTCGGCGCAGCGCGGCCAGCAGGGTCTCGCGGGCGAGGGCGCGCAGCGGCGCGTCGTCCAGGGCGGTGCCGGCCAGCCGGAGCGCGCGGGCGATGCCCGGGCTGCCGTGGCACCAGGAGGCGGGCATCGGCCAGTTCGGGCCCCAGTCGTCGTCCCGGCGGTGGGCCAGGAGGCGCTGCGCCGTCCAGCGGATCGCCTCCGCCTGTCCCGGCACCTCGACGCCGGCCGAGCGGGCCAGCGAGAGCAGGGCGAGCGGACCGGCCGGGCCGTGGGCCAGTCCGGGCGGGTCGCCGGGTACGGCTCCGGCCCGGCGGACGAGCGCGGTCAGGACGGTCTCCAGCTGGGCTGCGGCGGCCGGGTCCTGCGGGCGGTCCAGGAGGACGGCGCCGCGTCCGGTCAGGCCGGAGCTGAGGTCGAAGGTGCGGCGGCGGTCCGGTTCGAGGGCGGCCGCGGGGCCGAGCCGGTCCGGTCCGAACGCCGCCGGGCGGCCGAGCCGGGCGGCGGCGAAGGCGAGCCCGCCGAGGCCGCCGAGCAGCCCCGGGGCTGACAGCCCGGTCCGTTCGGCGCCCCGGACGGCGGCGTCCAGGTGGCCGACGGCCATGGTGTGCCAGCCCTCGCCGGGGCGGCAGCGGTCGAGTTGGTGGTAGGCCAGGGCGAGGCCCGCGCCGCCGGCGCCGAGGTCGGGCCGGATCGCGTGGGGCAGCGGGCGCGGACGGCCGGCGATGGCGTCGATCAGTCGGCGGGCCGCCCGCGCGGTGGGGCCGTCGAGCAGGGCGGTCCAGCGGGTGTCCTCGGGCATCGGTCCCGTCAGGGGCGAGGGGGTGCCGGGTTGGTGGGTGCTGTGAAGCGCGGGTAGCGGCTCACAGCACCACGGGGTCGACCGTCAGTCGTTGAGACAGAGGTCGGTCGGCTCGAAGCTGTGGTGGCCGGTGTCGCAGCACATCATCGGCTCCAGCGGCTGCTCCTCGGTCTCGGGCAGCTCCTGCAGCTCCAGGACGGCGCTCTCCATGGTCATTCCCCCTTTCCGGGAATCGGGTGGTGGTGCGGGCCCGTGGCCGGCCGGTCGACCAGCCACGATCGGGGGCCGCCGTGGCGGCGGCGGAGCAGGAGGTCGAGCACGCCGCCGAGGCCCACGTGGTAGGCGGCGGTGACCTCGCGCAGGGTGTCGTCGGGGACGAGGTAGCGGCCCTCGCGGCGCGCGGCGCGCAGGGCGATGGCGTGGACGAGGTCGTCGGCCCGGGTCAGGTACCGGTCCTCGCCGGTGGCGTCGTGCAGGTCGAGGAGCAGCTCGGCGTTGCCCGCCAGGCCGTGGCAGGTGCCGGGCCCGAGGCGGTGGCGGTCGCGGTGGACGGCGAGCGCGGCGCCCTCCGCGTGGGCGAGGTGGCGTTCGTCGCCGGTCTCCCGCCACAGCCGCAGCAGGAAGGTGCCGATGCCGGAGGAGCCGTGGCACCAGTAGTTCAGGCCCGGGCGCTCGGTGCGGCCGGGGCCCTTGGGCCAGTACGCGGCGCCGCCGCGCCGGTCGGTGAGCGCGCACAGCGCCTCGCCTCCGCCGAGGGCGATGTCGGTCAGCTCGGGCCGTCCGAGGTCGCGGCCGGCGGCGAGCAGGAAGGCCGCGTTGCCCGCGACGCCGTGGGCGAAGCCGTAGTGGGTGGAGCCGGCGAGTTCGGCGCGGACGTCCGGGCCGGGCGGCCAGTGCACGCCGGGGCCGGCCTTGAGCAGGTGCAGCAGCCCGTCCGCGCACCGGGCCGTCCGGTCGGCGAAGCGCTGGTCGCCGGTGCGGTGCCACAGGTGGAGCTGGGCGAGGCCGGCGCCGGCCAGGCCGTGGCAGACGTCGGTGCTCCGGGACTGGAGCGGGATACGCAGGGCGTAGCCGAGGGCCCGGTCGGCGAGGCGGTGGTCGTCCAGGGTGGTGGCCGCGTCGTGGAGGGCCCAGGCGGTGCCGGAGCGGCCGAAGTAGAGGCCGGGCAGGATCCGGCTGGGCTCGGTGAGCCGTTCGTCCAGCCAGTCGGCGGCCTCGCGCAGCGCGGGCCGGGCGGCTTCGTACCCGCAGCGGACGGCGCGGGCGAGGACGGCGAGCACGCCGGCGGCGCCGAGCTGGACGTTACAGGGGTCGCCGTACGGCAGGGAGCGCGGGGCGGGCCAGAGGTACTCGGCGGAGCGGTCCATGGTGGCGGCGAGGTGGGCGAGTCCGTCCTCGATCAGGCGCTCGGCGGTCGGCGGGGCCGACCGGATCGGCCGGGTCGGCGGGTGTCCGGGCTGGTACGGCGCGGGCTCCCGGCCGAGGTACTCGGCCGCCCGGGACAGTGTCCAGCGGTGCGGGGTGGCCGAGGTGAGCCCGACGACCAGCGGGGCGAGGGCGCGCAGCGCGGGCTGGTCGTCGGCGGCGGCGACCAGGGCGGCGAGGCGTTCGCCGGGCGGGCGGGCCGGGGCACTGTCGGCGGCGAGTACGGGGCTGATGCCGGTGGTGACGTGCAGCAGGGTGGCGCCGAGGCTGAAGCAGTCCGCCTCCGGGCCGGGTGCGGGGCGCGCGGCCGGGCCGTCGGCGGCGTCGAGGTACTCGGGGTCGGTGAAGCCCCGGGTGCCGGCGGGGTGGGCGGTGGTGCCGGGTCGGACGGCGAGCTCCAGGTCGACCAGGACGGGCCGCTCCTCCGGGGTCATCACGACGTTGCCGGGCTTGAAGTCGCGCAGCACCAGCCCTGCGGCGTGCACCTCCCCGATCAGCCGGACGAGTTCGCGGGCGAGCCGGTGGGCCGCCGGTGCGGGGATCCGCCCGTCGCCGCGCTCCAGGTGTTCGGCGGTCCACTGCTGCAGGTTCCGGCCGGCGATCAGTTCCTCGGCCAGGAAGAGGTGGCCGCCGGACTCGAACAGCTCCCGCGCCCGGGGGGTGATGCCCCGGGGCGCGAGGCCGTCCAGGATCTCCGCCTCGTAGCGCAGCCGGTCCCTGGCGTCCCGGCCGGACGGGTCGGCGGCGACGTGCGGCCGGGCCTCCTTGAGCAGGACGGTCTCGCCGGTGCGGGTGTCCTCGGCGCGGTAGACGCCGCCCCGGTTGGAGTGCCGGATCGCCTCCTTGACCAGGTACCGGTCGGCGAGCAGGACCGGGCCGCCGCGACGGCGGCGGGGCGCGGCCGGGGCCCGGAACGGGTCCTCGGCCCAGGGCGGCGGCGAGAACCAGGGGTTGCGCTCGTCCTTGCCGGTGCTTCCGTCGGGCGCGGTGAGGCGGCCCTCGTAGAAGCCCTCGTCGTTGAGTACCCGGGGCCGGGCGAAGCACCCGTAGCGGTAGTGCACCACGCTGTCCGGGCGGTAGCGGCGGTCGGACAGGATGGCGGGGCCGGGCAGCCCGGCCGTCGCCTCGTGCAACTCCTTCGCGATGAGCCGGAGTTGGTCGTCGTCGTCGGGGTAGGCGGTGAGGAACTTGCCGGACTGCGCCCGGGGCGCCCGGGCGGCGGTCAGCTCGGCCGTGACGCGCGGGGTGGCCGCGAACTTGAAGGCGCAGCCGTGGGCGATCAGCACCCGCCCCGCGCCCTCCAGCACCTGCGGCGCCGAGGCCGGGGTCGCCGAGACGTGGAGCTTCCAGCCCTGGCGGCGCGGGCGGTGGCCCGGCGGGGTCACCATCCACCACGGTTCGGCGTGGTAGACGCGCCAGTCGGCAGCGGGGTCGGAGCGCGTCAACAGCTCCGCGAGGATCGACCGGTAGGGCGATGACACACAGCGAAACTAGCAGGATTCATCTCAGCAAAACAGTGCCGTCGCACAGCATTTGACAGTTGATCAGATTTGATCTTCCCCGGTCGGGCCGCCTGGTGCCGCCGTGGCCGCCGGGCCCTTCGGGCGACCGCGGCGACCCACTCGGAACTCACCCACCGCCGATGAACCGACTGACCGTCAGCTCAGCTGAACCGGCAGCGGCCGGGAGTGCAGGACGTCCAGCCGGGACACCGTCCGGGTCAGCACCACGTAGAGCCGGTGCAGTCCGCGCGGCTCCGCCTCGGCGATGGCGGCAGGCTCCAGGACGATCACATGGTCGTACTCGAGTCCCTTGGCCAGCGTGGCCGGCAGCACCGTCACCCGGGCGGTGTTGCCGACCTCCTCGACCGAGGCGCTCGGGACCGCGGCGGCATCCAGTGCGGCGGTGACCCCCGCCACCGAGCCGTCGGCTGCGATCACCGCGATGGAGCCCTCCCGCTCCAGCGCGGCGCGCACCGCGGCGACCACCGCCCCGTCCAGGTCGCCCGCCTCCCGGATCGTCACTTCGCCGTCCTGGCGCAGCGACACCGCCGGTGGCACGTCCACGTCCAGCGCGCGGAGCAGCCGGTTGGCCAGCGCCATCACGGCGGCCGGGACCCGGAAGCCGGTGGTCAGCGGCACCAGGGCGGCCTGTGGCTTGCCCAGATGGGCCAGCTGCTCCGCCCAACTGCGGGCCGACCAGGGGGTGGTGGCCTGGGCGAGGTCGCCGAGGACGGTGAGGGAGCCGAAGGTGCTGCGGCGGGCGATCGCCCGGCACTGCATCGGGGAGAGGTCCTGGGCCTCGTCCACCACGACGTGGCCGTAGCTCGCCGGGCGCTCGATCAGCCCGGCCACCTCGTCGAGGAGGACGAGGTCGTGCTCGGACCACTTGGCGCTCCGCTCGGAGCGCGGCGGCTTCCGCCACCGGATCGCCGCCTGCTCCTCGGGCGCGAGCAGGCCGCGGGCCGCCTCGGCCAGTACGGCGGGGTCACCGAGCAGGGCGGCCACCACGGCCTCCGGGCGCAGCGCCGGCCAGGCGGCCTCCAGGAAGGCCGCGACCGGCTTGCAGCGGCCGACTTTCCGCTGCCAGGCGGAGTGCTGAACGCCGGACCGCCGCTCGGCCTGGTCCTGGATCATCGCCACCACTCGGGTGCGGACCTTCTCCCGGCCGACGGCGTACGGCGGCGCCTGTTCCCGGATCTCGGTGACCATCCGGTCGAGCCGGTCCGCGGACACCCGCCAGCGGTAGGAGCCGTCCGGGACGACCAGCGGCTCGGATCCGGTGGCCCGGATCCGGCCGTACAGTGCCCGGCGCAGCACCTCCGCCATCCGCGCGTCCTGCTTGACGGCGGCGGCCCGCTCGTCGTCCGTCGCGGAGACGGTGCAGCCGGCGGCGACCAGGTCCTCCACGGTGTGCTGGGCGACGTCCAGTTCCCCGAGCGCCGGGAGCACCTCGGCGATGTAGCGCAGGAAGGTCCGGTTGGGACCGATGACCAGCAGGCCACCGCGCTGGATCCGCTGCGGGAAGCTGTAGAGCAGGTACGCGGCGCGGTGCAGGCCGACGGCGGTCTTGCCGCTGCCGGGCGCGCCCTGGACGCAGACCGACTCGCTCAGCTCGCCGCGGACCAGTTCGTCCTGCTCGGGCTGGATGGTCGCGACGATGTCGCGCATCGGCCCGGTGCGGGGGCGCTCGATCTCGGCGGCGAGGATGCCGCTGGGCCTGCCCGGCTCGGCGCGGTCGAGGTGCTCGTCCTCCAGTCCGGTCAGGTCCTCCGGCAGGCCCGGGCTCCCCGGCGCCCAGCCGAACCGGCGGCGGCGGGCGAGCCCGAGCGGCTCGTGGGCGCTCGCCCGGTAGAACACCCGGGAGACCGGGGCCCGCCAGTCGACCACCAGCGGCGGGACGGTCGGGTCCTCGGAGATGCGCCGGCGGCCCACGTAGTAGCGCTGCCCGCGGTGGTCCCCGGCCCCGGGCGCGTCGTCGAAGTCGAGCCGGCCGAAGAAGGACGGGCTGTCCGGCAGCTCCCGCATCCGCTTGGCGCGGGTCCGCAGGTAGCGGCCCAGCGCCTCCGCGCTCGCGCCGTCGCCCGATACGTCCTCACCCGCGACGACCTGGTGGCCGGCGTCCGCCACCTGCCGGGCCATCGCCGTCCGGCAGGCCTCGACATGGTCCCGCTCACGTGCCAACTCGCCATCGAGGCCCAAGATCTCGGACGTCATCGCTTCCCCCGTGGTCGGCTCGGCTGCTGTTCGGAGGAGCCATCATAACTTAACCCAGTTAATCTCCTAACTGAGTCACACATTGGAAGCTGTGGTCGACTCAGGACACCAGGGGCGCCTCCTCGACCTCGGTCAGCGTCACGGTGCACAGCCCGCCGCGCTGGGCCCGTACGTCCGTGACCTTCAGCTGGGTGCCCGGCAGCAGGATGAACTCCTCCTCCCCTGTGAACGCCGAGAACCGCTGGATGCCCGCGGCCCGCAGCGGGCGCACCTCGAACAGCGTCCGCTTGCCCCGGCTGCCCAGGAAGGACTGGGCCACGCCGAGCTTGGAGGTGCAGGAGGACACGCCCCACCACGTGACCGTCCGCCCGAGCGGGTACTGCTTGCGCAGGTCCAGCGAGACCCCGCGCCAGAGCGGCTCGGTGCGCACCGGAAGCTGCGAGACCGCCGCGAACAGCAGCCGCAGGTACGGCAGGTACGGCACCAGCCGGCCGCGGTCCGGCGAGCGCAGCACCGCGTTGATCTCCCGGTAGAACGCGGACTCACAGGTGTAGAGGTAGAGCGCCGCGATCGCGTCGGCGGACAGGCCGGACTCCCCCTCGTCGGCGCGCCGCTTGCCGAAGTCGTGCGACAGCGCGACGTGCCGGTCCAGGCCCCGGAGCAGCTCGGCCACCGGGGCCACGGCCCCCCGGAAGTCCATCAGCGGCGTGTCGAACACCCCGCTGATCGCCGGGAGTTCGAGGCCCTCGTCCTTGACGCTCGCGAGTCGGTCCAGGTAGAGCTGGTGCAGCTCCATGGTCGAGGCGATGAACGCGCCCATCCGCTCGGCGACCCCGCCGTCCGCACCCCCGCCCTGCGCCGCACCGGCGTTCCAGCCCGCGCTGGGGAGCCAGTCGACCTCCTCGGAGCCGAGCGAGGCGAGCGCGGCGTTCACCGTGGCGAAGTGGTCGCCGTCGCAGAAGATGTCACCCTGGGCGGCCGGGTTGGCGTGGTCGATGTGGCGGACCTCGACCTCGGGGTACTTCTTCTGCAGCCGCAGCACCACGTTCTTCAGGCTGCGCGCGTGCGCGCCCCACCAGGCGAAGACGACGCCCCGGTCCTCCTCGTCGGCCTGCTGCTTGGCCCGGAGGATCTCCTCGATGATCCGCTCGGCCACCGGCCGCCAGAACCCGGTGTGCTGGTCCGGCCCCATCGCGCCGTCGGCGCTGGCGGTCAGGGCCGCGTTCAGCAGCAGCACGCCCTGGGTCAGCATCGCCTGGAACCACTCCGGCGGCTGGACGGTCTCCCGCTCCTTCAGCAGCGCCCGTATGTCGGCGATCGGCGTCTTCTTGGGGATGCCGTACTTCCACATCGCCGCGGCCTTGATGATGCAGCGGATGCTGATCACCCGGCCGAACTGGCTGTCCTTCCAGTCGTGGAAGGTGTTGTCGAACATGGCGATGCCGGTGGCGCTCTCCGGCCGCGGGTAGGGGTTCTGGCCGAAGACCACGACCTTCCACTTGTGCGGCGCGTGCGGCTTGAGCGCCTGGAAGGTCAGCTCGCGGACGGGCACGACCTCCGGGCTACGGCCCGGGCCGATGAACGAGGCCGCGCCGGGCCGTGCCTCGATGACCGGCTTCAGCAGCGGGAGCCACGGCTCGCCACCGCCACGGAACAGCTCCGCGAGGGCCAGCGGGTCGTTCGGGTCGTTCGGCTCGGGCTGGGCAGCGGCGGGGGTGTCGGCAGCGCTCATGGTGGTACTCCGGCTGGATCGGATCACGGAAACGGACGGTGACTGTCCGTCAGCTTCCCGGCGGACAGCACATTCCTAGCAGCCGGGACCGACAATCCGGGCGGCCGGTCGGCGGCGGGCTGATTGTCGGTGTTGCGCGCTAACGTCCTGATCGACACCGGGAAACAGCTCGACGAACGACAGGAGTTGCAGCATGACGACGGACCGCACGCAGTCCCCGCTGAGGGTGGTGCTGGCCGACCTCAACACGACGGTGGTCGAGTCGTGGCGGGCGGCCTTCGCCGACACCCCCGGCATCGAGATCCGGCACGGCTCGATCCTCGCCGAGGAGGTCGACGCCTGGGTCAGCCCGACCAACTCCCGTGGCCGGATGGACGGCGGGACGGACGCGGCGATCAAGCGGCACCTGGGGGCGGGCATCCAGCTGCGGGTGCAGCGGGCGATACGCGACCGCTACGCGGGCACGCTGCCGGTGGGCGGCGCGGTCTGCGTGCCGTCCGGGGCGGTCAACCCGAAGTTCCTGATCTCGGCGCCCACGATGCAGACCTCCTCGCAGAACGTGAGCGAGACACTGAACGTGGCGCTCGCCTGCGCCGCCGCCTTCCAGGCCGTGCACCGGCAGAACCGGCTGGCGCCGGGCAGCATCCGGTCGGTGGCGCTGGTCGGCATGGGCGCCCGGACCGGCCGGGTCCCGGCCCGGGTGTGCGCCAACCTGATGTGGACGGGCTACACGCTGTTCAACGACCACAGCTTCGAGAGCGACGAGGAGCTGCGCGCCACCATCCTCGCCCAGCTCGACGACATCGAGAAGGCTCCCGCCACCCAGCGGGTGCGCATCTCCGCGCCCACGGGCAGCAGCCGGTCCGGGCGGTAGCCGCGGCTGCACCCGGTACGCGACCCGCGGCGGGCCGGTAAATCGGTTCCGGGCGCCGGGCCCGTCCGCCTACATTGAGGCTCGTACACGGTGATCGCATCCGGATCATCACGCCCGACCGGCAGGAGAGCGCCATGGCAGACACAGTGCAGGAACTGAGCGGGGTGAAGGTGCTCGTGTGCGACGCGGCCGGGCCCGCGATCACCACCGTGCAGGACGCACTGGATCTCATCGGCGCGACCTACGTCGGCGCCGGGATCGTCGCCGTGCCCGCCGAGCGACTGGACGACAAGTTCTTCGTCCTGAGCACCGGGTTCGCCGGCGAGGTCATGCAGAAGTTCGTCAACTACCATGTCCGGCTGGCCGTCATCGGCGACATCTCCCGCCAGCTGGAGGCCAGTTCGGCGCTGCGCTCGCTGGTCCACGAGTCCAACGCGGCCGACCACATCTGGTTCCTCCCGGACACCGAGGCCCTCTCCGCCCGCCTGGCGGGCCTCGCCTGACGGCACGTGGACCGCGCGCCCGGATCCGACGGCCGCCGTCGGATCCGGGCCCGTCGCCGGAACCGGGGGCCTGCGGTCAGGCGGCCCGCCGCGCGGACACCTCGATCTCGATCCTCATCCGAGGGTCGGCCAGACCGCACACCATCATGGTGGCGGCCGGCCGGACGTCGCCGAAGCAGCGGCGCAGCACCGGCCAGCAGGGCTCGAAGTCCGCGCGCTCGGGCAACAGGTAGCGCACCCGGACCACGTCGCCGAAGCCGCACCCCGCCTCGGCCAGCGCGGCCCCGATGTTGCGCAGGCACTGCTCGGCCTGCTCCACCACGTCCTCGGAGATCGTCATGGCGGCGTAGTCGAACCCGGTCGTGCCGGACACATGCACCCAGTCACCGTCCACCACGGCACGGGCGTAACCGATCTGCTCCTCGAAGATCGAACCGCTGAGGATCGCACGTCGCTCTGTCATGCGCGGAACGCTAGGTGGCCTGCACCGATACGTCCAATACACCATGAGTCATGACGTGATATCCCTGGGCGTATGGAGCAGCGCCCCGAACTCCCCCTCCCCCAGCTGTACACCTTCACCGTCCTCGCCGAGGAACTCCACTTCGGCCACGCGGCCGCCCGGTTGGGCATCGCCCAACCGCCGCTGAGCCAGCAGATCCGCCGCCTGGAGGAGAAGGTCGGGCATCCGCTGTTCCACCGCGAACCCGGCGGCATCACGCTGACGGCGGCCGGCCGGGAGCTGCTGCCCACCGCGCGCCGGGTACTGACCGAGCTCGCGGACGGCCTGGCCGCCGCCCGCGCCGTCGGCAGCGGCGAGACGGGCCGGCTGCGGATCGGCTTCTCCGCTTCGCTCGCGCTCACCGTCCTGCCCGGCCTGCTGCACACCTTCCGGGAGCGACACCCGGGCGTGCGCCTGGACATCCGCGAGATGACCACCGCGCCGCAGCTCGCCGCCCTGCACGACCGGGGCATCGACCTCGGCCTGCTGCGCGAACCGCCCGAGGCCGAGCCGGAGCTCTGCTTCCGCACCGTGCTCAGCGAAAGCTTCGTCGCCGTACTCCCGTCCACCCACCCGCTCGCCGCCCAGCGGACCGTCCGGCTCGCCCAGTTGGCGGACTCGCCGTTCGTGCTGCTCCCCCGCGCGGTCGGCCCGCAGCTGTACGACCGGATCACCGGCCTGTGCACCGCGGCGGGCTTCACCCCGCGGATCGGGCAGCACGCAGTGGAGTGGCAGACCGTGTGCGCGCTAGTGCAGGCCGGCCTCGGCGTCTCGCTCGCCCCGGCGAGCATCCGTCGCATCCGGCTCAGGGGCGTCGCGTTCCGCCGGATCGAGCCCGGCACCGACCGCACCCGAGTGGCCGTCGCCTGGCGCCGGAACGACCGGAATCCCCTGGTGGCCCACCTGTTGACGGCCGTCAGCCAGCCCGACCCCACCGCCGACGGACGATCTTCCACCGACGCGAGCGGCGATAGCCGACGCCACTGACCATCAAACCGGCCCCATCCGTCCGCCCGTCAACTCCGCCGCAGCAAAGACGAAATGGCATGCACGCCACTAGCCAACCGTCCAGTAGCACCCCTACCGTCGACTCCCCGTGGCTTCGACGGAGGAGCTCGCCTTGCGCCCACGCCCCCACCGCCTCCGCTTCCCGGCCGTCGCCCTCGCGTCGGCCCTACTCGTCACCGCCGCCCTGACCACCCCCACCACCGCCACCGCCGTCCCCAGCGACACCACGACGGCCGCCGCCGACTACTGCGGCGGCCACTGCACCGACATCCTCCCGCCCGGCGAGAACGGCAACGCGACGCTCGCCGAGATCCTGCTCAACCGGATGTTCGGCAGCCGCCCCGCGCACACCGACGACCAGCTCGGCCCGTACGCGGCGCTCGCCTCCGGGTACCCCGGGCTCACCGCGGCCGGGCTGCGCAGCTTCTTCAACGACGCCTCCTTCGGCGTCCCCGCCGACCAGGTGGCCAGCACCACCTCCCCGCGCCCGGACGTCACCATCGTGCGTGACAAGGCCGCCGGAGTGCCCCACATCACCGGCACCAGCCGCTACGGCACCGAGTTCGGCGCGGGCTACGCCGCCGCGCAGGACCGGCTCTGGGTGATGGACCTGTTCCGGCACGTCGGCCGCGGCGAGCTGTCCGGCTTCGCGGGCGGCGCCGCCGCCAACCGCCAGCTGGAGCAGAGCTTCTGGCAGGCCGCGCCGTACACCGAGGCCGAGTTGCAGCAGCAGATCGACGCGCTCGCCGCCCGCGGCGGCCGGGCCGCCCAGGCGCTGGCCGACGCGAACGCCTACCTCGACGGCATCAACCAGTACGTCACGCAGGCGTACAACGGCCGCACCTTCCCCGGCGAGTACGACCTCACCGGGCACATCGACCCGATCACCAACGCCGGTTCGATCGAACCGTTCAAGCTGACCGACCTGGTCGCCCTGGCCTCCGTGGTCGGCGCGCTGTTCGGCGCGGGCGGCGGCAACGAACTCGCCTCCGCCCAGGTCAAGTCGGCCGCCGAGGCCCGCTACGGCAAGGACGCCGGGGACGCGCTCTGGAAGTCGCTGCGCGAGGCCGACGACCCCGAGGCCGTGCAGACCCTGCACGACGGGCAGAGCTTCCCGTACGCCACCGTGCCCGACCAGCCGCAGGGCCAGGCGCTGCCCGACCCCGGCTCGGTGGTGCCCGAGCGGATGATCTACGACGCCACCGGCTCGGCGGGGTCGACCACGACCACCGCGAACGGCGTCCTGCCTGGCAACCTGCTCACTGCCAAGCACGGCATGTCCAACGCCCTGCTGGTCTCCGGCGCGCATACCGACGACGGCCACCCGGTCGCCGTGTTCGGCCCGCAAACCGGTTACTTCGCACCGCAGTTGCTGATGCTGGAGGAGATCCAGGGCCCCGGGATCAGCGCGCGCGGCGCGGCCTTCGCGGGCCTGAGCTTCTACGTGCAGCTCGGCCGCGGCCAGGACTACGCCTGGAGCGCCACCTCGGCCGGGCAGGACATCACCGACACCTACGCCGTCCCGCTCTGCACCACCGACGGCTCGCCGGTCACCACCGCCGCCAACTCCTACCTCTGGCACGGCCAGTGCCTGCCCTTCGACCGGCTGGAACGCAAGGACGCGTGGAGCCCGACCACCGCCGACTCCACCCCAGCCGGCTCGTACACCCTGGTGATGTACCGCTCCGACTACGGCCTGGTGACCGCCCGGGGCACCGTCAGCGGCACGCCCGTCGCGTTCACCTCGTTGCGCTCCACCTACCGGCACGAGGCCGATTCCATCATCGGCTTCCAGGAGTTGAACGACCCCGCCGCGGTCCACGACGCACCGAGCTTCCAGCGGGCGGCGCAGGACATCAACTACACCTTCAACTGGTTCTACGCCGACTCCCGCGACATCGCGTACTACAACTCCGGCAGCAACCCGGTGCGCGCCCCCGGCGTCGACGCCGGCCTGCCCGTCCTCGCCCAACCCGCCTACGAGTGGGCCGGCTTCGACCCGGCCACCAACACCGCCCGGTACACCCCGCCTGCCGAGCACCCCCAGTCCGTCAACCAGGACTACTACGTCTCCTGGAACAACAAGCAGGCCGACGGCTACACCACCGCCGGCTTCGGCAACGGCTCGGTGCACCGCGCCAACCTGCTCGACGACCGGGTCAAGGCGCTGCTCAAGAACGGCGGCAAGGCCGGCCGGGTCTCGCTCACCCAGGCCATGGAGAGCGCCGCGCTCACCGACCTGCGGGCCGAGGACGTCCTCCCCGACCTGATCCGGGTCCTGCGCAGCGGGCCGGTCACCGACCCGGCGACCCTCACCGCGCTGCAACAGCTGGAGGCCTGGCTCGCCAACGGCGGCCAGCGGAAGGAGACGTCTGCCGGCAGCCACACCTACGCGGACGCCGCCGCGATCCGGGTGATGGACGCCTGGTGGCCGCTGGTCGCCGACGGCGTCATGCGGCCGGGGCTCGGCGACCAACTGTTCACCGCCCTGACCGGCGCGCTGCAGATCAACGAATCGCCCTCCGGCCGGCAGACCGGCGCCGCCGGCGGCGGCCCGGTGAGCGCCAACGAGTCCATCCCGCACAAGGGTTCGGCCTTCCAGTACGGCTGGTGGAGCTACCTGGACAAGGACCTGCGCTCCGTCCTCGGCGACCCGGTCGGCGGACCGCTGGCCCGCCCGTTCTGCGGCGGGGGCGACCTGACGGCCTGCCGGAACGTACTGCTGAACACCCTGAGCCAGGCGGCCGCCCAGACGCCCACCCAGGTCTACCCGGGCGACGGCGACTGCTCGGCCGGCGACCAGTGGTGCGCCGACACCATCATCCAGCGGCCGCTGGGCGGGGTGACGGACGACAAGACCACCTGGCAGAACCGCCCGACGTACCAGCAGGTGGTGCAGTTCGCCAGCCACCGCTGAGCGGTCGGCCCACGTCCGCCGGCGCCCACGCAGAGGGCGCCGGCGGCGTCACTTCGCCCGCCCGTCGGCCTTCCGCTCCTCGCTCCGCAGGTTGCGGGCCTCGCGGTCCAAGCGCCTGTACGCCTGCACGTATGCTTCGGAATTGTCGGGGGAGATCCGATCGGCGACGGCGTAGGCCAGTTCCCCCGCGCTCTCCACCAGGGCGGCGAGCGCCCCCAACAGCGCCGCCTCCTCCGCCTCCGGAACCTTCTCCCGGCCGGTGTCCCGCGCCTTCGGCAGCGCGTTCTCCCGCAACTGCCGCCGCGCCTCGGCCACCGCGTCGACCATCGCCCGCATGCCGCTGTCCATGCCGCCCCAGCTCCTGTCCGGTCTCCGACGTCCCGGTGAGTGTGCCCGCCCGCGGGGGAATCAAAAACCCCGCCCTGTAGCACCTGAAACACAGCTATGGTGCTTACATGGCAGCAGACGACTCCCTCGCGACCGGACAGCGCTCGCTCGGCGACCCCGACCTCCACTACCCGCTCTGGCCCCCGCTCACCGCAGGATGCCCGCAGACCGGCTCGAAGGACGTCTCCTACCCCGTCGAGGTCGACTACGCCTACGACAAGGCCGACCCGGCCGGCCTGTTCGCCCCCGTCAAGGCCCGCGGCGGCCTGGAGCGGTGGGCGCCGCTGCTGCCCCCGCTGCTCGCGCCGGGCCTCGGCGAGGGCGCCACCCCGCTGGTGGAGATCCAGCCGGGCGTCCACATCAAGGACGAGTCCCGCAACCCCACCTGGAGCCACAAGGACCGGCTGAACCGCTGCACCGCCGGCGCCGCCGTGGGCGTCGGCGCGCCCGGCATCGCGGTCGCGTCCTCCGGCAACCACGGCGCCTCGGCCGCCGCCTACGCCGCCCGCGCCGGACTGCCCTGCGTCGTCTTCACCGGCCCCGACGTGCCGCCGGCCGTGGACGCGTTCCTCAACGCCTACGGCGCGGTGGTGCTCCCGGTGCCGTGGGAGGCCCGCTGGCCGCTGCTGCGGCAGGTGGTCGAGCGGTTCGGCCTGCACCCGGTCAGCAACCTGACCACCACCCACACCGGCCACGCCTACGGCCCCGAGGGCTACAAGACCGTGGCGTACGAGATCTTCCAGGACGTGGGCGTGCCGAGCGCGGTGTTCGTGCCGACCGGGTACGGCGAGCTGCTGTTCGGTGTCTGGAAGGGCTTCGCCGAGCTGCGCCGCCTCGGCCTGACCGACCGGGTGCCGCGCGTCTTCTCCTGCGAGTCCGCGGCCTCCGGCCCGCTGCGGCGGGCGATCGCGCAGGGTGTCCCGGCCGCCCGCGTGACGGTCGGCCCGAGCGACGCCTACTCGATCGCCTCCCCGGTCAGCGGCTACCGGGGCGTGGTCGCGGTGCGCGAGAGCGGCGGCCGGGCACTGACCGTGGACGACGGCCAACTCGCCGACGCCCAGCGCGAGCTGGCCCGCGCCGGGCTGTGGGCGGAGCTGTCCTCGGCGGCCGGCCTGGCCGGCCTGCGCAGCCTCGGCGAAGAGGCGCTGGGCGAGGGCCCGGTGGTCTGCGTCTCCACCTCCAGCGGCTTCAAGGACAAGGGCGCCGGCACCCGCCCGACCACTCCGGTCACCCCCGAGTGGGCGGAGGTCGAACGCCGCCTGCGCGCCGCGGGCATCACCGGCTGACCCGGTCCCGGACCCCGTCCGATAGCCCCCCGCTTCGCCCCCGTTACGCCGCGGCCCGCGCCCCCGCCGCACCAGCCACCAGGTGACCGCCAGCGACACCACGAACAGCGTCAGGTCGGGCGCGGCGTTCGCGCCGCGCCGACCAGGGCGACCACCCCGCCGGCCGGGAGGGTGAAGGCGCAGCCGTCCAGGGCCTGGTCGAGGCCCGCCAGGACTCCGTTCAGAACGGGCGGTGCGTCAGAGCTCGACCAGCACCTTCCCCCGGCTCGCCGAGCGGTCCTCGTAGAGGCTGCGGTACGCCGCCGGAATGCCGTCGAACCCCTGGTGGACGGTCTGCCGGTAGCGCAGGTCCCCGTTGCGGACCAGCGCGCCGAGGTCCCGCCGCAGCGCGGCCCAGTTCTCCTCGGTGAACCACTCCAGCGAGAAGACGCCGCGGATCGTCGTGCGCGGGAACATGATCATCGGCAGTAGCCTGGGCCCGGCCCACTCGCCGCCGACCTGGCTCCCCCACTGCCAGCAGACCGCCACCCGGCTGTCCACCGCGAGCATCCCGAACACCGCGTCGGTGAGCGTGCCGCCCAGGCTGTCGAAGTAACGGTCGACCCCGCCCGGGGCGAACCCGGCCAGCTCCTTGGCCACCCGCTCCGGATCGTCGCCGTCGCGGTAGTGCAGCACCTCGTCGAAGCCCAGCTCCCGCAGCCAGTCCGCCTTCGCCGGGGTCGCCGTGGTACCGATGACCCGCGCACCGCGGTGCTTGGCCAGCTGCCCGACCACCGAGCCGACGGCGCCGCTGGCCCCGCTGACCACCACGGTCATGCCGGGTCGCACGTCGAGGAACTTCTCCACCGTCCCCCAGGCCGTCATCCCGGGCCCGCCCAGGACCCCGAGCGCGGTGGTGACCGGCAGCCGCTCGTCGTAGTCCGAGCGGTCCAGCCGGCGGTAGGCCGGGAAGACCATCGGGAAGGTGCCGGTCTGCCACAGGCTCGGAGCGCCGTCGCTGACCACATGGGTGCGCCAGCCGCCGAAGCCCTGGACCAGGTCGCCGACCGCGAAGCGCGCGGCCGGCCCGGCCTCCAGCACCTCCATGATCGAGTCGGCGCCCATGTGGTCGCCGATCGGGGTGTCCAGCGCGATGCCCTGCAGGTACGGGTCCACCGACACGTAGCGCGTGCGCAACAGCATCTCGTCCTCGGCGAGCCGGACGTCCACCTCCTCGACGACCTTCCGGTACATCCGGTCCACGTCCGGCACGCCGTCCAGGTGCTCCCGGACGACCCACTTCTCGATCCTCACGAAGTGACTCCAAACTCCCGGTCGTCGGGTCCGACCGGTTCGGTGATCAGGGTGGGCGGCGGCGCGCTGTCGTCCACCTCAGCGGTGAACGGCCTGCGGTCGTCGCGGCAGATGAACTGGACGACGTGCCGGCCGGCGGCGGCCGCGCGGATCAGGCCGCCGGTGGTCGCCCAGACCCCGGAGAGGTAGAAGTCGGCCAGGCCCGGCAGCCCCGGGCCGTTGCGCTTGACCTCCTCCTCCAGGGTCTCGCCGCTCTCCACGAACGGCTGCCAACCGAGCACCGTGCCGTCGTAGTTGCCGGTGTAGCGGACCTGGGTGAGCGGGGTGGAGACGTCCTTGACGGCCACCGCGTCCCTCAGCCCCGGGTGGTGCCCGTCCAGGAACTCGATGACGGCGTCGCGCACCCGGCGCTTCTCCCGCTGGTACTCCCGGCCCCGGCCGACCGGCAGGGTGTGCAGCTCCTCGCCGCGCCGCAGCCGGGGCGCCTGCTCGGGGCCGGTGCTCAACCGCCGCCAGGGGGCGATGTCGCAGAAGTAGCTGGCGTAGACGACGGTGGTCGATTCGGGCGACAGCTCCGGGTAGTGGCGGCTGCGGAACTGGATGTTGATGCTGGGGTGCCGGATGCCGGTGAGCCGCGCCGCGAACTCCTCCTCCAGCAGGTACGTGGTGCACGGGTCGCCCGCCGGGAAGGGCCGGCGCAGGCCGAGGAAGACGGTCAGGTAGCCGGGGAAGACCATGCCCGGCTCGGTGAGCGTCTCGGTGTACAGCCGGCGGTAGGTGTCGTTCAGGTAGCGGCCCTTGAGCAGGTCCATCACGGTGGTCCGCCCGTCGCAGGCCGCCACCACGATGTCGGCGCGCACCTCCCGGCCGTCGCTCAGCCGCACCCCGACCGCCGCGTCCCGTTCGACCAGGATCTCGGTCACCTTGGCGTTGTAGGTGATCTCGCCGCCGAGCCGCCGGTAGCGCTGCTCGACCGAGCGGGCCAGGCCGAGCGAGCCGCCCTCCGGCACTCCGGCCGACTGCCCGGCGTGCGACGCGAGTTGAAAGTAGGTCGGCAGCACCGGGAAGTTGGGGTGCTTCTCGTACAGCACGAAGTTGAAGGCCTCGCGCAGCAGCGGGCTGCGGAACCGCGCCGAGTAGTCGCTCATCAGCACCGTGATCGAGCGCCGGATCACGTTGACGTACGGCAGGAAGGAGGCGAGCATCCGCCAGCGCTCCCACCGGCCCATCAGCCCGACCGGCTTGAGGAACGGGTAACGGGCCAGTGCCAGACGGAACTTGCGCAGGCCGGCGCAGAACTGCCGGATCTGCCGGGCGTCCTCCGGGGCGAGGTCCAGCAGGTGGGCCTCCAGCCGGTCCGGGTCGGAGTAGAAGTAGACGGCCCGCCCGTCCCGGGTGCGCACCACGTTGAAGACGTCGAAGTTGCGCATCCGCTTGCCCTGCAGGGCGCCGAGTTCGAGCCAGATCCGGTGCATCTCGTTGCCCGGCCCGCTGCCCAGCAGCCAGCTGACGCAGCAGTCGAAGGTGAACTCGCCGCGGTCCCAGGCGGTGCAGCAGCCGCCGGGCAGCTCGTGCATCTCCAGGATCCGGGTGCGGTAGCCGTTCATCTGCGCGTAGCAGCCGGTGGACAGGCCACCGAGCCCGCCGCCGATGATCACCATGCTCCGCCGGCCGCTGCTCATCCCCGTCATTCCGGCCCTCCGACGGTCATCCGGCCCACGGTGGCCCGGTCGAGTTGCGGCAGGCGGCCCCACTTGCCCGCGTGCCAGGGTTCCCGGTTGTCGCTGGGCCAGGCCCGGAACGGTCGGCCGAGTTCCCGGCAGAGGTACTGGGCGGCGTACCGGCCGCTGGTAGCCGCCCGGATCAGTCCGCCGAGCGAGGTCCACTGCCCGGCCATGGAGAAGCCGTTGAGACCCGGCAGGCGCATCCGGTCCCGGTTGACCAGGCGGTTGGCGGCGTCCTCGGCCTCGGAGAAGGCCTGCCAGGCGAGGATGCTGCCGTAGGTGTTGCCGGTGAAGCGCTCGGTCGTCACCGGCGAGGCCACGTCGACGAGTTCGATCCGCCCGCCGAGGCCGGGGTGGGTCCGGGCCAGGAACTCCCGGACGAACGCGGCGACTTCCTGCTTGCGCGCCCGGTAGGCCCGGCGGTCGCGCACCCGCAGCTCCTTCCAGGAGCGGTAGTCGCTGAAGTAGGTGCAGTGCAGCACCGACTTGCCGGGCGGGGCGAAGCCCTCGGCGTAGTCGGAGCGCAGCTGCACCACCAGGCTGTGCTGGAGCGAGCCGGGCAGCCGGGCGCCCTGCTCGGGCGGGAGCAGGTAGGTGGTGCTGTGCGGCTCGCCCGCGGGCAGCGGTCCGTCGACGCCGACGAAGGCGGAGACCACGGCCGGGTAGAGGTTGCCGGGCTTGTCCAGCAGTTCGCCGTACAGCCGGTCGGTGGCCGGGCTGGAGTAGCGGCCCGCCAGCAGCCGGTCGAGCACCGTCGGCCCGTCGCAGGCGGCCACCACGTGGTCGGCGAAGTGCCGTGAGCCGTCCCGCAGTTCGACGCCGACGGCGCGGCCGTCCTCGACCAGGATCCGGTCCACCCGGCAGCGGTAGCCGATCACCCCGCCGAGCGAGGTGTACCGCTCCTCCACCGAGCGGGCCAGTCCGAGCGAACCGCCCTGCGGGAAGCCCGCGTTGCCGGTGTGCGCGGCGGCCAGGGTGTACAGGTACGGCAGCAGCGGGAAGCCGGCCGGCTCCTGCAGGAACATGGCGGGGAAGGCCCGCCGCAGCAGCGGGTCCTGGAAGCGCTCGGCGAAGCCGCTCATCGGGGTGGTCGCGGTGCGCCAGAACAGCCGGAAGGCGGGCAGCACGGTGCGCAGGGTGCGCAGCCGTTCGGCCGGGGTGCGCAGCGGCGGCGGGGTGAGGTCCCAGGGCAGGTCGATCGCGACGAAGCGGCGCAGGTCCTTGCAGAAGGCGCGGATCGGCGCGGCGTCGCCGGGGGCGAGGGCCAGCAGGTGGGCCTCCAGTCGGTCCGGGTCGGTGTGGAAGGTGACGGCCCGGCCGTGCTCGTCGACGACCCGGTTGAAGGTGTCGAAGTGGGTCACCGACTTGCCGTCCAGGGCGCCGAGTTCGCGCCAGACCTGGTGGGCGCCGGTGCCTTCGGCGGTGCCGATCAGCCAGTCGATGCAGTAGTCGAACAGGTAGCCGTGCCGGGACCAGGCGGTGCAGCAGCCGCCGGGCAGCACGTGCTTCTCGAAGATCCGGGTCTCCAGGCCGCTCATCTGCGCGTAGCAGCCGGTGGCGAGGCCGGCCAGGCCGGCCCCGATCACGATCACCCGGGGCGGGCCGCCGTCGGCCCGCTCCCTGGCGGACCAGTCCGGCCCGCGGTCAGCCGCGGCCATCGACGGTGCCTCCGGCGAGGATGGCGCCCGCCAGTTCGGCGTTGCGGGCCGCGAACTCGCCGTCGAGCATCTCGGCGTGGTCGCCGTGGCCGGTGTACACGGCGGTGCCGGTGGTGGAGGCGCCGTGCCAGGAGCCGGGCTCGCCGCCCTCGTGCACGGCGAGGCGCTCGCGCTCGCAGACCACGTCGAGCCGGGCGTTCACGGTGCCCGTGTTGGGGGTGCGACTGCAGAACTCCAGGTAGTCCCGGGCCTGTTCCAGGGTCTCCTGGGCGACGATCCGCGAGCCGGTGTGCCGGTGCAGGTGCTCGCGCAGCTCCCGTTCGAAGACGGCCACGTGCTCCTCGCCCAGGTCGAAGGCTGCCAGGCTCCGGTAGGCGTCCACCAGCAGCACCGAGCCGACGGTGCGGCCGCGCCGTTCCAGTTCCTTGGCCACCTCGAAGGCGAGGTTGCCGCCGAGTGAGTAGCCGAGCAGGACGTAGGGGCCCGGCTCGTGCAGCGCCTCGACCAGGTCGGCGTAGCGGGCGGTCTTGTCGTCGCCGGTCAGGTAGTTGAAGGCGGCGATCCGGTGCTCGGGCAGGTGCGCGGCGAGCTGCCGGTAGACCAGCCCGTGGCCGCCGGCCGGCGGAAAGCAGAAGACCGTACGGGCCTCGGGCGCCTCGGAGTTGAACCAGAGGTGCGATTCGCCGCCGGCCACCTCTCCGGTGATGATCTGCTCGACGGTGCGGGCCATGCCGTGCAGGGTGGTGACCTTGAACAGCAGGCCGACCGGGATGCTGATGTTGAACTCGGTCTGCAGGTGGTGGATCAGCTCGATCAGCCGGATGGAGCTGCCGCCGAGCTCGAAGAAGTCGTGCTGGAGGCCGACTTCGTCCAGGCCGAGCAGGTTCCTCCAGTGCTCGGCGACCCTGATCTCGTAGAGGGTGACGGGCGGTTCGTGCCGCTCGGCGCCGATGTCGGCCCTGGGCTCCGGCAGGGCGGCGACGTCGACCTTGCCGTTCGGGGTGAGCGGCAGGGCGGGCAGTTCGGTGAGGTAGGCGGGGATCATCACGGTGGGCAGGTGTTCGGCGAGGTGGCGGCGCAGTTCGCGGCGGTCCAGCTCGACGCCCTCGGCGGCCACCAGGTAGGCGGCCAGCACGGCTTCGCCCGAGGAGTCCTGCCGGACGGCGACGCAGGCCTGGGCGAGTTCGGGCCGGGCGGTGAGGTGGGCCTCGATCTCTCCGAGCTCGATCCGGTGGCCGCGCACCTTGACCTGGTTGTCGATCCGGCCGAGCAGGTGCGCGGTGCCCTCGGTGTCCCAGTGGCCGAGGTCGCCGGTGCGGTAGAGCCGCAGCGGTGTGCCGTCGAACTCCAGGGTGGTGAAGCGCCGTTCGGTCTGCTCCGGGTCGTTCGGGTAGCCGGCGGCGACGCCCGCGCCGCCGATCCACAGCTCGCCGGGCACCCCGGCCGGGACGGGCTCGCCGTAGCGGTCGAGGATGTAGAGCGCGCTGTTCGGGAAGGGCCGGCCGATCGGGACCATCCGGCCCGGTTCCAGCTCCTCGGCGGTGCCCTCGTAGTAGCTGGAGTCGACGGTGGCCTCGGTCAGGCCGTAGGAATTGACCAGCCTGGTGTCCGGCCCGCACAGGGCGCGCAGCCGCCGGTGCTCGGCGGCCTTCCAGGAGTCGGAGCCGACGATCAGCAGCCGCAGGAAGTCCAGCCGCAGGCCCTCGCGTTCGCAGTGGGCGAGCAGGGCGCGGGCCACGGCGGGGACGAACTCGCCGCAGTCGACGGCCTCCTGGCGCATCACCCGGTGCAGCCGGGCGGTGTCGAAGAGCAGTTCGCGATCGACCAGGACGAGGGTGCCGCCGGTGCCGAGCGCCCGGGCGAGGTCGCCGGAGAACACGTCGAAGGCGGTCCCGGCCATCTGCAGGTGCACCCGGGCCTCGGTGTCCAGCCGGTACTGCTCGCGCCAGCCGGCCGTGACCGCGGCCAGGTTGCGGTGGTCGACCCGCACGCCCTTGGGGCGCCCGGTGGAGCCGGAGGTGTGGATCACGTACGCGGCCCGGTCCGGGTCCGCGGCGGGCAGCGGCCCGGCAGCGGTGGCCGGTCGGTCCAGCTCCTCCAGGGTGATCAGCGGCGCGGGCAGTTCGGCCGGGAGCGGGCGCCGCTCGTCCACCACGACCAGGGCCGCCCCGGCGTCGGCCACCTGGTACGCCAGCCGGTCGGCCGGGTGTCCGGGGTCGAGCGGCAGGTAGGCGGCGCCGGCCCGCCAGATCGCCAGCAGGGTGGTGATCAGCTCGGGTGACTTGTCCAGGCAGACCGCGACCACCGAGCCCTCGCCGACACCCAGTTCGCGCAGCCGTACGGCGGTGCGCCGGGCGCGCCGGTCGAGCTCGCCGTAGGTGACCCGCCGGACGGCGTCCCGGCCGGGGGCCACCACCGCGACGGCCTCCGGGTGCTCGGCGGCGACCTTGGCGATCAGCTCGGGCACCGGCACCGCGTCGTCGATCCGCCGCTCGGCGCCGCTGAACTCGTCGAGGATCCGACGGCGTTCGGCCGGGTCCAGCATCCGCAGCCGGCCGACCGGCTCACCCTCGGCGGCCCTGGTCATGGCGTCCAGCAGGTTGCGGTAGTGCGCGGCCAGCCGCTGGACGGTGGCGGGCTCGAAGAGGTCGGAGTTGTACTTGAACACGCAGTGGAAGCAACCGTCCGACCGGTCCTCGTAGGCGGACAGGGTGAGGTCGAACTGACCTTCCTCCTCCGGGAGTTCGATGTACTCCAGGCGGTATCCGAAGCGTTCCACGGCGACCTTGTGGGTGAGCAGGATGAACATCGCCTGGAACACCGCGGATCGGCTCGGGTCGTGCTGCAGCCCCAACTGCTCGACCAGCAGCGGGAACGGGTACTCCTGGTTGTCCAGGCCGCCGAGCACAGTCTCCCGCACCCGGGCCAGCAGCTCGGCCACCGTCGGCTCCCCGGCCAGACTCACGTGCAGCGGCAGCGGGTTGACGAAGTAGCCGTACACGGAGGCGAACTCCTCCTGGGTGCGGCCGGTGACCGGGCTGCCGACCACGATGTCCGGCTGCCCGGACCAGCGGTGCAGCAGCAGGTAGTAGGCGCCGAGCAGCACCATGAACGGGGTGGCATTGTGCGTGCGGGCCAACTCGTGCACCCGTGCGGAGAGTTCGGCGTCCAGCCGGAAGAACTCGGAGGCGCCGTTGTGGGTCTGCACCGCCGGGCGCGGCTTGTCGGTGGGCAGTGCCAGCACCGGCATCCCGGCCGGCAGGTGGCCGCGCCAGTAGTCGAGCATCCGCTGCGCCTGCGGCCCGGCCAGGAAGCGGTTCTGGTGGTTGAGGAAGTCCAGGTAGCGGGCGGCCACCGGGGGCAGTTCGGGGGTGCGGCCCCGGCGCAGTGCCTCGTAGACCTCGAACAGCTCCTCGATGAAGGTGAAGGTGGAGATCGCGTCCGAGACGATGTGGTGGACGGCCTTCATCAGCACCCAGCGGTCCGGCCCGCGCCGGAACAGCCGCAGCCGCACCAGCGGGTCCTCGGCCAGGTCGTACGGCCGCCGGTACTCGCGGACGATCAGCTCGTGGATCTCCTCCCAGGGGCGGCCCTCGACATCGAACAGCCCGGTGTCGGCGTTGACTTCGGCGCGGATGCGCTGGACCGGGCGGCCCTGTTCGGCGGTGAAGGCGGCGCGCAGCCCGGGGTGGCGGGCGACCAGGACGGCGAAGGCGGCGAACACCAGCTCCGGGTCGAGTTCGGCGCGCACCTCGACCGCGCCGCCGATGTTGTACGCGAAGCCGTCCGGGTGCAGCTGGCGCAGGAACCACAGCGCCTGCTGGTTGTGGGTGAGCGGGTAGCGGGACTCGTCGGTGTGGAGCTCGACCTCGGTCTGCTCCGGGCCGCCCTCGGCGGCGAGCCGCTCGGCCAGGCCCTCGGTGAGCAGGTCGACCAGGTCGCCGACGGTGCCGTTGCTGAGCAGCGCCACCACCGGCAGGGCGACGCCGAGTTCGCCGTGCGCCCGGGCCCGCAGCTCCATCGCGAGCAGCGAGTCCAGGCCGTGCGCGCCGAGCCTGGTGTCCGGGCAGATCCGCTCGGCGCCGATCCGCAGGACGGCCGCCGCGGCGGCGGTGAAGCGCTCGGTGACCAGCTCCCGCCGGGCCTGCCGGTCGGCGGTGCGGTAGGCGTCCAGGAAGCCGCCGGTCTCGGCCGGGGCCTGCTCGGCGGCACTCGCCGCGAGGTCGGCGACGAGCGGCGGCGGGGCCGGGTACCAGGCGAGGAAGGTCGGCCAGTCGACCACGGTGGCGACCAGCAGCTGGGCCCGGTCCTGCCCGAGGACGCGCTCCAGCACGGCGGTTCCGGCCTCCGGCGGCAGCGAGCTCATGCCGCGCGCGTCGCGGTAGTGGGCGACCAGGCCCAGTTCCTCGATCATGCCGGTGGCCCAGGGGCCCCAGTCCAGGCTGAGCGCGGGCAGGCCCGCGGAGCGGCGGTGGTGGGCCAGGGCGTCCAGGAAGGCGTTCCCGGCCGCGTAGTTGGTCTGGCCGGCAGTGGTGAGCAGTGAGGCGACCGAGGCGAACAGCACGAAGTGGTCGAGCGGTTCGGCCCGCAGCAGTCGGTGCAGCAGGTGGCCGCCGACCACCTTGGGGCTGTACCCGGCGTCGAAGGCCGCGCGGTCCATCTGCGCCAGCAGGGTGTCCCGGACCTGCCCGGCGAGGTGGAACACCCCGCGGATCGGCGGGAGTTGGCGCTGCCGGTAGTCGGCGAGCCAGTCGGCCAGGGCGGTCTCGTCGGTGACGTCCACCGGGGCGAGCAGCGGTTCGGCGCCGAGCGCCTCCAGTTCGCGCAGGAAGTCGATCCGCTCCCCGGCGGGGCTCTCCGGGTCGGCCCCCCGCCACTCGGCGCGTTCCGGCAGGGCGGTGCGGCCGACCAGGATCAGCCGCCGGGCGCCGCGTTTGACCAGGGTGCGGCAGAGCAGTCGGCCGAGCGCGCCGAAGGCGCCGGTGACCAGATAGCTGCCGTCGGGGCGCAGGACCGGCGGCAGCGGCCGGGTGAGGCCCTCCGCCCGGCGCAGCCGGCTGGTGAGCCGGCCGCCGCCCCGCAGGGCGATCTCCTGCTCGTCCCCGGCTCCGAGTTCGGCGAGCAGCGCCTCGGCCTGCTCCCCGGCGTCGAGCGCGGGGTCGAGGTCGACCAGGCTGCCGCGCTGGGCGACGAGTTCCTGCTGCCACAGCACCCGCCCGATGCCCCAGGCGGAGGCGCCGAGCGGTTCGACCCGGTCGCCGGGCCCGGTGGCCTGGGTGCCCCGGGTGACGATGTGGAGCCGGCCGTCCGGGCGGGCGGCGGGCAGCGCCTGGGCGAGGGCGATCAGCGAGTAGGCGCCGAGGGTGGCGAGCCGGTCGAGCTGCCCGGTGTCGGTGGCGTCGAGGGCGGGCAGGTCGAGGTTCCACAGGTGGACGACGGTCCGGTACGCCGGGTCCAGGTCGGCGAACAGCCGCCGGAGGTCCTCGGCGGAGCCGGGCCGCACCGTCGTCTCCCCGTCCGCGACGGCGTACGAGCTGCCGGGTCGGACCAGGTGGCAGCGGGCGCCGCGCTCGGTGGCCAGGGCGGCCAGCCGCTCGGCGAGGCCGCCGCCGTCGGCGAACAGCAGCAGGTCCCCGGTCGGCTGGTCGAGCGGCGCCGCCGGAGCCGGCGTCCAGGCGAGCTCGGTGAGCCAGCCGTCGATGGTGGCCAGGCCCACCGAGGCGGAGGCCTGGGCGACGTCGGCGACCTTGAAGCCGGTGATCCGGCCGAGCGGGGTGCCGTCCTCGGCGTAGAGGGCGAGGTCGCCGACGAGTTCCTCGCCGCTGTCCCGGGTGACGGTGGCGTGCGCCCACAGCGGCCGGTCGCCGACCTGGTCGAGTCGGACCTCCTCGATCGAGACCGGCAGCCGGACGCTGCCGCCCTCGGGTGCGTGCAGCCGGGTGGTCAGCAGGGTCTGGAAGCAGGCGTCCAGCAGCACCGGGTGCAGGTGGTGGTCGGCGGCCCCGGGGCCGAACCGCGGGGTGGGCCGGATCAGGGCGAGCGCCTCGTCGGGACCGGTCCACGCCTCGGCGATGGCCTGGAAGGCGGGACCGTAGTGGTAGCCGCGCTCGGCGAGGCGCCGGTAGCAGTCGGGGCCGTCGACGTGCCGGACTCGGGAGCGCAGTGCGTCGAAGTCCGGTGCGGGCCGGTGGGCGCGGCGCTGGCCGGTGCGGACCCGGCCGCTCGCGTGCACGGCGGGTTCGCCGCCGGCCGGGGTGGAGGCGATGGTGAAGCGGGCGTCCTCGGGCGCGTAGCCGAGCTGGACGGGGACCGGCTCGCTCTCGGAGAGGAACAGCGCCCGGTTCAGCTCGACCTCGGCCAGCACCACCTCGGTGCCGCCGGTGAGCGCCCGGACGGCCTGGGCGGCCATCTCCAGGTACCCGGCGGCCGGGAAGACCACCTGGCCCTCGATCCGGTGGTCGTCCAGGTACGGCAGCCGCTCCGGGTCCAGCGCGGTGGTCCAGCAGGGCTGGGCGCTCGCGGTGCGGCGGCCGAGCAGCGGGTGGTCGACCCGCCCGAGCCGGACCTGCTCCACCGGCTTCGGCTCGACCCAGTACCGGTCGCGCCGCCACGGGTAGGTCGGCAGCGGCACCGGGCGCCCAGCCGGCTGCATCGCGTCCCAGCTCAACTCGACGCCCAGGGTGTGCAGTTCGGCCAGCGCACGGGCGAAGCACTCGGGCTCGTCCTCGTGCCGGCGGATCGAGGGCAGGGTGTGCGCCTGCTCGGTGCACTCGCGGATCGCGTGCCCGAGCACCGGGTGCGGGCCGAGCTCCAGGAACAGCCGGTGGCCGTCCTCGGCCATCCGCTCGACGGCGGCCCGGAAGCGCACCGGGTTGCGGACGTTGCGCCACCAGTACTCGCCGTCCAGTTCCGGCCCCCGGGCGAGCCCCTCGTCGGCGGTCAGGTAGAGCGGCAGCTGCGCCTCGCGCGGCTTGATCCCGACCAGCGCGGCGAGCAGCTCGTCCCGGATCGGGTCCATCCGCACGCTGTGGTACGGGATTTCGACGTCCAGGAAGCGGGCGAACACGCCCTGCCGCCTGACCTCCTCGGCCAGTTCGCGCAGCGCCTCGGTGTCCCCCGCGAGGGTCACCGCGGAGGGGCTGTTGACGGCGCCGAGCGATACCCGGGTACGGTACGGACGGATCCGCCGCTCCGCCTCGGCCTCCGGCAGACCGACGGCGAGCATCGAGCCCGTCCCGGCCAGGCGCTGTTGCAGCCCGCTGCGCGCGAGCACCACCCGGACGGCGTCGGCCAGGTCGTAGACCCCGGCCTCGTGGAAGGCGGCGACCTCGCCGGTGCTGTGCCCGACCACCGCGTCCGGCACCAGGCCGTGGCTCCGCCAGAGTGCCGAAAGACCCACCTGGACCGCGAAGTTGGCGGGCTGGGCGAGCCAGGTCTCGGCCATCCGGGAGTCCGCCTCGTCGCGGCCCGACTCCTCCAGCAGCGACCAGCCGGCCTGCTCGCGGATCTCCCGGTCGACGGCCCGCACGGCCTCCCGGTAGACCGGCTCGCTCTCGTACAGTCCCCGGCCCATCCCCCACCACTGCGGGCCCATGCCGGTGAACACCCAGGCCAGCCGCCGCTGTCGGCGCTCCCGGGCACGCCCCTGGACCACCCTCGGGTGCGCCTCGCCGCGCTCGTGGGCGGCCAGCGCCTCGTCCAGGTCCTGCCGCCCGGAGTAGACCACGGCGAGCCGCTCGGGCAGGTGCTGGCGGCGGTGGGCCAGGGTGTGGCCGAGGTCGGCGAGCGCCGTCCCGGCGGCCAGCTCGGTGCGGACGGCGCCGGCCAGCTCGGGCAGTCCGGCGGGGTCCCGGGTGCTCAGCGGCAGCACCGTACGGGCCGGCTGCGGCGCTGGCCGGGCCGGGGCGGGGAGCGGCGGCTCCTCCAGCAGGACGTGCGCGTTGGTGCCGCCGAAGCCGAAGGAGTTGACGCCCGCGCGGGCCGGGCCCTGGTGTTCGGGCCAGTCGACGGGGGCGGTGGGGATCTCGAAGGGCAGCGCGGCCAGGTCGATGCCGGGGTTGGGCCGCTCCAGGTTGAGGTGCGGCGGGATGCGGCGGTGCTTGAGGGCCAGTGCGGTCTTGATCAGCCCGGCGACGCCGGCGGCGGCCTCGGTGTGCCCGATGTTGGTCTTCACCGAGCCGACGTAGCAGCGGTCCCCGGGACGGCGGCCGATGCCTAGCACCCGGCCGAGCGCGGCCGCCTCGATCGGGTCGCCGACCGGGGTGGAGGTGCCGTGCGCCTCGACGTACTGCAGGCTGCCGGGCAGCACCCCGGCCTCGGCGCAGACCCGCTCGATCAGGGCGACCTGGGCGTCCGCGCTGGGGACGGTGATGCCGCTGGTGCGGCCGTCCTGGTTGACGCCGCTGCCGAGGATGACGGCGTGCACCGGGTCGCCGTCGCGCAGCGCGTCGGAGAGCCGCTTGAGCACCACCACGCCGACGCCCTCGGCCCGGACGTAGCCGTCGGCGGAGGCGTCGAAGGCCCGCGAGCGGCCGTCCGCGGAGAGGAAGCCGCCCTTGGTCTCGGCGATCGTGTACTGCGGCGCCATGTGCAGCAACGCGCCGCCGGCCAGGGCGAGTTCGGATTCGCCGCGGAGCAGGCTCTGGCAGGCCAGGTGGACCGCGACCAGCGAGGAGCTGCAGGCGGTGTCGATCGAGACGCTGGGGCCGCGGAAGTCGAAGCAGTGCGAGATCCGGTTGGACACCATCGTCATCATCGTGCCGGTGGCGGTGTGCGCGGCGATGGTGCCGAAGTCGAGGTCGGCGAACTGCAGGATCTTCCAGTCCAGGGTGAAGGCGCCCATGTAGACGCCGACGTCCCGCCCGGCCAGCTCGCCGGGGAGCAGCCCGCCGTCCTCCAACGCCTCCCAGCTGACCTCCAGGAGCTTGCGCTGCTGCGGGTCCATGTGCTCGGCCTCGCGCGGGCTGATGCCGAAGAAGTCCGGGTCGAAGGTGTCGAAGCCGTCGATGTAGCCGCCCCGGCCGCCGATCAGCCGCCCCGGCTTGGCGCGGTCCCGGCTGCCCAGGGTGCCGGTGTCGTACCGGTCGGCGGGGGTGTCGGTGAGGCAGTCCCGACCCTCGATCAGGTTGCGCCAGTAGGTCCGGTGGTCGTTGGCGTGTCCCGGCAGGCGGCAGCCGATCCCGGTGATCGCGATCCGGTCGCAGGGCACGGCGAAGGGCGAGGTGGTCATGATCCAATCCGGGGTCGGTGGCGGGACGACGCGGGCGCGGGAGGGGCGGCTTCGCGGGCCGGGGTCAGGCGGACTGTCCGGTGGCCCTCATCCGGCGTCAGGGGTGCGGCAGGGCGGCGGTGAGCTCACCGGCGGGCGGGAACGCGGCCGAGCCGGCCGCGGCGGACGTCGATGGCGGCGTGAACCGAATACCCCCGCGCCGAAATTGGTATTCCGACTGCGAACACTGAATATGCCGATAAGCCAATCGGACCCGAGGTCAGCTACATCCCGGACCCCGCGGCAAAGACATCAGGAAATTCCCCCCTGAGAGCCGAAGTGGACGGGCGAGCCGGCATGCGATGGCGGACAGCACGCTCCCCCCTCGTTCGTCGCGGACTAACGACTGGAAACATCAGAGACTCTAGCGGGAGCCGTAGGTCAGGGCAGTCATTCGACGTGTTAACGCCACAAATGACCCGATCTGAGGAACATTAGTGTACGAAGTTGACGTCAGATCGGCGCGAAGGGGGCGCATTCGTCAGCAGGCGCACGAGATACCGGAGCGCGGTGCGGTCAGGTCGTCGATCGGGCGCTGCTCCACGCCCCGCACCTGGCTCGCGAGCGGCGTGATCGCCGCCGTTCATCAAGATCCCGCCGGCTTCACGATCCCGCCGGCTTCACGATCCCGCCAGTTCCGCCAACTGGTGGGCGGCCTGCGGCGCGTAGGCCGCGAGGCGGGCGCGCAGGCGGGGCAGTCGGCCCCCCCGGACGGTGAACAGCAGTCGGCTGGACGGCAGCTGGGTCGGGCCGAGCAGGCCGAGTGTGATCCACCACTGGTAGCCGACCCACCTGAGCCGCTGCGCGTCTGACGTAGAGTCGGCCTCGGGCTTGCCCCGCCTTTCGTCTGACGTCGACCGAGCCGAGGAGAACCCTGGTGACCACGGACACCGTCCCCGTGCCGGAACTGGCCCCCGAGGCCGTCGAGCAGTGGCGGGCCGAAGAGGCCCAGCTGGTCGACCTGCTGGCCCGCGCCCAGCGCGGCATCGGCGGCATCGCCGCCTTCCGGCTCGGCCCGACCCCGACCGTACTGGTCACCGACCCGGCCGCGGTGCAGCACGTCCTCGGCCGCCACCCCGACCGGTACGTCAAGCGCTCGCACCGGGCCCGGATGCTGGTCGGCGACGGCGTGCTCTCCGCCACCGGCGACGCCTGGAAGCGCCAACGGCGGCTGCTGCAGTCACAGTTCACCGGGACGGGCATGCGCCGCTACGAACAGCGGATCGCCGCCGCGGCGCGCCGCACCGCCGCCCGCTGGGAGGGCTACCGGCGCAGCGGGGAGACCTTCGACGTGGGCGAGGAGATGCGCGGCTTCGCCCTGGACACCGTCTGGCGGGCGCTCACCGGACTGCCGCTGGACGACCGGACGGATGGCGAACTGCGCTCGGTGGAACGGGTGGTGGCCGCGATGCCGACCTTGCCGACCAACGCGGCGGACGCCCGGGACGCGGTCGCCCGGGACCTCGCCCGGATCGACGCCGTCGCGCAGGCCGCGATCGAGACGGCGCGCACCGCGGACTCCGCGGAACCGGGTGTACTCCGCGTCCTGCTCGACGCGGCCGACCACCACCCCGAATACACCGACCGGTTGATCCGCGACGAGCTGGTCACCCTGCTGGTGGCCGGCCACGAGACCACCGCCACCACACTCACCTGGCTGTTCCTGCTGCTCGACGACAACCCGGGCGCCCGCGGCGCCGACCCGCAGGCGCTGGTCAGCGAGACCCTCCGGCTCTACCCCGCCGCCTGGCTGCTCCCCCGGCACGCCGTCGAGGACGACGTGATCGCCGGGCACCGGATCGCCGCCGGTACGGACGTGCTGGTCTGCCCGTACCTCACCCACCGCGACCCGGCCCTGTGGCCCGACCCGGCGCGCTTCGACCCGGCGCGGTTCGCCCCCGGAGCGGACCGCCCCGGCCAGCTCGGCGCCTACCTGCCCTTCGGCCTGGGCGCCCGCGCCTGCCTGGGCACCCAGTTCGCCGTGCGGGAGACCACGGCGCTGCTGGAACTGCTGCTGCCGATGGGGACGTTGGAGTTCCGCTCCCGGCCGTCCGGGGCCGCCTACAGCATCACGGTGCGCCCGGACGGCCCGACTCCGGCGGTCCTGCGCTGAACCGTCGGGCACCAGGACGACGCCGCCGACTACCCGCGATGGTCGGACTGCTGCTCACAGGTGCCGCTCCGAGCATGCGCGCGGGACGCGATCAGAACACTTCGCGCCCCGCTGTCACACACCCGCGCCGGGATCCGTCGGAGCAGTGAGAGCACCACCCGCCCCGAGAGGAACACCGCGATGACCACCCGTTCGACCACTGGCCGCTCGATCACCGCCGAGATCCCGCTGCACCCCCGCCTCGCCACCGACCCGGGCGAGCTCGTCCCCGAACTCGCCGAGGTGTCGGCCGCGTTGTTCAAGGCCGTCGGCAACCGCTCGATCCCGCGCGCCACCATCGGCCTGGTCCAGCTGCGGGCCGGCCAGATCGCCGGCAGCACCTACCTGACCGTCCTGCACACCGGGTTCCTGCGCAAGGCCGGCGAGTCCGAGGAGCGCATCGCCTCGGTCGCCGCGTGGCAGGACTCCCCGTACTTCACCGCCCCCGAGCGCGCCGCCCTCGCCCTGGTCGAGGCCACGCTCCAGCCCAACCCGCACGGCGAGCGCGTCTGCGACGAGCTGTACGCCGAAGTCGCCTCCCACTACGACGAGAAGGCGCTCGCCACGCTCGCCCTCGCCATCGGCCAGGTGAACTTCTTCACCGCCATCGCACTCATCGCCAAGCCCGTCCCCGGCCGGTCCTTCACCGACCCCTGGGCCTGACCCACCACCGCCCCACACCGGCCCGCCACCGCCTCACCCCGGCCCGCCGAGCCCCTCGCCCGGCGGGCCGGTCGGCGTTCCGCGCCCCGACGCCCGGCGCACCGTCCCGCAGTTCGTCCGGGACGCCCGGGGACGCCGCAGGCCAGGGCGCGGGACGGCGTCCCACCGTCCCCAGGCGGTCCGCGCCGATGGCGATCGCCCCCGGTCCTGACGCAGGCTGGCGATCGCCGACGGAACGTCAGATCCGGTCGGCGTAAGGCACCTTCACTCGATTCGAGGAGCCACCATGTTCAAGAAGACCATCGCCGCGCTCGCCGTCGCCGCGGGCGTCGTCGTCGGCGCGGGCGTCGTCGCCCCGGCCGCCGAGGCCGCGCCGGCCCGCTGCAACGCGGGCGGCCTGTGCGTGTACTGGGGATCGAACTACAGCGGCAGCGTCCAGACCGTCTACCAGGACAACAACGACCTGAGCATGTACGCCAACTTCAACGACAGCCTCGGCGGCTCGGCGTTCAACAACGGCAACAGCTGCAACGTCGTCGTCTACGCCCAGAAGAACGCCGTGGGCCAGGGCTGGATCCTCTACCGCGGCACGGGCTGGACCACGATCGAGAGCAACCTGCCGCAGATCCTCTCCAACCGCTGGTGCACGGTCTGATCGAGCGATGAAGACCAGGACCACCCTCGCCCTCGCGGCGGTCCTCCTGGGCCTCGGTGCCGCCGGATGCTCCTCGTCCGGCGGCACCACCCCGCCCGGGGCCCAGCCACGCCCCTTCGGCGGCGTCACCCACTACGACGAGCCGCAGCGCGTCGCCCTGCACGACGCCGAGGAGGGTCTCGTCGCCTCCTGCATGCGCGAGCGCGGCTTCGAGTACCGCCCCCAGAGCCTCAGCACCGGCGACCACCGCGTCGACGCCAACCCGTACGGGCTGCTCAGCGGCGACCAGGCCGCCGACGACGGCTTCGGCGTCATCAGCACGGCGCTGAACCTGAAGCAGGCCGCCGACCCCAACCAGGACCACGCCGCCGACCGGGCCTGGAAGGCCGCGCTGTCGGGGACGGAAGCCCACCGGGTCACCGTCGACCTGCCCGACCACCAGCAGTTCTTCTACAACAGCGACTCCTGCCTCATCCAGGCCGACACCACGCTCTACGGCCCCGACTACCTGCGCCTGTACAACACCTTCCAGGTGCTCAGCGGCAAGGTCGTCGCCGCCGTCCAGGCCGACGGCCGGTTCACCGCCGCCGAGGGCCGCTGGCGCGACTGCATGTCCGCCGCACACCAGCATGCCAGCCACCTGGGCGACCCGATCGCCGTGATCGACCAGCGGGTGCAGCAGGACGGCGGCGACCCGGCGAAGACCCACGAACTGATCGGCGACGAACTCTCGTTGGCCAAGACCTCGGCCCGGTGCCAGGAGCAGGCCGGACTCGCCACCGCCGTCAGCCAGGCGCAGAGCGACGTCGAGAAGACCGTCCTCGGCGGTGACGGACCACTGCTCGACCAGCTCCGTTCCCTCCGGCAACAGGCCCTCACCCGAGCGGACCGGCCGACCGGCACACCCTGAGGGCCGCCCCCCTCGCCCCCCTCGCCCCCCTCGCCCCCGCCGCCCAACAGGCGATCCACACCTTCGACCAGCTCTGGCACTGAACGGGCGGCCGGTGCACCGACCCGCGAAATCCAGCGGCAGCCCCGCCGGCCGACAGATTTGTCAGGATCTGTGGATCGAGCCTTCCAGGCCGTGGTCGGTGTGACTGCGGTGCTCGGGCTTCCGGATCCAGGCGATGACGGCCTGGATGTCGACCGGGCGGGTCGTGTCGCTGGCCGCAGCGCCGAGTGCGGGCCGCGCCATTGCTTGAGTCGGTTGAATCGGCGTTCGACGACGTTGCGGAGGCGGTAGACGCGCCGGTCGAAGCCGGGTGGCCGGCCCGCAGTCCCCGAACTGGGCAGGAACCGCGACAGCACAGCCCACTCGGCATCTGAAAGCTCATGACGACGCACCGCGGCCGACATGATCTCTCACCACTTGATCGGATTTGAAGACGGACCCTAGCCGAGCATTTCCAGGCCGAAGAAGCCGATGGCGGCCCACACCAGCCCGAGAAGGGCCCACCAGGAGGTGCTGTCGATGAACAGCAGGCCCGGTACGACCTCCCACATCGAGAACCACACGATCATGAACGCCGTTTCACCCACTCCGGCTCGCTTCAGCAGCGCGACCGTGAGCACGATTCCCGTCGTGACCACCAGGACGGCCAGGAGCTGGTCCCCGATGCTGGATTCCCTGACCCGGTTGGAGTGACCGGCGTGCTCGATCCGGACCACCTCCCCCTTCCAGACCTTGACGTCCACGGTGCCGCCGGTCTCGACCGAGCCGTAGAGCGCGTCGCTGACGTCGTAGCTGTCACTGCCCGCCGTTTCGCGGGCGACCGTCAGAGTCCAGAAGTCTCTGTCGTCGGATGAGGTGTGTTCCTTTTTCGTGACCCGGCCGGTCTCCGTCGCGATGCAGTCGGAGGCGCGGGTGGCCGCGGTGACGCACGGCTTGGCACTCAGGTCGCCGATCGCTTCGGCCCGCAGGAGGAAGCCCCAGAAGACTCCGCTCCCCACGACGGCCAGCCCGAGGAGGACGATCACGACTTGGGCGGGCCTGCTCCAGTCCGAGGACCAGCCCGACCGGAGGCCGGGGGCCCACCTCCTGCGGGAGTGCCAGGACGGAGAGCGCCCGGACCGGTTGCGCCAGGACGGGCGCGGGGTGGTGGTGACGCGCCGGGGCGGCTCGACCGGCCGAGGTGCGGGCTGGGGTCGGCTCGGCGGCGCGGGCGCCGTGGCCGTCTCCGCCTCCGTGGTCACCCCGGCTCCGACGGGTACCCCCACCGGCTCCGGCACGGGCGCGGGCACGGGTTCCGGCACGGTCACCGGCTCGGCAGTCACGGCGGTCGCGGCATCCCCGGCGACGCGGCGCGGCGGCGCCACGGGCGCGTTCATCATCGCGCCCACCTGCCGGCGCAGCACCCGTAGTTCGTGCTCGATCCGCTCGGCTTCCCGCTGGATTCCGGCCAGTTCCGATTCCAGCTCCCGGGTGTACCGGGAGGCGTGGACGAGCTGTCGGCGCTGCTCGTCGACCTGCTCGCGCAGGCGGTCCAGTTCCTCGTCGGCGAGCCGCGACCGGCGTTCCGCTTCCTCGTCGGCCGCGGCCCTGGCCAGGGCCGCGGCCTCCCGGACCCGGTCGGCCTCCGCCCGTGCCCGGTCCGCCTCCTCCCTCGCGATCACCACTTCGGCGGAGTGTGCGCGCTCGCGGGCCAGGGTGCCGCGCAGCTCCCTGATCTCGCGGGCCTGGGCGTGGTTGCGCTCCAGCAGCGCGGGCAGTTCACGGGGGTCGTTCGCGGTGGCACCCTCGGCGATGGCGCGGAGTTCGGCGAGACGGTCCCTCGTGTGGTCGTACGGGGCGCAGCCGTGGGCTTCGAGGATGGCGAAGTAGTCCCACAGGAGGTCCTGAGAGGCGATCCAGTGGCCGCTGAGGTAGGCGCGGGCCGCGTCGGCGGAGAGGGCGAGGGCGTCGGCGAGCTGGTCGGGGCCGAGCCCGCGGCGTTCGCTGTGGGCGAGGGTTTCCGCCATGGTCGAGCGGTATTCGTCGAGGGCCCGGGTGGCGGCCTCCCAGGCGGCGTTCTTGGTAAAGGGGAGGAGGTAGGAGGACTTGGTGTTGCCCTGGGTGGGCAGCGGCAGGTTGTGCCGGGCCAGCCGGGACTTCAGGTGGGGGAACAGGAAGCCGAGGCTGAGCAGTTCGGGGCCGCCGAGGACGCCTTCCTCGACGAGTTCGGCGAGGTGCTGGGTGAAGGAGGTCGGGGTGGTGTCCTGTTCCTCCAGCGGCACGACGTCGGCCGCGCCTTCGGCGGCGGCCAGGGTGTACGTGCCCTCGATGTCGAGGTGGGCGTCGCCGAGGGCGCCGATGCCCGCGCCGCCGGGGCCGGAGAGCGACCGGGTGGCGCGGCCCGCGTGGCAGCAGTCCAGGATGACGATCCGGACGCGGGCGGGGCAGCCGAGCAGGTTGTCGCGGACCTTCTCGTACGTCAGGCTGCTGACGTCGGGTTCGGCCGGGTTGGTGTCGGTGAGCGTCAGGCACAGCTGGGCATTCGGCCGGAGCAGGCCGTGTCCCGCGTAGTACAGCAGCAGGGCGCCGTCGGTGCTCTCGATCAGCTGACGGAGTCGGGGGGCGAGTTCCTGGATGTTCTCCGGGTCCTGGATCACCGTCACTTCGTCCTCGGACCAGCCGCACAGCTTCTCGTCGGTGAGGATGGTCTTCATCCGGTCGAGGCTCTTGGCGACGGCGGGCAGCTTGGTGAATCCGGGGTCGCGGTAGGTGGTGGTCCCGATGAGGATGGCCCGGGAGGTCAGACCGGGGGGCAGGCCGGGCAGGCTAGGCATCGTCGTCGCTTCTGTCCTCGTCGATCCTGTGGTCGGGCGTCCCGTCGGGCCTCTCGCCAGTCCTGCCGTCGGGCGTCCCGTCGAGTGCCCGGCGGAGGACCTCCTCCAGCCTGCCGGGGTCGACGTTGGTCACCTCCACCGCGGTCGTGTCACCCTCGGCCGAGCGGCTCACGGTGACCTTCACGTCCGAGCGACGGGTCCTCAGCCAAACCGTGAGCGACCGGGCCAGAACCCCTGCGGCGCCGGTCGCCCCCAGCGCCACTTGCAGGACTTCCACGGCGCCGCCGAGTTCCCCCGCTCCGGGCGGCGCCGTCACCGCCCTGACCCGCCCCCGGAGCTGTTCCTCCTCGCGCAGCCACTCCCACAGGGCGGCGGTCTCGCCGATCGCGTCACCGCTGGAGAGACGTATCTGAATGTCAGTCAACTTGCCATGCTCCCCAATTCGTTGTCGTTCCACCGCGCATCATGGCAGGAACCGGGGTGATCCGCAGCCGGGCCGGTCAGTTGGCGGGGCGGGGTTTCGGCGGACTCCGGGGAACCGGAGGAGCCGGCGCGCCTATCTGCGCAGGCGGGGCATCCGGCAAACGATCCCGGAGAAGACCGACAGCCGGGTCGTCCGCCTACGCAAGGGCTCACGCGACGGACGGCCTCCGGGCTTCAACGAGGAACGGAAACGCAAACACCGTCGAACAGGCCATCAACAAGCTCAAGCACGCCGGAGCTGTCGCCCCCGGATACGACAAGCGCGGCTACGTCTACCTCGGCACCATCGCCGCAGCAGCCCTCGTCATCTGGCTCCCCACATGATCGGGCGGACAAGTCCCAGCCTAGCTCCGCTACGCGGCTCGGTCCTCGCTCAATTCGAGGACCACTCCGTGCGGCATGCCTGCTCACGCGTCGAACGTGATCCCGGGTGTCCCGGCGTTCCGGGTGAGGAAGTGCAGCAGGTTGGCGAAGCCGCGTGCGTCGTCGATCGCCTTGTGGGTGTGTTCCACATCGCCGAGCCAGTGCGGGGGCAGCTTCGGCGCCGGAAGGTCAGCAGCCGGCCGCCCTGTCAATGCCGCCGTGTACGAGCGCAGACACAGCGCCGGTCCGTGGAAGAGGCGATCCCGCTCGTACGGGCCCTGGTGCAGCCCGTACGGGGTGAACCGGCGCAGGTAGTAGTCGATCCATATGCCGTCGAACGACAGCGGTGCCGCGGCGAATGCCCGTTGGCCGGGCAGCGACTGGATCCACTCCACGTACCTGCTCATCACGTCGACGATGGGCTCCGGGTTCGCGGTCGCGGCCTCCCACGTGCCCGGCTCGGAATCGAACCATTCCTTCGTGCGCGGGTTCGGCGCCGACCCGGGGAGCGGTTCGAGGACGGCCTCGAACTCGCCGAACGTCCGACCGTCCATCGTCGCGGCAACAGAGGCGAAGGACCGCATCGAGTTCGGGCCCGCCCATGGACCGTCGACCTCGATGTCGGTCACCACGTACGTCCAGTCGCTCAGTTCAGTCATGCGGTCGACGATACCGCCACGGTCACTCGGCGCTACGGGAGCTCGCGAGGTACCTCCCCTGCTAGATTCCCCAGGTTCCTCGAAGCCGCCAAGCCGGGGAGTTCGACCACCACCACGCCAACTGACTCGGCGGTCCCTCGTTCCACGGAGCGAGGGGCCGCTCAAAAGCGTGGCTTCTCAGCAGATCTGCCACATTCCAAACAAGTTGCCAGAAGGCCATCCGTTCGTCAGTCAACGATCAGCAGGCTAGCTCCGTTCGGCGCGCTGGAGCGGTGCGCCTCGGCATCGTCGGCCACCTGGTAGCTGCCGCCCCGGCCGGTGACCACGACGCGGCCGTCGTCGAGCGTTGTGACGAGCTCGCCCTCCAGGACGTACAGCACGTGCCCCTTGTGGCACCAGTGGTCTGCGACGTATCCGGGGCTGTAGTCCACCCGGCGGACCCGAACCCCGCCGAAGTGCTGCACGCGGCTGGTCACCTCCCCGCTCTCACCCGGTTTGCGCTCCTCGCGGACCTGGCTCCAGTCGGTCGCGGTGAAGGGGAAGCCGCTGAGATTCATTCGGTCACACTACCCCGCTCGGCGCGGCCCGACATCCAAGTTCTGACGCCGCCCGGCGAGTTGACGGCGGTCAGCTGTCCCCGAGTGCCAGCTTGATGCCGAAGCCGACGAGTACCGTGCCGGTGATCGCGTCGATGACCCGCTGCACCGAGCCGCGGTTCAGCCACCGGCGGACGAGCTGGGTGCCGAATATCAGCGCGCTGAACCAGACCAGCCCCTCCAGATCATGCACAGTCGCCAGGACGACCCCCATCAGAAGATGCGGGGCGCCGCTGGGGATGAACTGGGGCAGCATCGCCATGTAGAAGACGCCGTTCTTCGGGTTCAGCAGGCTGGTGCCCAGCCCGCGCGCCCAGGACCGCACCCACGTCGCCTCCGCGGTCGTGGCTCCCGCTCCGCCCGCCGCATCCCCCGGCACGGGCCGGCCGCGCTCCTTGAGCGTCCGGCGGAGCATGCCGATCCCCAGCCATGCCAGGTACCCGGCACCGGCCAAGCGCAGTGCGTCGTACAGCAGATGGGATGCCGTGAGCACCGCCGAGGCACCGACCGCGGCGGCCACGCCCCACACGAGCACGCCGCAGAGGATCCCCAGCGCCGTTGCGAAGGCCCGGCGCCTGCCCAGGGTGATGGCGGAGCGTAGCACCAGAGCGGTGTCCAGTCCCGGCATGATGGTCAGCATGCCTGCCACGACGGCGAAGGAGGCGATGGCAGAGGAAACGGTCATGCGGCCATCCTGGAGTCGCGGCCGCGATCACGTCCAATGCGGTCTGCTTCACTGCGCATCAGCAGGATCGATGCCGCTGCTCGCTCGGTGCTTCGCCCCCGGGAGTCCGCCGCACCTCAAGCCCTCGTTGCTCGGTCGACTGCGGATGCGGGAGCTCGTACGGCCAGGCGGGCGCGGATTCCCTGCCGCCGAGCCGAGTCGGGGGACTCGACTCGGCCGCGCGGCGTCGCGGTCAGGCGGGTGTGCCCCGGGTCGGGTGGTGGTCCTGACGTTCCGGGTCGGAGCGGTCGTCGGGCCTGGGCCGCATCCGGAGGGCCGCGATGACGCCCAGGGCGACGGTAGCGAACGCGAGCGCCAGGAGGACGGCGAAGGCGGCGCCGCACGAGTGATCGTCCGGCTCCTGCCCCGCCTGATCCGCAGGGGGCCGGCCAGCAGAGTGGCCACACCCACATTCGCCCCCGCGTGTCGGCCGGCGGAGGCCTTCATGGTCCTGGGAGGAGACACCCGCGGCGCCGACCGGTCTGCCATGCCCGGCATCCGGGGCGCGGCAGGCGAACTGCCGGGCTGCTCAGTGGCGGTGGTGGTTGTCGGGTTGGGCGGGGTCGCCAGGGTGTTCCAATCCCTCGACCAGGGTGAGGCGTTGGGCACGTTCGTGGTCGATCCAGCGGACGAAGGCGGCTCGGCGAGCGGCTTCGCGGAGGGTGGGGGTGGGGTCGGGGCTCTGGGGGATGGTCAGGGTGGCCAGGATGCTGGCCTTCCAGGGGCCCACGGTGACCCACTCTCCGGGTGGTGCTTCACGGAGGGCTTCGGCGAGGGCTGTGGGGAGGGTGTCGGGGTCGACCTCGAAGCCGCCGTCAGGGGTCGCGATGTGCCAGCGGGTGGCCGGTGGGTGGGTGGTCAGGGCGCGGTAGTGGGCGATGTCGGCGGGTGAGGGCTCGATGTCGGCGGTCACGGCGTCGTAGACGGCTCGGACGGCGGCGCTGCCCTCGTAGGCGGCCGCCGTGATGGAGCCGAGTTCTACAGCGGCTTGCTGGTCGAGGTGGGCGGGCCCGCCGGGGCCGATGGGCAGCTTGCGTTCGGCGGCGACTGCTTCGCAGAGGGCTTCGGTTAGGAGCACCTGAGTGACCCAGCGGGTGAGTTGGCGGTCCTCCGAACTGCCGGGCCGGGGAAGCGCGGTGGAGCGTGGACCGTTCCGGAGGGCGGCGAGGCGGTCGTCGAGGGCCGTCCGTGGGAGAGGGTGCCCGTCGAGCAGGCCGAGAGTCATGCTTCCACCACCAGGGCGACGGTCGGGGCGTACTGGCAGCGGCCGAACCACATCACCTTGGCGAGGGCCCAGTACGAGCCCGGGTCGATGGATTCGGGGGCGGTGATGTCGAAGTCGACGGTCACGGTCGAGTCAGCCGGGGCGGTGAAGCCCCGGACCGGCTGGGCGATGGCTTCCCAAGTGCCCCACGGGGAGACCAGCTGAAGTTCGCCCCGGATCTCGCCGCGGGTGCGGTTGGTGAGGGTGAGGCTCAGCGTGGCGCGGCCGCCGGCGGTGACACGGAGGGTCTCGTGGGAGACGTCGACGGACAGGCCGGTGTCGCGGCTGATGGTGGCCTTGGTGCCCTGGGCGGCGGTCCAGTCCTCGGGGGTGTCCCCCGCGACGGGCAGCAGGTCGGGCAGGTCGCCGACGGCGATCGTGACCACGTCCTCGATCTGCTGGCCGTCGTGCTCGATCCGGACGGCGGCGAAGTGCAGGCCGGGTTCAGCGTTCGACGGCGGGGTGAGGGTGACCGGGAAGCGCAGGTGGCCGCCGGGCTCCAGCCGGTACGGGCGGGTGCCGAGGCTGGTCGTCCAGCCCTCGGGCGGCAGGACGACAGCCGTACCCTCGACCGCCGCGTCCCGCAGCTGTGAGGAGAGCGCCACCGAGAGTGCCACCGCCTCCCCCGCCGTTCGCAGCAGCCCCGGTGAGGCGCCGACCGACACCGGCAGGTAGCCCAGTGGGGCCGGGCCCCGGTTGTGCAGCCAGTAGCGGGCGTGGACGGGCTGGGCGGGTTCGGCGACCGGGCCGAGTACGGGGCCATCGGCTGGGGCAGTCACGGCAGGAGCCGCGAGCAGGGTGGCGATCTGCGAGCCGGCCAGGTCGAGGACGTCGGCCGACTCCCCGAGCGGGCGTTCCAGCAGGTCGGCGGGCCGCACCTCGTCCAGCCCGAGCGCGCCGCCGAGCTGCGCCGTCCGCCCGAGGCCGGTCGACTCGACCAGCCGGACGGTGAGGTCCGGCCCGCCCTCCGAAGAAGCCGAGCCGTGCGCGAACGGGTTCCCGGCTGGCTTGAGCGCGCCGAGCAGCACCTCGCGCTGCGGTTCGACCCGCAGCCAGGACAGGGTGGCCGGCAGCGGCCCCTCCTGGGCCTCCACGATCCGTGCGTACAGCGGGTGGTTGAACTCCTGCCCCTGCGCGGGCAGTGTCTGCGCCCGCCAGTCGCCGTCGCCGCCCACCAACGCATAGTTGAACTCGTGTGTCCAGTGCTGGAGTTGGAAGGAGGCCCCGTCCGGCAGGGTGCGCCGGGGCGGATCGATCCACACGCCCGAGGGCCAGCCGGTGCACGAGCGCATCAGCGAGAGGTGCAGCGCGCCGGTGGTGTCCACCGCGAATCCGGGCAGGCCGAAGCTGAGCAAGGCCACGGTGTGGTCGCCGAGTCGGTCGGTCACGACCGCCGGGCAGACGGCGGTGATCCGCGCATCGGCGAGGTCGTCCACCAACGCCGCCACATCGGACACGACCAGCGCGGGAAGGGATCGCAGGTCGCGCAGGTCCGCGTCGGGCCGCCACACCTCGGTGAGCGGCGTCAGCGCCGGTACCCACACCGCGCCGTGCACCTTCAGCACGGCCGCGTACTCCTCCCCCGTGCGCTCGATCAACTCCCGGGCCACCTCGTTGACCTCCGGGCCGCCGACGACGACCCGGAAGTCCGGCAGGTTGGAGTCCACGTCCAGCCAGCCGTACCGCGCCCAGTCCGCCCCCGAGGTGGTGGCGGTGACCCCGACCCGGGCGAGGGCGACCACCAGCGGACGGGCTTCGGCGGCGTCGTCCAGCGTCGGTACGACCACCTCGGCCACGCCGAGCGCCCGCGAGCCGACCACCGTCCCCACCGGATCGGTGAGCTCCACCCGCGCCGTAGCACCCAGCCCGAACCAGGTGTTCGCCGGGTTGTCCAGCGTCCACGGCGCCTCCGCCGAGTCCACATCCGGCATCGCGAAGCCGCGCCCGATGACCGCTCCCGCGATCTCGCTGACCGGGAGCCCGCCGGGCACCTCCACCGGGAAGCGCAGCCGCAGCAACCGGTCGGTGCCGGAGTAGTCCACGACCCTGGTCCGGCAGTCCACCCGATCGAGGTCCCGCCAGAGCGTGACCGTCTGCTCGTAGCGGACCCCGTCGACCGTCCCCCCGATCACCAGCCGCTCGCCGAGCGGGCCGGTCTCCCGCCGGACCGAGGCCCCGGCCGTCCCGGAGCCGACCACCGGCCCGCTCGGCACCAGGTGCCACGGACCCTCGCCGAAATCAGGGTGCTGCGGGTACTCCTCGTACACCCGCAGCTCGTTGCCGATCCGGCCGTCCTGAATCAACTCCCGTTCGTGCAGAAGGTCATAGACCGAGGAGAGCCCGCCGCCGCGCGCCGGATCGGCGGTCACCCGGTAGCGGGCGTTGGCGATCACCGCGCCCTCGGCGGCCGTCCACGCCGAAACGGCGGCGCCCTCCACCAGCCGCCAGGTCCGCCAGCCGAGCGCGGGAACGTACTCGGCCAGGAAGCGCAGCGTCCCCCGGTCCACGAAGCTCGGCACCGGCGAACCCGCCTCGTCCAGTACCCGCACCGACCGCACACCGTCGGGGAGTTCGACCGCCACCAGGTCGCTCCGGTCGAAGGACAGCGTGTTGGTCACCACCACCGCCGACCCGGCCCCCACCGTCGAGATCCGCGCCGCCAGCGCGTCCAGCGCCGCGTCCCGCACGGCCGACGCCAGGTCGTACGCCTCCCGCCAGCCGCCCAGCAGGTCCAGGTACACCTGGTCCGACTCCGAGCCGGTGATCGCGTCGTGGTGGGCACCGTAGGCGAGTTGGCGCCACACCTTGTCGAGGGCGGCGGCCGGGTAGCGCCCGAGCCCGTTCACGACCGCGAGCGTGGCGAGCTTCTCCGCGTCCACCGCCGCGACCTCGCCCGCCCGTTGGGCCTGCTTGGTGTCGATGTACGAGACGTCCTTGCCGGTGTACACCGGGTTCATGTCGCGGGTCTGCGGGCTGGGCCGGCGCCCGGTGGCGGCGAGTTCGGCCCGGACGGCGTCCAGGAAGTCGCGCGGGGTGGCGCAGACGAAGCGCGGCCACAGGTACTTGGCGGCCCAGGAGCGGTGGATCTCGGTGACCCACTTGTTCGGCGGGGTGTAATCCGTTCCCACCAGCAGCAACAGGTTCTTCGTCGCCCCGACCGGCTTGAGCTTCCGGTAGAGCTCGTAGACGGCCTGCTCGGCGGCGGCGAGGTCCGGGGAGGAGTCCATCCACCAGCCGGCCGAGTAGTGGTGCGGCATGTAGTGGGTGAGCACGCCTTCCCCACCCGGCGCGATCCACTCGAACTCGCTCGGGAACTGCATCACCCGGGCGTCGTCCTTGGCCTCGCGGAAGTTCTTCTGGATCGGGCCCCACTGGTGGAACGGGCCGCGCGCCCAGGCGCTGCCGGTGAGCCCGGCCGCGGCGAGGTGGCCGGGGAACTGCGGATCGTGCCCGAACACGTCGATCTGCCAGGCGGTTTGCGGGTCGCCGCCGAGGATGTCGCGCTGGTAGCCGATGCCGTAGACGATGTTGCGGATGGCCGTCTCGGCGCCGGTCAGGTTGGTGTTGGGCTCGTTGTAGGTGCCGCCGACGAGTTCGACCTGCCCGCGCTCCAGCAGCAGGCGCAGGGTCGCTCGGCGTTCCGGGTGCTGGTCGAAGTACGGCTTCAGGTAGTCGACTTCGGCAAGCACGAACGTGTAGACCGGGTCCCGCAGCGCGAGGTCCAGGTGCGCGTCGACCAGCGCGAAGCCGTTGCGCTCCCACAGCGGGCGGGTGGTGGCGTCGGCGGAGAGCAGCTCCCAGGGGGAGGTGTAGGCGGCCTGGGTGTTCCACCAGACCGGGTCGTAGTGGAAGTGCGAGACCAGGTACATCGTCCAGCCGGGCTCGGCGACCTCCACGAGGGAGTCCATCGATACGGACCCAGCCCTTACGGTGACGGGCAGTTGCGAGCCCACGGCCGCGCCGGTGATCTCCAGCGGGACGTCGACCAGCCCCGTGCCGGTCGCCTCGCCGCGGACGCCTGGGCCGCTGACGGCGATCCGGGCGGCCGGGCCCTCGATCGTCACCCGCAGGATCTGGCGCGGGGCGTCCTCGGGGCCGACGAACAGGTCGGTGCTCTCGACGGCGGTGATGGCGGTGACCGGCACGGGGAGGGGTCCTTTCGCAACGGAGGGGCTACTGGCCCCAGGCCTCGAACTCGTAGATGCGGGCGGCCGGATCGGTGATCTGGGTGGGCTTGGTGACGACCAGCCGGACGTAGCGGGCTGCAGTCGTCACCGGGTGGGTGGTGGTCCCCGCCGTGTTGCCGGTCACGGTGGCGACGGTCGTCCACGGGTCGGTGATCCTGGAGCGGACCTGGATGGAGAAGTCCCGGGTGTTGTACGAGGCGCTCTCGCCGCCCGCCTGGGCGTGCCTGACCACGAACTTGTTCAGCTTCTTCGCCGAACCGAGGTCCACCTCAAGCCACTTGGACGACGTCAGCGTGCACCACTTATCGCTGTTCCCGCCGCTGACACTGCCGTTGACGGCCTTGGCCGGTCCCTCGTTGGCGTTGCACTGGCCGGAGGCGATGGCCGGGCGGTTCAGCGCCAGGTTGGTGGAAGTGGACGGCGCTCCGGTCCAACTCACCGTGGTGGAGGCGGCGGTGGAGCGCCCGTACGTGGTGGACACCGCCTCCACGTCCAGCGTGGTGGTGGACTCGGTCCCGGCCCGGTCGAGCCGCCCGACGAAGTACGCGTCGTTGGGCGTGGCACCCAGGAAGGTCCGGCTGCCGTCGGCGTTGCGCCGGTACACCTCGTAGTGGTGGACGTTGCCGCCGGGTGCGGCCGTCCAGGAGAGCCGCAGCGACTGGCTGGCGCCCGGGGTCACGTCGCTCGCGCCGAGGACGGTCAGCCTCCTCGGCGCGGCCGGGGTCTCCATCGCCCCGTCGTAGACGGCGACTTGGCCGACTCGAAGGTCGTACGCCGGGTCGGAGCCGTCCACCTGGAGGGCGAGCTGGGAGATGGTCCGGCCCGCGTACGGGGAGAGGTCGAGGGTGTGGCGTTCCCAGCCGGTGCCGGAGTCGTCGCCGACGTCCACGGTGGTGAAACTGCCCGGGGAGTCGGTGAAGGAGACGGCGGCCTTGAGCTTGGTCGGTCCGGCGGCCGGGGTCTTGACCACCAGGTCGAGCTTGGTGTTCGCCGCGACCGGCAGGCTGGTCTCGTACAGCCGCACGGTGTTGGCGGCGTCCAGGGTCCCGGTCAGCCGCAGCGAGGAGCCGCCCTGATAGGCGTCGGTGAAGTCGACGGACGGACTCAGCTTGCTGCCACTGGAGTTGACCACCCAGCGGTAGGTCGGCGGGACGTCCTGGAGCGAGAGGTTGTTCCAGCCCCCGGTGGCGACCCGGGTGCCGGCCGCGTTGTAGAAGTCGCCCTGGCCGGTGTTGAAGTTGGTGACGAAGGGCTTGGCGGTGATCGGCGAGGACTCGGCGACGTAGCCGGCCAGGCCGGGCCAGCCGCTGGAGAGGTCGGTGTTCGAGGGGTCGTTGTTGGCACCGACCCAGTAGCGGGCGTCCTTGGCGTAGAAGTCGGCGCGGTCGGTGGCGGACTTCCAGGTCCACTCGGGCCGGTAGAGGCCGAGCGAGGTGGTGTGCGGCTGCCCGGACGGGAAGAGGGCGTTCCAGTCGACGGAGGTGTTGTAGCCGTTGGCCTCGGTGTCGATGCCGGAGTACAGCTCGTACTCGCTGCGGCCGAGCTGCCGGGCCAGCGTCCTGGAGGAGTCCAGGCCGTCGGGCGTCCAGCCGAAGTTGAGGAACATCGAGTCCGAGGTGCGCTTCGGACCGTCTTGCAGAAACGGCGAGTTGGCCGCGGTGAGGGCGTTCTGCCAGTCGACCGCGCCCGACGTCGTCATCGCGTCGTACCACATGAAGTCGGTGCCGCTCTGCGCCTTGGTGTACTGCATCAGGTTCTGCAGCTCGGTCGCGAGGTCCGAATCGCCGCCGCCGGTCTCCTGGTTGATGAACCAGCCGTCGAAGCCGTAGTACTGGGCGGCCTGGGCCAGCTTGTCGGCGACGGGGTAGCGGTCGCCGGACTTCTGGACGAAGTCGCGCACCCACTGGAGCTGGCCGCCGTACGCGGTGGGCGGGAAGAAGACGGTGCCGTAGACCTTGACGCCGTTGCGGTGGGCGGCGTCGATGACGGTCGGGTTGGGGGCGAGGATCAGGCCCTCGCCGGCCGAGCCGCCCCAGAACACCAGCTTGTCGACGTACTGCCAGTAGCCGAAGGCGTAGTAGTTGGGGTCGGCGGAGCCCTGGGAGGGGTTGTTGGAGGTGGGGGCGAAGGAGACCAGCGAGGCGATCTTCCCCTCGCCCGCATGGGCGTTGGGGTTGGCGGCCAGGGCCGGGTCGCCGGTGCGCGGCTGGAGCGGGACGCTGGAGCGGTTGAACCGGGCGTCCGGGTCGGTGGCCGGGTCCCAGTTCAGGATGGTGCTGGGGTACCAGTAGGAGGCGTAGGGCTGGCTCCCGGGGGCGGCGACGGCCGGCCAGGCCGGAACAGGAGCAGCCTGGGCGGCGGGTACGACGCCCAGCGCGGCCGTCGCGAGCGCGGCGCTGAGCAGCAGGGGGAGACGTCTTGACATGCGGTGGCTCCGATCGAGCGGAGTGGGTGGGGCCGGGCCCACCGGCAGCGGCCCGCCCGGGTGCATGCGGGCGTGGCGGTGCTCATCGAGAGGGGAATTCAGCGAACATGACAGCGGACAGTGCGCAGGACCGGACCCCGTCGGCGCAGCGAGGCTAAAGCGGTTCAGAACCCGTGTCAACGACTCGCGCAGCAATCACTCCGACCGGTGAGGGCGGCGCGGCACCGGGCGGCGAGGTGGACTCCCGTACGGTCAGCCGGGGCGTGGGCATCTGCAGGTCCCGCCCGGGCCCGGTCTCGTCCACCGCCTCCAGCAGGCTGCGCGCGACCTGCTCGCCGAGCGCGAAGGTGTCCCGGCTGAGCGCGGTCAGCGGCGGGTGGACGATCCGGGCGAGCACCGAGTCGTCGAAGGAGACGATGGACAGCTCGCCGGGCACCGCGACACCCATCTCCCCCGCCACGCCGAGCCCGGCGACGGCCATCACGTCGCTGTCGTAGACGATCGCGGTGGGCCGCTTGGCCCGCGAGAGCAGGGTGCGGGTGGCCGCCGCGCCCTCGGCGTCGCTGAAGTCGGTGGGCACCGAGACCGCCTCCTCCAGGCCGAGCCGGCGCGAGGCGTCACGCAGCGCGCGGATCCTCCGCTGGGTGTGCTGGAAGTGCGGCAGCCCGGCCAGGTGGGCGATCCGGCGGTGCCCGATGGCGGCCAGGTAGTCGACGATGGAGAGCATCGCCTCCCGGTCGTCGGCCCAGATCCGCAGCTGGTTGCCGCCCTTGCCGGGCCCGCCCAGGACGACGGCGGGCAGCCCCAGTTCGTCCAGCACCGGCAGCCTCGGGTCCTTGACCTGCAGGTCGACCACGATGAAGCCGTCCACCCGGTGCTCGGAGGCCCAGCGCCGGTAGACCTCGATCTCGGCGGCGGTGTCCTCGACGACCATCAGGTGCAGTGCGACGGAGCTGGCCGAGAGCACGGCCTGCAGGCCGGAGAGCAGTTGGCTGAAGAACGGCTCGACGCCGATGGTGCGGGCCGGGCGGGCGATCACCAGGCCGACGGCGTCCGCCCTGGCCCCGCCGAGGGCGCGCGCGGCGCTGTGCGGCCGCCAGTTCATCTCCTCGGCCACCCGCAGGATCCGGGCCCTGGTCGCCTCGCTGACCCCCGGGCGGCCGTTGAGCGCGAAGGACACCGCGCCCTTGGAGACGCCGGCCTGGCGCGCGATGTCGGCGATCGTCGGTCTGCCCACAGAACCCGACTCCTCTCTTGACAGCCAAGTTTAGGCGGGAGCATAGTCCCTGCCATAGCTAGACCGGTTTAGTCAGTCAGATTCTGATGTTCCGCACCATCCCCCACCCACCCCCAGGACCGGGAGACCCTCATGCGAAGAATCTGGGCGGCACTGACGACTACGGCCTTCACCGCGGCGGCCCTCACCGGCTGCGGACTCGGCTCCGGCGACGGCAAGAACAGCGACAGCGTGGCGAGTGCGGCCGCCACCGGTGAGGTCAAGGGCAGGGTCTCGCTCCAGACCTGGGCGCTCAAGCCCAAGTTCACCGACTACATGCAGGGCGTGATCGACGGCTTCAAGAAGAAGTACCCCGGCGTCGAGGTCGACTGGCTGGACCAGCCCGGCGAGGGCTACTCCGACAAGGTGCTCAGCCAGGCCGCCTCCGGCACCCTGCCCGACGTGGTCAACCTCCCGCCGGACTTCGCCTTCCCGCTCGCGAAGAAGGACGTCCTGCTGGACGTCGCCAAGGCCGACCCCAAGCTCGCCGACGAGTACGTCGCCGGCGGTGTGGAGGCCTACCGCTACAACGGCTATCAGGGCACCTTCGGCTACCCCTGGTACCTCAACACCGATGTGAACTACTGGAGTTCGGAGCTCCTCACGAAGAACGGCCTGGACCCGAAGAAGCCCCCGACCACCCTGGACGAGCTGATCGCCCAGGCCCGGGTGATGAAGGAGAAGTCCGGCGGCCAGGCCTACCTGATGAGCCGCAAGCCGGGCCTCGGCGACCTCTACAACATCGGCGTGAAGATCATGGCCGACGACGGAAAGTCCTTCACCTTCAACACCCCCGAGGCCGCCGCCCTGCTGGACAAGTACCGCGACGCCTTCAAGGAAGGCCTGATGCCGAACGGCGTGCTGACCGACACCTACGCCGGCAACTCCAAGCTCTTCAGCTCCGGCACGGCGGCCTGGACCACCGGCGGCGGCAACTTCATCACCAGCCTCGCCACCGACAACCCGACGCTCGCCCCGAAGGTCGTCCCCTCCCCCGCGATGGCCACCCCGCCGCTGTACGTCCAGGGCCTGTCCATCCCCAAGAACACCAAGAACCCGGCCGCCGCGGTCGCCCTCGCCCGCTGGGTCACCAGCCCCGAGAACCAGGCCGCCTTCGCCCACCTGACCAGCGTCTTCCCGTCCACCAAGGCCTCCGCGAACGACCCGTTCTTCAGCAAGAGCGACGGCACCAACGCGAGCGACGCCAAGGTGATCGCCTTCACCTCGCTCGCCAAGGCCAAGCTGATCCAGCCGGTCGAGGTGGACGACGCGATGGGCACGATCATCAAGCAGCAGTTCGCGCTGGCCATCAGCGGCGAGACCAGCTCCAAGCAGGCGCTGGACACCGCCGTCGAACAGTGCGACAAGCTGCTCAAGGGCTGACCACCCGCTCCGAGGACCGTACCGGCGAAGCGGCGGGCCCCAGACCCGCCGCCCCGGGAATGACCCGCACCCCCAGGCCCCGGGCCCGCACCGCAGGCGCCGCGCCCGCACCGCACCGGGCCCCAGCAGGGCCGAGGCCCCAGGAAGGCACCGCATGACCCACCGGCGCTGGTTCATCCCCTGGCTGCTCGCCGGGCCCGCGATACTCTGGCTGGCCGTCTTCAACCTCTGGCCGGCCGTCAACACGGTGATCCTGTCCTTCACCAACGCCAAGCCCCTGGGCGGCGGGCAGTTCACCGGCCTGGAGAACTACGGCCGCCTGCTCGACGACGACCAGCTCGCCGACGCCCTGCTCAACAGCATCGTCTTCATGCTGGTCTGCCTCCCCCTGCTGACCGTCCTGCCGCTGCTGCTCGCCCTGCTCGTCCAGCGCCGCATCCCCGGCATCACCTTCTTCCGCACCGCCTTCTACACCCCGGTGATCGCCTCCGCCGTCGTGGTGGCGCTGATCTGGGGCTGGGTGCTGGACGACCGCGGCCTGGTCAACGGCCTGCTCCAGCAGACCGGACTGGCCCACTCCCCGGTCACCTTCCTCACCGACCGCTGGCTGCTGCTGTTCAGCGCGATCGCCCTGACCGTCTGGAAGGGCCTCGGCTACTACATGGTCATCTACCTGTCTGCCCTCGCCAACGTCCCGCGCGAGCTGCACGAGGTGGCGGCCGTGGACGGCGCCGGCTCGCTGCGCCGGTTCTGGCACGTCACCCTGCCCGGGGTGCGCCCGACCATGGTGCTGATCTCGGCCCTGATCTCGGTCAGCTCGCTGCGCGTGTTCTCCGAGCTGTACGTGCTCTCCAACGGCCAGGGCGGGCCCGGCGGCCGGGACATGTCGGTGGTGATGCTGATCCAGATGTACAGCCGCGGCTTCAACGGCCATCTGGGCTACGCCTCCGCGCTCAGCCTGCTGCTGTTCGTCATCACCCTCGGCCCGATGCTGTTCCTGATGCGGCTGAACCGGAAGGCGGCCTGACCCCGTGACCACCGTCCGCGAACCCGAGACCGCCGTCCGCGCAGCGAAGACCGCCGGACGCCCCAAGGCCGCACGGGGCTTCAACACCCCCTCCCCCGCCCACACCGTCGCCCGCTACCTGCTCCTGGTCCTCGTCCTGCTGCTGGTCATCGGCCCCTTCCTGTGGCAGCTGTCCACCTCCCTCAAGGGCCCCGCCGAGGACGTCTTCACCCGCGCCCCGAGCTTCATTCCCGACCAGCCCACCCTCGGCAACTACGGCACGGTCGCCGACACCGTCCCGGTGTGGACCTACGCCCTCAACTCGCTGATCGTGGCCGCCGTCTGCATCACCGGCAACGTGGTCGGCTGCACCCTCGCCGGCTACGCGCTGGCCCGGCTGCGCTTTCGCGGGGCCAAGCTGGTCCTCGGTCTCTTCCTGGCCACCCTGGTCCTGCCCGGCGAGGTCACCATCGTCTCCCAGTACGTGCTGGTGCGCAGCCTCGGCCTGGCCGACAGCCTGGCCGGCGTCGCCCTGCCCGGCGCGATCGCGATGCTCAACGTGCTGCTGATGCGCACCGCGTTCGCCGCCGTACCGGCCGAGCTCGACCAGGCCGCACTGGTCGACGGCGCCAACGTCTGGCAGCGGCTGTGGCACATCGGCCTGCCCAATGTGCGCGGCATGCTCAGTGTGATCGTCATCTTCACCTTCATCGGCGCCTGGGACGACTTCCTCTGGCCGCTGATCGTGCTCAACGACCCGCAGAAGTACACCCTCACCGTCGGGCTCCAGTACCTCAACGGCACCTTCTCCGCCAACCCCCGGCTGATCGCGGCCGGCACCATGATCGCCTTCCTGCCGATCGTCGTGGTGTTCGGCGTCTGCCAGCGCTTCTTCTTCAAGGGCGTCGAGGAGGGAGCCGTCAAGGGATGAGCCCGTCTCCACTACGCCCCAACCGAGTTGAGGAAGCCCTACGTGACCACCCCTCCGCGCTTCGGCGTCAACTACACCCCCAGCGCCGGCTGGTTCCACCACTGGCTCGACTTCGACCTCGACGCCGTGCGCGCCGACTTCGACTCCATCGCCGCCCTCGGTCTGGACCACGTCCGGGTCTTCCCGCTCTGGCCGCTGTTCCAGCCCAACCGCACCCTGATCCGCCCGCGCGCCGTCGAGCAGCTGACCGCCCTGGTGGACGCGGCCGGCGAGCGCGGCCTGGACGTCGCGGTGGACGGTCTGCAGGGCCACCTGTCGAGCTTCGACTTCCTGCCCTCCTGGACCCGGACGTGGCACCGGCGGAACATCTTCACCGACCCCGAGGTCCTCGACGGCCAGGCCGCCTATCTGCGCACCCTGGCCGAGGCGCTGCGCGAGCGGCCCAACTTCCTCGGGATGACGCTCGGCAACGAGATCAACCAGTTCTCCGGCGCCCCGCACCCCGACCCGGACCGGGTCACCCCCGCCGAGGCCGAGGCCTGGCTGCGCCGGATGCTCGCCGCCTGCGAGCAGGGCGCGCCCGGGCGGCTGCACCTGCACGCCTCCTACGACGCCGCCTGGTACCTGGACGGGCACCCGTTCACCCCCTGGCACTCGGCCCGGCTGGGCGCCGCCACCGCCGTGCACTCCTGGGTGTTCAACGGCACCGCCCAGCGCTACGGCGCCCAGTCCACCGCCACCGCCGAGCACGCCGCCTACCTGGTGGAGCTGTCCAAGGCCTGGGCGGACGACCCGGCCCGCCCGGTCTGGCTGCAGGAGGTCGGCGCGCCCGCCCCGCACATCGGCGCCGAGGACGCGGCCCGGTTCACCGGCGCGACCGTCGAGGCCGTGCTGGACTGCCCGGACCTGTGGGGCGTCACCTGGTGGTGCTCGCACGACGTGCACCGATCGCTCGCCGACTTCCCCGAACTCGAGTACAGCCTCGGCCTGTTGACCACAGACCGGCGGGTCAAGCCGGCCGGCGCCCGGCTCGCCGAGGCCGCCGCCGAGGCCGGCCGCTCCTGGCAGCCGCCCAAGCCCCGCAGCATCGCCGTGGTGGTGGCCGCCGGCGACGAGGTCACCTCCCCCCGCCGCTCGGTCTGCGGCCCCGGCGGCCCGGTGTACGAGGCGTTCATGCGCCTCGCCGAGGCGGGCGCCCGCCCGACCGCCGTGCTCGCCGAGCGCGCCGGGGACCAGGCGCACCTGGCCGCGCGCGGCATCACCGAGGTGGTCCACCCCGACGACGTACGGTCCCTGTAACTGTCCCCCAGCACGCAACGGAGCCTGCCGACATGCACGATGACCGCACCCTGGTCGAGTCCCGCCTCAAGCGCGTCCTGGAGGAGCGCGTCCTCCCGGCGGTCCACCCCGAGTCCGTCCCGCTGGAGGTCGGCATCTGGACCGCTCCCGGCGAGCCCGTCCCGGTCGCCGAGGGCCTGGCCGCGCCGCGCACCCCGATCGCGGTCGGCGACGCCTGGGGCGCGCCCTGGGGGACCAGCTGGCTGACCGTGACCGGCACCGTCCCCGAGGCCTGGGCCGGGCGGACGGTCGAGGCACTGATCGACCTCGGATTCGACGCCAACATGCCCGGCTTCCAGTGCGAGGGCCTGGTCTACCGCCCGGACGGCAGCCCGGTGAAGGGCCTCAATCCACGCAACCAGTGGGTGCGGATCGCCGCCCCGGCGGCCGGCGGCGAGCAGGTGCTGCTGCACGTCGAGGCGGCCGCCAATCCGGTGATCCTGGACTACCACCCCTTCCTGCCCACCGAGTTGGGCGACAAGGAGACGGCGGGCGACCAGCCGCAGTACAAGCTGGCCCGGATGGACCTGGCGGTCTTCGACGACACGGTCTGGCAGCTGTCGCTGGACCTGGAGGTGCTCGGCGAGCTGATGGCCGAGCTGCCGGTGGACAGCGCCCGCCGCTGGGAGGTCCTGCGCGCGGTCGAGCGCTGCCTCGACGCGATCGACCTGCAGGACGTCAACGGCACTGCTGCCGAAGCCCGTTCAGAGCTGACGGCCGTCCTGGCCGCGCCCGCCGCGCCGTCCGCGCACCGGATCAGCGCGATCGGCCACGCCCACATCGACTCCGCCTGGCTCTGGCCGCTGCGCGAGACCGTCCGCAAGGTGGCCCGCACCACCGCCAACATGACCGCCCTGCTGGAGGACGAGCCGGACTTCCTCTACACCATGTCCCAGGCGCAGCAGTACGCCTGGATCAAGGAGCACCGCCCCGAGGTGTACGCGCGGGTCCGCAAGGCGGTGGCCGAGGGGCGGTTCGTCCCGGCCGGCGGCATGTGGGTGGAGTCCGACACCAACATGCCGAGCGGAGAGGCGATGGCCCGCCAGTTCGTCCACGGCAAGCGGTTCTTCCTGGAGGAGTTCGGGGTCGAGAACCACGAGGCGTGGCTGCCGGACACCTTCGGCTTCACCGGCGGCCTGCCGCAGATCATCCGCAACGCGGGCTCCAAGTGGCTGCTGACCCAGAAGATCTCGTGGAGCCAGGTCAACAGGTTCCCGCACCACACCTTCCTCTGGGAGGGCATCGACGGGACCCGGATCTTCACCCACTTCCCGCCCGTGGACACCTACAACTGCTCCATGAAGGGCAGCGAAATCGCCCACGCGGCACGGAACTTCAAGGACAAGGGGGTGGCCCGGCACTCGCTCGCCCCGACCGGCTGGGGCGACGGCGGCGGCGGGACGACCCGCGAGATGGTCGCCAAGGCGGCCAGGATGAGGAGCCTTGAGGGCTCGGCCACCGTCCGCTGGGAGAAGCCCGCCGAGTTCTTCGCCAAGGCCGAGGCCGAGTACCCGAACCCGCCGGTCTGGGTCGGCGAACTCTACCTGGAGCTGCACCGGGCCACCCTGACCAGCCAGGCGAAGACCAAGCAGGGCAACCGGCGCAGCGAGAACCTGCTGCGCGAGGCCGAACTCTGGTGCGCCACCGCCGCGTTGCGCACCGGCGCCGAGTACCCGTACGAGCAGCTGGACCGGATCTGGAAGACCGTCCTGCTGCACCAGTTCCACGACATCCTGCCCGGCTCCTCGATCGCCTGGGTGCACCGCGAGGCCGAGGCGACGTACGCGGCGCTGGCGGGGGAGCTGGAGGCGCTGATCGAAGCGGCCCAGCAGGCCCTGGCCGGGGCCGCCTCGGGCGGGCGCGAGCTGGTGTTCAACGCGGCGCCGCACGCGCGCTCGGCCGTGCCGGCGGGTGGGGCGGCGGTTGCCGTCCAGGACGGTACGGCCTGCTCGGTGGCCCCGCGCGACGGGGGCGGCTTCACGCTGCGCAACGGCCTGCTGGAGGTCGTGGTCGACGCCGACGGCCTGATCGGTTCGGTGATCGAGACGGCGAGCGGCCGGGAGAGCGTCGCGCCCGGCAGCCGCGCCAACCTGCTCCAGCTGCACCCGGACTTCCCCAACATGTGGGACGCCTGGGACGTCGACCAGTTCTACCGCAACACCGTCACCGACCTGACCGGCGTGGACTCGCTCACCGCCTCGGCCACCGGCAGCCAGGCCTCGGTCCGGATCGCGCGCTCCTTCGGCTCCTCCACCGTTGTCCAGACCCTCACCCTGCGGGCCGGCGAGCAGCGGCTCGACATCGACACCGAGGTCGACTGGCACGAGACCGAGAAGTTCCTCAAGGCCGCGTTCCCACTGGACATCCACACCGAGCGCTACGCCGCCGAGACCCAGTTCGGCCACCTCTACCGGCCCACCCACACCAACACCAGCTGGGACGCCGCCAAGTTCGAGGCCTGCAACCACCGCTTCGTCCACCTGGACGAGCCCGGCTGGGGCGTCGCCCTGGTGACCGCCTCCACCTACGGCCACGACGTCACCCGCACCGTTCGCGGCGGCGACGGCGGCACCACCACCACGGTCCGCTTCTCGCTGCTGCGCGCCCCGCGCTTTCCCGACCCGAAGACCGACCAGGGCCCGCACCGCTTCCGGCACGCCCTGGTCCCCGGCGCGGCGATCGCCGACGCCGTCCGCGAGGGCTACCGGATCGGCCTGCCCGAGCGGCGGGTCACCGGCAGCGCCGAGCACGTCGCGCCGCTGGTCGAGCTGGACAACGACGCCCTGGTGGTCAGCGCGGTCAAGCTCGCCGACGACCGCAGCGGGGACCTGATCGTCCGGGTCTACGAGGCGGGCGGCGGCCGCTCCCGGGGCCGGCTCACCACCTCCTTCCCGCTGGCCGGCGCCATCCCCTGCGACCTGCTGGAGCGGCCCTGGGACGGCACCCGTGGCGAGGTCGCGGTGGAGGACGGCGGGGTGCGGCTGGCACTGCGGCCGTTCGAACTCGTCACGCTGCGGCTCAGCATCGCGGGCTGAACCGGTCGTACTGCGGCTCAGCACGGCCTACTGACCGGCTGAGCGGCTGATCCGCGTACGCTGTGCGGCGCCCCGGCCCCCGCGGCCGGGAGGCGCCGCCCCTCCCACCCCCTGGAGCCCACCGTGCCGCTCACCCCCCTCTTCGCCGCCGTGGACATCGGCGGCACCAAGATCGCCGGCGCGCTGGTCGACGGCGACGGACGGCTGCGGCACCGGCTCCAGTTGCCCACCCCGGCGCGGGAGCCGGGCCCGGCCGTGCTCGCCGTCGTGCACAAGGTGCTGGACCAGCTGGCCGGTACGGCCGACTGGGCCGCCGTGACGGCCGTCGGGATCGGCAGCGCCGGCCCGATCGACCTCGCCGACGGCACCGTCAGCCCGGTCAATATCCCCGGCTGGCGCGCCTTCCCACTGGTCGCCGAGGTCGCCGCGCACCCGGCGGTGGCCGCCCGGACGCTGCCCGTCCGCCTGGCCGGGGACGGCGTCGCGATGGCCGCCGCCGAGCACTGGCAGGGCGCGGCCCGGGGCGCCGCCAACGCGCTCTGCCTGGTGGTCTCGACGGGCGTCGGCGCCGGGCTGGTACTCGACGGCGCCGTCCGGCCCGGCCCCAGCGGCAACGCCGGGCACCTCGGCCACATCAGCGTCGACCTGGACGGCGAGCCCTGCCCGTGCGGCTCGCGCGGCTGCCTGGAGGGACTCGCCAGCGGCACCGCGATCGCCCGCCGGGCCCTCGCCGACGGCTGGCGGGGCCTTCCGGGCACCGAGGACCGGACGGCCCGGGCCGTCGCCGCCTCGGCCACGGCCGGCGACCCGATCGCGCTCGCCTCCTTCGACCGCGCCGCCCAGGCACTGGCCGCCGGGATCGCCGCCACGGCCGCCCTGGTCGACCTCGACCGGGTGGTGGTCGGCGGCGGCGTCGCCACCGCGGGGGAGGTGCTGTTCACCCCGCTCGCCCGCCACCTGGACCGCTACGCCGCTCTCTCCTACATCCGCGGCCTGGACGTGCGGCGCGCCGAACTCGGCACCGACGCCGGGCTGATCGGCGCGGCCGCGCTCTGCCGCTGACCGCCCGCCGGCACCACGCCCCGTTGGGAGACCCGCGCCGTACCGCCCTACACCCTGCTCGACAACCCGGTCCGCCGCTACGCCTGGGGCTCCACCACGACCATCCCCGCGCTCACCGGCACCGGGCGAGGCGTTCGGCCCCGGCTCGGAGCTGTTCCGGGCCGCCACGGGCCGGTCGGCCTCCCGCGCCGGCGAAGGAGGCCCTCAGGCCCGCAAGGGGTGGCCGAAGAGCAGGTCGTAGCCCACGGGGAGCTGCTCGATCACCCGGTCGATCTGCTCCCCCGGGACCAGGTCCGCCACGGTGCTGAGCACCGCCCCGATGTCCCACTGCGCGGTGGCCGGCGTCGCCCCGTCGATCCAGCCGCCCACGGCGTCCACGAAGCGCTCGGCGGTCAGCGGCTCGGCAGCCGGCTGCGCGTCGCGCAGCAGCGGGGCGTACGTCACGGGCAGCGCGTCGGCCAGTGCGAGACGTTCGCCGCCCACCAGGTGCTCGCCGAGCAGACCGAGCACGACCCGGGCGGCATGGTCAGCCTCCGCTTCGCCCCGGTACTCACCGCGCTCGACGACGCGGGCGAGGAAGTCCTCCCAGGAGATGGTCATCGTGTCCTCCATCCGGTCGGCGGGATCCGGCCGGACCGGCGGCCGATGGTCCCAAGGGGCCTGCCTCATCTCAGCCCGTGACCGCCGGGGGACGTGCCGGTTCCCGTGCTGCTCAGCGTACTGCGGTCGGGCCGGGCCGATGCCCGCGGATTCGGGCGGGAGCTCCGTTCCCGAACGGAACCTTGACGCGGACGCCGGCGCCGGACGGACGGACATATGGACGCCGACCTCGTGCCGGACGGACGGATCGACGCCGTTGTCGATCACGCCGCCGGCCCGCGCCGTCACCGGCACGGGAACTCACGGGAACGCACGGATTCGAGCGGCGGCGGTCAGCCCGCCGAGGCCCGACACCGTCTGCGCGCACTGCGCGGGGAGCCGACCCCGCCGCTACCGGACCGGGCCGCCAGTCGCGGGCCCGGCACCGTCGGCTGGCCGGCCACGGCCAGGGCGTCGCCGCGCGCCGTGTCCGTCATATACGCCGACAGAAAGCGGCGCTCGTTCTCGCTGAGTTTGCGCGAACGGCCGGATTCCCGGTCCCGCGCGACCACCACGGTCCGCGCCCGCATAAAGGTGAGCGGCTCGCGGCAGACATTCACCTCGACCTGGGCGGAACTCCGCCCGAGCCGTTCCACGGTCAGCCGCACCGACAATGGCTCGGGCCCGTGGTGGAGCTGTTCCAGGTAATCGATCTCGTGCCGCGCGATAATGAATCCGGAAGGGAAAAGCGATTCCCGGACGGCCGTCGCGTGGTGGCAGAACAGGTCGTAAATCCCCTCCTGGATGTAGCCGACCAGCCGGGCGTTGTTGATGTGCCCGTTCTCGTCGACGTCGCTCCACCGGGTGGGGCAGGACAGCACGTGCGCGCGGGCGTACACCGTGCTCACTGCTGCGTCAGCCCGGCCGCGGCCCCGGCGGGGAGCAGTGCGCGCCGCAACCTGGCGTAGTAGCCGGAGTGTTCGGCCGCCATCCGGGCCGCGGTCCACCCCTCCTCGGCAGCCTCGGCGGCCGCCTGGACGACCAGGCTGTCGAGCACCGCGTCGACCGAACGACAGAGTTCGGCGACGGCCGCGAGCCGCTCGGTGACATCGGCCGCGCCGGCCGCGTTCCTGGCCGGGAATTCGGCCAGCGAGTCGACCGCGAGCTGCAGATCGTCGATAACGTCCGACCGGCTTTCCTTAGTGGAATTTCGCATACTTTTCTCCAGGACCAATTCGAGCCGTTACGGCCCGGTAACTAGCGTTCGAATACACCGGATCGGTGTCGACCCCCCGACGCCTTCGACGCTATCCCAGTCGGCGCGGGTCCGCAGATGGTTTTCGGACCGCGACGGGAAACTGACTTCTATTGGAGTAGTTTGCGGGGGTACACAATATGCCCCATCAGCCGAACGCGGTAAGCAGAACGGGTGGTATCGCCGACCCGCCGAGCAAGATCAACTACTGTCCGCCACTCATCTGCTATTGCGACTCCCACCAGCGCGCCTTGTACAGCCGCGTACCGCCCAGCGCCCACGTCCCCTCCGGGCGGTCCAGCCGAATCACCGAGGTGCACCAGTCGCACGGGCCGCTGTGGTCCGGCGCCACCGTGAGCAGCCGGCCGGTGCGGGGGTCGTCGCCGATGCTCTTGACCTCCCGCTCGGCGGCGGGATCGGCCAGATGGACGGGGGTGAACCGATCGGCGGCGGGGTCGTACCGCCAGAGGCCGTTCAGCGTGCTCACCCAGAACCGGCCGGGCTCACCTCGCACGGGTGAGAGGTCGTGGCCGCCCTGGTCGGGCAGCGGGGCGCTCCGGACGGCGGTCAGGGCGGGCTCGGCCGCGGTGCCGCCGACCCTCAGCGCGGTCAGCCGGTCGTCACCGAGCACCCAGAGCAGGCCGGTCCGCCCGTCCCAGAGCACCCCGTGCGCGCCCGGGAGGGGGAAGGCCGCGTGGGTGGCGGTCCGGGGACCCTGCGAGGCCGCGTACAGCCGCACCCACCCGCCGCCGCTCGCGACGACCGCGACGTTGCCGTCCGGAAGCAGCTCGATGCTGTGCGGATTGGCGTCCCCGCCCAGGTCCGCCGCCCAGCGGCTGCCTCCGGTGGCGGTATCCACCACTGCGGCGAGCCCGCCGGAGGCGGTGGTCAGCAGGTAGCGGCGGCCGTCCAGGATCCGGCCCTTCGCCTCGTCCGGGTTGGTCCAGCTGTGCGCGGGATCGAGGTCACCGAGGTCGTCCGCCCGGTCCGCGCCCCAGGACCACACCACGGGCGACCGGTCGGGTCCCCGGTAGTCCGCCAGTTCCTCGGCTCCCCGCAGGACGAGGACGCGGCGGGACGCCTGGTCCACGGCGACCACCTCCCCCTGCGACGACCCGGCGTACGCGCGGCTCGCGGGCGCGCAGAGCAGCAGGGCAAGGCCCAGGACCGACAGGGTTCTCCTCAGCACGCCTCAACGGTGGGCGGTTCACGGCGCACCGCGCGGCAGCCCGGCCGCACGCATCCTCCGAACGGACCGTCAGATTCGCCCGGAGACCCGGTCCGCCACCCGGGCGATCGGCGAGGTGGTGGCCCGCCCGGGGCCACCTCCCGCCGGTCGGCGGGCCACCCCTCAGCCTGCCAGGATCCCGACGCCGGACCAGCCACCCTGTCAGCCGTCGAGCAGGTCCAGCACCCGTGTCCAGCCGTACGCCCCGGGAGCGTCGTCCACGAAACGCACCCCCATCCCCCGGAGCCGGGCCAGGCTCTCCACGTACGCGGGATGCTTCGCCAGCGCCTCATTGACCCGCGGCTGGGCAGCCGTCAGCGTGCCCCGCCCGTAGGCTTCACAGAGGATGCCGAGCGCCAGCGTGTCGGCGATGCCGGCGGCCCACTTGTTGATCGTGTTGAAGGTCGCCGGAGCGACGACAATGGCGTCGGCGTCCGGCAACGGCCGGTCGTCCCCGGGTTTGCGCCAGGCCGAGCGGATCACGTACCCCGTCTGCGCCTCGACGGCGTCGGTGTCCATGAACCCCATCGCCAGAGGAGTCGCCACCACCCCCACGTCCCACCCTCGCCCCTGCGCCGCAGAGATCAACTCCCCTACCCCGTCAGCGACTCCCGCCGCACACACGACGACGTACAGCATCGGCTTCTTCACGTCGGGCATGTTCCGAACTCCCCTCTCGCCATCCACGGATCACCGTCCCCCACAACGCGATCACCACCATCGCGCCGGACACGGAGACCCCACACGCTAGCCACACCCGCACCGGATCGTTGATCCCGCCGCCGTCACTCACTGCTTCGCCACCGGCAGGTCCGCATGCACCGACCTTCCCGAAGGGCTCCACGGCGACCCCCCAACGCCCCCGCGTCAGCCGGTGAATCAGGGACAGCCCCGGTGCCCCCGCGCCCGCCTCAGCCCACGGCCGTCGAGGCCAGCTCCGCGGCGTCGTCCGCGCACCCCCAGCCGAGCGTCACCCCCGCGCCGCCGCGGCCGTAGTTGTGCACGACCGGCGTCCCCGCCCCTGCGAGCACGCGGGGAACGCATGTGCTCCACCTCGGCATGGTCCAGACCTTTACGGTGCTGTCATGGACACACGTCAAGGAGCTTTGCCAATACGGCCGAAGGGGCGAAGGTACGTGACCGCTCCGCCGCCGAGGGTGTTGGCAGACCGTCATCCCCGCCCGCCCGGAGGCCCGCCACATGCGCACCGCACTCGCCACCCTGCTCCTCGGCGCCGCCCTGACCCCGGCGATCGCCGCGCCCTCGGCCGCCGCGCCCCGCGAGGTGAACCAGGGCTACAGCATCCCGGTCGGCGGCGTGACCGACCTCGGCGCGCTGCCCGTGCTCGGCAGCCTCGGACTGGACTTCGCCCGGCTGCTCGGCCAGTAGCTCTGACGGCAGGTCACCGGACGGTCGACCGAGCGCCGCGCGAGGCAGGCGGCCCCGGTCGATGAAGATCGACGGGATCACCCGACCTGAGCCGCCCGCCCGGGTTACGCTCGTCCCGCGCGGCACCCGTCCGCGCGGCCGACCGAGGGGGGAACACGTGATCGGGGACCTGCTGCCGGACGTCGTGGTGACCGAGGTGGCCTACGACGACCCGCCGGAGGCCAGGCTGGAGCCGGCCGAGGAGGCGGTGGTCGCCAAGGCCGTCGACAAGCGCCGACGCGAGTTCACCACCGTCCGCCACTGCGCCCGCGCCGCCCTGGCCCGCCTGGGCGTCCCGTACCGCCCGCTCGTCCCGGGCCTGCGCGGAGCCCCGAGCTGGCCAGACGACGTGATCGGCAGCCTCACCCACTGCGACGGCTTCCGCGCGGCCGCCGTGGCCCGGGCCGGCGCCCTCGCCTCCGTCGGCATCGACGCCGAGCCCGCGCTGCCGCTCCCGGAGGGCGTGCTCGACGCCGTCGCCCTGCCCGTCGAACAGCAGCGGCTGGCCAAGCTCGCCGCCGAGCACCCGGACACCCCGTGGGACCGGATCCTGTTCAGCGCCAAGGAGTCGGTCTACAAGGCCTGGTTCCCGTTGACCGGGCTCTGGCTGGACTTCCACGAGGCCGAGCTCGACCTCTCCTCCGACGGCACCTTCTCCGCCCGGCTGCTCGTCCCCGGCCCGGTGGTCGGCGGCCGCCGGATCGAGGGCTTCGACGGCCGCTGGGCGGTGTGCGACGGGCTGCTCGCCACCGCGATCGCCGTCGAGCCGTAACCGCCCGTCGCCGATCCGTTCGCCTCCCGGGCATATCCTCGACCGCGTGACGGTGACCTACGTGATCGACGGCAGCAGGATCCGCGACCTGGACGGCTTCTGGGACGTGGTCGGGCAGGTGATGGGCGCGGACGGCTACTTCGGCCGCAACCTCGACGCCTTCGCCGACTGCCTGCGCGGCGGCTACGGCACGCCCGAGGACGGCGACTACGCCATCGAGTGGCGCGACCACGAGGTGTCCCGCCGCAACCTCGGCTACCCGGAGACGGTCCGCCAGTTGGAGCTGCGGCTCACCCGCTGCCACCCCGCCAACCGCGAGCACGTCTCCGCCGAACTGGCCGCCGCCCGGGCGGGCAAGGGGCCGACGGTCTTCGACTGGCTGGTCCGGATCATCGAGGAGGAGCACCCGGACGGCCTCCGCCTGGCGTAGGCCCCGCCCCCGGCCACCGCGTGTCCGACCACCGTGTGTCCGACCACCGCGCGTCCGGCCGGCTCGCCCCGTGCGGCGGCCTCACATCACGTCGGACAGCCGGACGAACCGCCGCCCCGCCCCCAGCAGCCCCGGCACCGCCGCCGCCACCCCGGGGGCGGTGCCGCCGCCCGGGTGGTTCATGTGCCCGATGACGATCGCCCCGGGCGGGGCCGACGCCACCTCCCGCCGCACCTCGGCGGCGCTGAGCGTGGCCCCGCCGTCCCCGTTCACGGTGAAACCCGCGACGCGTTCGCCCAGGTCGGCGACCACCCGGGTGGCGACGTCGTCGTAGTGCGCGGTGCCGGAGCGGAAGAACCGGGGCGGGTGCCCGAGCAACTCGGTCAGCTTGTGGGCGTTGCCCGTCACCTCGTCGTACGCCTCGCCGACGTCACCCGTCCCGGCGATGCCGTAGGCGGACCGGCCGGTCACCGAGAGCGGACGGTGGATCGTGCCGTGGTTGCCGATCTCGAACAGCGGATCGGCGGCGAGCTGCTCGAACACATCCGGGTTGGCGTCGATCCAGCGGGCGTTCAGGAAGAGCGTGGCCGGGACGCCGCGCCCGCGCAGGAAGCCGATCAGCTCGGCGTCGTAGCCGTTCCCGCCGGGGCCACCACAGGCGTCGAAGGTCAGCGCCATCGCCGACTCGCCCTCGGGCAGCTCGGTGATCACCCCGGCGACCTCCGGGCCCCAGTCGCGCGGGGCCGTGCCGCCGTACCGCTGAACCGTCTCCGCCCGGGTCGGCTCCCGGGACGCCGCCGGGGGCACGGTGGACGGGGGCACGGCGGACGGGGTCGCGGGCGGTGTCCCGAACGGCGCGGCGCTCGGCGTCGCGGTCGGCGTGCCCGCAGCGGAGACTGTCGGCGAGGCCGGCCCCTCGGCCGCCCGCCTGGTCCGGCACCCCGTCAGCGTGCCACCGGCCACCGCCGCCGCCAGCAGCGCCCGCCGACTCAGTGCCACACCGGCCTCCCGACCCATCGCCACCTGCCATACCAACCGGTCTCACGACCATGCACCGACCAATCGTCACTCTCCCCAACTCTCCCCCGCCTCCGCCCGGAACCCCTTCACCGACCCGCCCCACCCCGGTGGGCCCCGCCTCATCCCCGGTTCACTCCCCGGGGTAGGCGAACCAACGGACCCGCCCGCCCCAGCCCGGAGGCCCCGATGCCCGCCGACCCCACCGCCCCGCGCCACGACGAATACGAAGAACACGAGGAACCCGCACAACCCGCCCACCCGGCCCGCCCGGCACACCCCGCCCGCCGCGCCCTGCTCCGCACCGGCCTCGCCACCGGCGCCGCTACCGCCCTCGGCCTCGCCGCCGCCACCGGCCCGGCGGCCGCAGCCCCGCACCAGGCAGACCAGGCAGACCAGGCAGACCGGACCGTCACCCTCACCGGCCACCTCCCCACCGGCTCCCCCGACTTCGTCTACCTCCCGGTCGAAGTCCCCGACGGCGTCCGCGAGATCGCCGTCTCCTACAACTACGACAAGCCGCAGGTCCCGGCCGGCACCCCCGGCAACTCCTGCGACATCGGCATCTTCGACGAGCGCGGCACCGACCTCGGCGGGGACGGCTTCCGCGGCTGGTCCGGCGGTTTCCGCACCGAGTTCGCGATCGCCCGCGACACCGCCACCCCCGGCTACCTCCCCGGTCCGGTCAACCCGGGCACCTGGCACATCGCCTTGGGCCCGTACCAGGTGGCCCCCCAGGGCCTGGACTACCACGTCCAGGTCACCCTCCGGTTCGGCACACCCGGAGCGGAGTTCACCCCGCACTACCCGCCGGAGCGGGCCCGCGGCCGCGGCCGCGCCTGGTACCGGGGCGACTGCCACCTGCACACCGTCCACTCCGACGGGCGGCGCCTACCCTGGGAGGTGGCGGCCGGGGCCCGCGCGGCCGGTCTGGACTTCATCGTCTCCACCGACCACAACACCAGCTCCTCGCACGCCGTTTGGGGCCCGCTGGCCGGCCCGGACCTGCTGATCCTGCCGGGCGAGGAGATCACCACCCGCAACGGCCACTGGTTGGCCCTCGGCCTGGAGGCCGGCCGGTTCGTCGACTGGCGCTACCGCTCCCGCGACGAGGAGTACCCGCGCTTCGTCCGCCAGGTCCACCGCTGCGGCGGCCTGGTGGTGCCCGCGCACCCGTACTGCCCGTACGTCGCCTGCCAGTGGAAGTTCGGCTACGAGCAGGCCGACGCCGTCGAGGTGTGGAACGGGCCCTGGACGTACGACGACGAGTCGGCCGTGGACACCTGGGACTCCCAGCTCGCCGTCGCCCTGCGCGGCGGCCGCTCCTGGCTGCCCGCGATGGGCAACAGCGACGCGCACAGCGACCCCCAGGTGATCGGCCTCCCGCACAACGTCGTCCTCGCCGAGGACCTCACCCGGGACGCCGTCCTCGACGGCCTGCGCGCCGGGCGCAGCTGGCTCGCCGAGTCCGCCACCGTCCGGCTGGACTTCACCGTCACCGGGAACGGCCGCCAGGCCGGCATCGGCGAGGAGCTGACCGTCCCGGCCGACGCCCCGCTCGACGTCCGGCTCACCGTCTCCGGGGTGCCCGGTGGTACGGTCCGCTTCCTCACCGACGAGGGGCAGATGCACCAGGAGTCGCTGCCCGCCGACGGCTCCGGCACGGTGGACTGGCGCACCACCGCCTCGCTGGCCGCCTACGTCCGCGCCGAGGTGCGCCACCCGAAGGCGGACGGCACCCCGGGCAAGGGCAACTCGATGGGCGAGGATCTGCCCTGGGGTCCGATGGCGGCCCTCACCAACCCGATCGTGCTGCGGGTCGACGAGCACTGACCACCTCCGGCGACCCGCCCGCGGACCGGGAGGGGGACGACTCGGGGCACCCGTTTGGACTAGGTTGATCCCCGAAACGCATCAGTCGTAGGGACGAGGCGATCGGCTGTCCGCATCCGGGCCGACCGGCGCCTTCGCACTCCGACCGCCTCGCCCCGGCTACCCGTCCGTCCCCGGCCCGCGAAGGGATCAGCAGCTGTGAACCGTACGACCGTAGGTGGGCCGGAACTCGGGGGCGGCCGTGGCGCCGGGGGCGTCCTGGTCCTCGTCGACCCGACCGGGGCCGGGGACAGCCCGGTCGCGGGGCTGCTCGCACAGGAGCTGCACCCGAGCGTCCACCTGCGGACGGACGACTTCCTGCGGGTCATCCGCAACGGCCGGATCCCGCCCGACCTCCCCGGGGCCGAGCGCCAGAACACCACCGCCCTCGCGGCCGCTGCCCAGGCCGCCTTCGCCTACGCCACCGGCGGCTACCAGGTCATCGTCGAGTGCCCGGCCACCCCGCCCACCCTCGCCACCTTCCGCCGCGAGAGCCGCACCACCGGCGCCGCCCTCCACTACGTCGTCCTCACCACCACCCCGCCCGCCCCCGACGCCCCCACCAGCCGCCACATCCTCGACATCTCCGACCTCACCCCCGAAACCACCGCCAAATCCCTCCTCACCGTCCTCACCGCCCGCACCCACCTCCTCGGCTGGTAGGACGGGCCGGCGGCTACGCGCCGACCACGCCGTCGATGGCCTCGCGCAGGAAGTCGGCGTGCCCGTTGTGGCGGGCGTACTCGTGGATGAGGTGGAGCATCACCAGGCGCAGCGACACCTCGGCCTCCCAGCGGGGCTGGTAGCCGGTGACATCGAGGGAGGGGGCGGCGAGTTCGATGCGGCGGGAGTGCTCGACCTCGGCCTGCCAGGCGGCGAAGGCCTCGGCACGGGTGGCATCGGTGGCGTCGTAGGCCACCTGGTAGTCGCCGTCCTCGGACCAGACCAGCGGGATGTCCTCGCCGTTGATCACCTTGCGGAACCAGGTCCGCTCGACCTCGGCCAGGTGGCGGACCAGCCCGAGCAGGCTCAGCGTGGACGGCGGGCTGGACCGCTGCCGCAGCTGTTCGTCGGTGAGGCCCTCGCACTTCATGGCGAGGGTCGCCCGGTGGAAGTCCAGGAAGCCGCGCAGCATCTCGCGCTCGCCCCCGGTCAGCGCCGGTACGGGTCGGTTGTCGGTGTTCATCAGTCGCCCCTCCTGTTCGTCGGTGATCACCGGTGATCACCGTGGAATCCCGGCGGACTGTAGCGAATCGACCACCCGGCCGACCACCGAACTCCGAACCCGAACTCCGACCGTCACGTACCGTGTTCGCACCGCCACAGGTTTGGGTACGTACCTCGGCGCGCCCGACGGCCGGGCGTCCATCGAGCAGGAGACCCAGCGACCCATGGACCACGACCACATCCCACCGACGGTACGCCGGACGTACGGCACCGACGATCTGTCCCAAGCCGCCTCCTTCGCCGGTGGCTTCATCAACTTCGGCGACTGGCAGGGGATCGACCTCACCGCCCCCACCCCCGATGACCGGGTGCGCAGCCAGGAGCAGCTCTACCGGCGGGTGCTGCGCGCCTTCCCGGATCCGCGCGGGCAGCTGCGGCTGGCGGAGGTCGGCTGCGGGCGCGGGCTCGGCTCGGCGCTGGCGCTACGGGAGTTCCGCTTCGCGACGGTGACGGGTGTGGACATCCATCCGGACCAGATCGAGCGCGCCCGCGCCGTCAACGCCAAGGCCCTGGCCACCTACCCCGACCGGCTCGCCTACACCCTCGGTTCGGCCGACGAACTCCCGTTCCCCGACGCCTCCTTGGACGGCGTCTACTCCGTCGAGGCCGCCCAGCACTTCCGCGAACTCCCGAGCTTCGCCGCCGAGGCCGCCCGCGTCCTGCGCCCCGGCGGCCGACTGGTGGTCACCACCTTCTTCACCGCCCCGGGAGCCGACGTCGCCGAGCGCCTCAAGATCCTGCTCGCCAGCTTCGCCGACGGCCTGGACGTCGCCCACCCCCTCGACGACTTCGTCACCGACCTGGCGGAGGCCGGTTTCACCACCGTCACCACCGAGTCCATCGGTCCGGACGTCTGGCCGGGCCTCGACCGCTACCTCGCCGAGACCGTCCCACCCGGCCACTGGACCCGCCACTTCCTCACCGCCTGGCGCGACGGCCTCCTCGACTACCACCTCGTCACCGCCGACCGCGCCTGAGCCGTACCGGACGGCGCCCCGGCCGGAACGCGGTCCAGCCACGCAGGGTGGTCCAGCCGCGCGGGGCGGCGCCGCGTGCCCGAGAGGCGCCCGTCCGCACCACTCACGGACGGGCCCGACCCGGGCCTCGAGGCTTTCGCCCCCCACGGCACAGGGCAGGGCCTCCCGGTTTCCCGGGCGGGCTTCGAAACCCGCCGGGCCACCGAGAGGCCCTGCCGTGATGCCCCGGCCGCCCCGCGGCCAGCCGACCGGGACCCGGCCCGCCCAAGACCCGGCCCGATCGGCGCGGCTCAGGAGCGGCACGGCGGCGGCTTCCCGCAGCGGGGCGACACCCGTCAGACGTCCGCGGTCTGGGCCTCCCGCGGCACGGCCGCGGCCTCCGCGGTCTTCGCCGGCCGGTCGGCGAGCTTGAGCCAGACGACTCCGGCGATGATGACGGCCAGCCACACGGCCTGGACCGCGGTGAGGGTCTCGTCGAAGATGACGGGGCCCAGCAGTGCCGCGCCGACCGACCCGATTCCCGCCCAGACGGCGTAGCCGATGCTGACGTCGATGGTGCGCAGCGCGGCGCTCAGCGCCCAGAGCGTCAGCAGGAAGAAGACGACGGCGACCAGTGACCACGTCAGGCGGGTGAAGCCGTGGCTGCCACCGACGGAGAGCGCGTAGCCGACTTCGAAGCCGCCGGCGAGGAGGAGCATGATCCAGGAATTGGCCGAGGTGCGCCCGGTGTTGGACATGTGCGCGAGTCCTTTCGAGGAGATGGGTCGAGTGGGGGCGGGATTCTCAGGCGGCGCCGCTGAGCTGGAGGCCGACGACGCCGGCGATGATGACGGCGATGCCGACGGCCTTGCGCCAGTTCAGGCGCTGGCCGAAGAGCAGTGCTCCGAGGAGGGTGATGCCGATACCGGCGACGGAGGTCCAGATGGCGTAGCCGACGCCCACGTCGAAGGTGAGGAGTGCCTTGCTGAGGAAGTAGGTGCCGAGGGCGCCGGTGATCAGGGTCGCGGCGGTCCAGGGGCGGTTCTTGAAGCCTTCGGCCTTACCGGCCGCGATGGCGACGGCGATCTCGAAGATGTCCGCGATCGCGAGGTAGAACCACTGCATGGGGGGTCCTTTCGTTCGTTGAAGGTCGGCGTTGCACGGGGGACGGTCCGCCGTCCCGCAATCCGCTGTACCGGCGGAACGGGGGCGGGAACGACGAAGCGCTGCTCCGCCGGGATGTCGTCCGGCGGTGAAGGGGGTGGGGGCCGTCCGACTCGTGGTCAGTCGGCACGGCCGGGCGGGCGGGCGCGCTCCGGCGTCGCCCGCGGCTGTGGCACGGCCGGGTCGAACGGCGTCAGTGCCGTTCCGTCGGCCGGTCGGTGCGGAAGCCCGGCCCTCGGGTCAGGTCAGCACCCGTCGATTCCGCAGGCGGGAGCATCTCCGGCGGCCGTCTGTTCGGCCTGGGCGTCGAGCACGGCCTTGCGGATCTGGGCCACGGTGGGGACGCCTTCGATGCGGTGGCGCCCGTCGATGATGATCGTGGGAGCGACGGAGATGCGGAAGGCCTCGGCGGTCCGCAGCGCGTCCTGGTGGGCCGCGGTGTAGGTGCCGGCGGTCAGCGCCGCGGTGAAGTCGGCGCCGTCCAGCCCGAGTTCGGACGCGATGTCGGCGAGGACCTCCGTCCGGCCGATGTCCCGGTTCTCCTGGAAGAAGGCCCGCAGGACGCGCGGGGTGTACTCCGCGGCCCTGCCGTGCTCGGCCGCGTACTGGTAGCCCTCGAAGGCCAGCCGGGTGTAGGGCTGGGGGGAGACCGTGGGCAGGGTGATGTCCACGCCCATCCGTCGGGCCATCGGGTAGACCGCGCGCTCCCAGATCGCCGGCAGGTACGGGTCCTCCGGGCGCAGCGTCGGGGTGGGGTGGGGCCGCAGTTCGAACGGCATCCACTCGATCTCGACGTCGAGGTCGCGGGTGGCCTCGTGCAGCGGACCCTCGGCGAGCATGCAGAACGGACAGACGTAGTCCGACCAGACCCTGACGCCGATTTTGCCGGTTGCCGTCTCGGTCATGGCCGCCCCTGTTCCATCGCGAGGAACTCCTCGAACGGCTTCGTCCCTTCCGGGATCTGCAGCCAGGTCACCTTGACCGGCCAGGTCTCCGGATCCTCGGCGAAGATCGAGTACGAGTTGGTGTAGTCGAAGCCGTACCGCGCGGCCGTCTTGCGGTCGACCACGTTGACGATGTGGGTGACGTTGAAGTACAGCGAGGCCATGTAGCACAGGGCGCACGGCTCGCCGGAGGCGATCAGGGTCGCCCCGGCGGTGGCGTGCAGGCCGTACTTGGCGGCGGCCTCGCGCAGTGCGGTCACCTCGGCGTGCGCGGTGGGGTCGTTGTCCTCGCGCACCCGGTTGACGCCGGTGCCGAGGATCCGGCCGCGGTTGACCACCACGCCGGAGAACGGGATGCCGCCCTTGGCGACGTGCTCGCGGCTGATCCGGACCGCCTCACGGGCGTACTCGGTCAGCTCGCTCTCTGATAGCTCGGAATAACGCAACGCTGCTCCCCCGCTCAGACCGCGGCCGGGCTGTGGGCAGTGGGCGCCGTGACATCAGGCATGGAGTCCCCAGTAGTTGCTTGTATGTACATGTTCTTTGAGCCCGCAAGAGACTTGAGCGAGCAGATAGAGCTTGCATGAACATACATCTTGCTGTCAATCGCTACTGCTCAGGACATTGCCCGATGCCTGGTCATCGGGGTGCGGGGTGACGGTCCGGCACGAGAGCGCCGGACCGACCGACCAGCGAAGCCCACCACCGCGAAGCCCGCCACCCCGGGGCCGGACGACGGCCTCAGACCGCGACGGGATAACTCGGGGCCTTCTCCTGCGTCCACAGCGCGTGGGGCCCGAGCGGCGGCCTGGCCCGGCCGTCGCCTCCCGCGCCGAGGCCGGGACGGGCGGTCTGCCGGTCGGGGTCGGCCGCCAGGCGGCTGTAGGTGAAGGCGGCCGAGACCAGTGCCATGTGGTGGTGCCAGCCCGGAAAGGAGCGGCCCTCGAAGTCCCGTAGGCCGAAGCCCCGTTGGAGCAGATCGACGGTCTCACCGGTCGCCGGGTGCCGCTCCGCGTACTCCAGGAGTTCGTCGACCGGCCGGTGCGCCATGTTGGTGATCCACAGCTGTCCCGGCCCCGCCGGGTGCCCGTCGGGCTGGGCGAACAGGCGGAACGGCTGGGGCCGTTGGTCGGCCGCGACAGCGCCGGGAATCTGGACCAGAGCGTCACGAACGGGCCCCCGCCCCGGTCTCGCGCCGCCGGGACGGACCTCCGCGCTCCGGTCGCTCAGCACCCGGGCGGCCGCGGTCACCGGCCGGCGGGAACCGGAGGCGTGGGGTTCGAGCTGGGCGAGCGGGAAGCCGCCGGGGATCGCCACGACGAAGTCCAGCCGGCGCTTGATCAGTCCGTCGAGGAGCCGGCGCGAGTCCATGTAACCGTCGAGGTCGACGACGACCGGGACGGGTTCGTGCTGCGAGCGCTGCACCATCGCGTCGAGCACATTGAGGAGTTGGCTCTCGGTCGGAGCGGTGGCCGTCTGGGGGACACGGGCCCGCTCGCGCAGTGGGCCCTGGGCCCACGGCTCGGGCAGGAACAGGCACCAGCCGACGGGAAACTCGCCCGCGTCGGTCGACATGAACACCGCCGTTCCTACCTGGCAGTTGACGGTTCGTCCGGTGTGTGGGATGAATCGGCGGTGCACTCCGCACGACTTCTCACCGCGCTTGGGCAGGACGACGGGGGCGGCCGTCCACGCCCGGGGCCGGACACGGCCCTCGGCCCACTGGCGCAACTGGTCGCACACCGGCTCCCACTCCCAGGGACTCTCGTTGATGAACTGGTGCAGAGCCTGCGATGCCGTCGGGGAGTCGCTCGCCACGGCCGCGAGTCGGCGGATGGACTTCTTGCCGGGCGTGCTGAGGAGGCCTTGTACATATGCGTGAGCCCACCTGCGCTGGTCGGCCCGGCGCAGGTGTCCGAAGAGCTGCTCCGTGAACAGGGCGACGGAGTCCCATCCCCTCATAGTTTCCCCTCCCGTGTTGCGACTGCGGGCTTCACACAGACGCACCCACGATAAAGAATGAGTACTATTTTTTTCTGGGGAAAGGGATTCCTGCCGCCACTTCGCCAACTCCACATGAACCATGGCGTGAACCCGCCGGGTCGGTTCCGGGGAACGGGAGCGGCCGGGCCGCGCAACGGGTGACATCACGGAGTTCCGACTTCGACTCGGCCTCCGTTGAACGCCGGAACGCCGGAACGCCCACGAGCGGTGGTCGTCGAGCTCGAATTCGCGCACGGGCCGGGCGCGCGGGCCGGGTGCACGGGAGCGCGCGGGTCGACGTCAAAGGTCACACGACGGGACGCGTCCCGGCCGGACGACCGGAGCGCCGTTCGATCACCCGTCGTTCCGCTCGGTTCCCTCCCGGAATTCGCCGTGCGAGAGGGGCGGCGCGGGCATCCGGTCGTGCTCGCGGGGATCGGGCTCCCGGGGATCGGGCTCCCGGGGATCGGGCTCGCGGTCCGGTCGGGCGCTGAAGCCCGCGGCGGCCCGCCGCCACAGCTGGCCGAGCTCGTGCTCCACGGACCGCACCGGGTGGCCGGAGCGCAGCCGCGCCTCGGCCCCGGCCAGCAGGTAGGCGACCAGCAGCTCGATGTCGGCGAGCTCCGCGTCGGTGGTGCCGCCGGCCCGGGCCAGATCGAGGGCGTGCAGCAGGGTGGGGCGCCAGGCCTCCTCCCAGGCCGGCTGGGAACCGGGGCACTCGTACGCGAGTCGCATGGCCGCATGGGCCCGGACGTCCCGGTTCAGGAAGGCGGCCAGTGACTGGGTGAGCCGGCTGACCGCGGTCAGCCCCGGCGTCGTGAGCTGCTGCACCTCGTGCAGCGCCGAACGGACCGCTGACGCACCCGCCTCGACGACCGCGAGCGCCAGGTCCTCCTTGGTCAGGAAGTGGAAGGTCAACGCCCCCGAGGTGACGCCGGCGGATTGGCTGATGCGCGCCAGAGTGGCGCCGGTGTAACCGTGCCGGGCGAACTGTGCGGCCGCGGCGTCGATCAGGGCGGCCCGGGTCTGCTCCGCGCGCGCCTGCCTCAGCACAGCGGCGCGCTCCGGTACCGCGTGACGGGTGCGGTCGCGGACCGCTGGGTGTCCTGGGGACTTCTTGTGAGTTGCATAGCCCCTCCGACTGGTTCGTGTACCTGCCCCGCGACGACGCGGCAAGCATACCCCGGTCCGCCGGCGACCTGACGCGTAGTCGGATCCCCGTTCGCCCGGCCGGCATCGGGTGTGTCCGTCTCCGCTCGCGCTGAAGTCCGACCGTGCGGTCGCGCGCCGGAGGACCGGGGCACGTGGGCCCACGGGGCGTGGGGCCGGTCATGCCGAACCGCACCGACCGGGGCGGGGAACGTCGTTCGCATCCGGACTGATCGCGCGACGTCACCTCGCCTCGCCCCGGGGTGCGGTGGATCCGACCCACCCGCCGAAGCGCCGGGTGCGCGGCGCCCCGGCACATGGCGGGGTCTTCCTTTCGGACCGACGGCGAATACCCGTCGAACGGATTCCGAATAGCGGTGAGCGAGTCGAATACCGGCAGCCGGGGAAAGGGGGGGAGCCGCCGGATCCCGTTATGAGCGTGGGGGCTTCACAAGGGGCTTGACAACCCGCACTTGCCTGCGCCTTTACGAGCGCGCGGGCGTCACCTCAGGGCCGACAGGTGCGTGCCGTCCGGCCGGCCGTCCACCGCCGGAGCATCGAAGGCGGGCGGGGCCTCGTGTCGACAGGCACTGCGCCGGCAGTCGTACCGGAGGAAGTTCCGCAGCTGGTCCGTCCGCCGCAGATGGCCCTTGACCAGGATCACGCCGTACATGTGGTCGCCGTCCTCCCGCCAGCAGATCAGCGGGATGCGGTAGGTGTCGCCCTCCGGGGTCCCGAAGACGGCCTCGTAGCCGTGTGCGTCCAACAGGGTCACGAATGGTCGTCCTTCGGGGTCGTGGCGAACAGGTGCCCGTAGTCGGTGATGTCGCGGGCGGTGGCCGCGGCACCGGCGAGGTGGAGGGCGTGCCAGAGGATCACCTGGTTCGCGGTGACGACGTTGAAGCCGAGCTCGTCCTCCAGGGCCTTGATGGTGCCGACCGCCCGGATGCCGTTGCCGGCGACGAGGACGGCCTCCGGCCGGTGGGCGGCCACCGTGGTGCGGATCCACGCCGAGAGGTTCTCGGGCGTGATGGCCTTCTGGTTGGAGGGCAGGCCGCAGGGGCCGTGGTAGACGACCTCGTAGCCGAACTCACCGAAGTAGTCGGCTCCCTGGCGCGAGAGGGTGTCGTCGAACCACGGCGGGTTGACCACCGCGATCCGGCGGGCGCCCAGCGCGTCGAACGCGGCGCGCGCGGCCCTGGTCGTGCCGGTGATCGGCAGCCCCCGGGTGACGGGCAACAGCCGCTCGTACAACTCCCGCTCGCCCTGCGCCTTCAAGGCGTAACTGGAGGAGGTGAAGCCGAGGGTCAGCGCGTGCAGCGGTGAGGCCGCCAGCAGCTCCACGGCGTTGTCCAGGTACGGGGCCTGGACGAAGGCCAGGATCGGGTCGTGCGGGATCTTCTCGTCCATCTCACCGCCCGGGCGCATGGCGGCGAAGTGGATGCGCGAGCCGTGGATGGACACGGAGGCGGGGGCGACGGCCTGCAGTTCGGCCTCCGGGCCCACATCCGCATGCGGCACGACGACGCCGATGCGGGTCGAGGCGTCCCATCCGTCGACGGGCGAGGGCGTACTGGTCATGAGGTTCTCCTACCGGGTGAGCGCGGATTCGTCGGCCAGGCGGCCGCCTCGGACGGTGCCGGTGCCGCCGGCGTCGAGGAACCTGGGGTGCTTGCGGCGCATCGCTTCGAGGACGAAGTCGTAGGGGACGTCGTCGAAGGAACCGTGGTCGGTGAGGAACTCCATGGCGCCGCCCCCCTCGTGGGGGTGGTAGAGGCTGTCGTTGAGCCCGTCGAACTCCAGGGCCTGCATGCCGTACAGCTTGCAGAGCAGCTTGTTGAACACGGGCGTGGCCTTGACCCACTTGCCGTCCAGGTGGACCTGGGTGAGCCCGTGGAAGAACACGTCGCCGCCGATGTGGTCCAGGAGGCGGGGCGAGGCGAGGTGGTTGCGCACGTCGCCGTACACCAGGCGGGAGGGGACGCCCAGGGCGCGCACGGCGGCCGCGTACAGCGCGGACTTGTGCAGGCAGAAGCCGGACTTGGTGGTGGCGGTGTGCGAGGCCTTGAGGCCCTCCCGGGACAGCGGGGCGCCGTAGACCTCGTAGTCGACGCCGTCGCGCACCGCGTAGTACAGCTCGATCGCGTTGGTCCGCCGGTCCGCGGAGCGGTCCTTGACGGCGTGGTCGATGAAGGCCTGCACCTCGTCGGTCTCGTAGTCGAGGAATTCGGTGGGGCGCGTGAGGTGGTCCAGCTGGTCGGTCATGTCGGGATTCCTGTCGGTCAGAGTCCGAGGAGCATGGCGATGCGGTTGCGCTGGATCTCGGAGGTTCCGGAGTAGATCGTTCCGGCGATCGAATTGCGCAGGTCGCGCTCGATGCCGTGCTCGGTGAGCACGCCGCGGCCGCCGTGGATCTGCACCGCGTCCAGCGCGGTCTGCACGTTGGCCTCGGACACGACGGTCTTGGTGGCCGCGAGGTCGAGCGAGGCGTCCTCGTTGCGTTCGACCTTGGCGCCGGTGTCGGTGAGCCACTTGCGGGCCGTCTCCACCCGGATCTTCATGTCCGCGATCTTGTGGGAGATGCCCTGGTAGGAGCTGATGGGCTGGCCGAACTGGCGGCGCTCCTTGGCGAAGGCGATGGTCTCCTCCAGGCGCCGGGTCATCTCGCCCAGGGTGATGGAGAAGCCGAAGAGGACCTCGCGCTTCATCACGTAGTCCAGGACCCGGAATCCGGCGCCCTCCTGCCCGACCCGCTGGCTGACCGGGACGCGCAGCTCGTCGAAGGCGAGCGTGCCGATCGGGCTGGTACGCAGACCGATCTTGTCCATCGCGGGGCCCACGGTCAGGCCGGGGCTGCCGGCCTCGACGAGCAGGGTGGTGAGGCCGAAGGGGCCCGGCTTCCCGGTGCGGACGTACAGCAGGAACAGGTCGGCGACCGGGGCGTTGGTGATGAACATCTTGTCGCCGCTGACCACGTAGTGGTCGCCGTCGCGGCGGGCGACGGTCGCCAGGTTCATCGCGTCCGACCCGCCGGACTGCTCGGTGATCGCGTGCGCGGTGATCGCCTCACCGGACATGATCCTCGGCAGGTGCTTCTCCTTCAGTTCCCGGCTGCCGAACCGCTGCAGGGGCGTGCCCACGGACACGATCTGCGTCGACGCGGAGAAGGAGAGGCCGGCGTCGCGGGAGGTGTGGCCCAGACCCTCCAGGGCACGCATGGTTTCGGTGAGGCTGTGGCCGGCGCCGCCGAACTCCGGCGCGAACGGGACGCGCAGCAGGCCGGTCTCCTGGAGGGTCTTCCACTTCTCGTGGGGGAAGACGCCCGCCGCGTCCAACTCGCGGGTACCGGCGTTGAGCTGCTCGGCCCACGGCGCGGTGAGGTGAAAGAGGTCATCGGTCACGGGAGATCCTGGGTCCCTTTCAACGGTGTATCGGGGCAAGTGCGGATCGGGGCAACAGTGGATCAAGGTGAGGCCATGACGACGTTCCATGGCCCGGGCCGTGTCGGGCCACGGGCTCGCACGCTCACGCGGCCCGACACGGCCCGGCCCCGGCCCGAAGCCCGACGGGGAGCGGGTTTCGGGCCGGGACTGGTGGACTGGCGGCCGGTGGGGCGGCGGCTCAGTACTGGGAGAACCCGTCCTCGGACAGGGTGTGCTTCTCGTCGCCGTTGATCGGCGGGTTGAAGATCGACACCAGGTGGAGGTCCTCGTCGGCGGAGGCCACCAGGTGGTGCGGGTCGTGCTCGTTGAGGACGTAGATGGTGCCGGGGACGATCTTGTGGCGGGTGCCGTCCTTCTCCACGACCTCGCCGGAGCCACCGATGCAGTAGCAGGCCTCCAGGTGGTTGCGGTACTGCAGGGCACTCGAAGTGCCCTTGCGCACGAGGGTGTCCGCGACGGCGAAGCCCATGCCGTCGCGCTTGGTGAGGAGTCGGTAGCTCAGGCCGTTGCCCCACTCGACAGGGGCGACGTCATCGAGGCTGCGGGTGAACATCTCTCTGGTTCTCCTTCGGGATCGGGTTGTGCGGCGGTTCGGTGCGGTCGGTCGGGCGGGACGGCGCAGTCGTCGGACGGGACGCCGCGCGGTCGGCCGGACCGGGCGGAGCGGTCGGTCAGGCGGCCGCGGCCGGGCGGTGCTCCGCGATCATGGCGACGATGGCGTCGAGGGTTCGGAAGTCGTCGGGGCCGAAGTCGATGTCGTCGACGGGGATCTGATAGGCCGTGGTGAGGTGCCCGAGCATCTTCACCAGGCCGAGACTGTCGATGACTCCGGAGTCGAGCAGGTCGTAGTCACCGGTGAGGTCCGAGACGTCCTCCCCGGCCAGGAACTGGGCCACGACGTAGGCGCGGACCTCAGTGGCGATGGCTGTGGTGCTCATGCGTCGCTCTCCTTCAGGCGGTTCTGCTTGATCAGGTTTCGGTCGGGCTTGCCCGTCGAGGTGCGGGGCAGCGGAGCGGCGGTGAGGTGCACCGAGGCCGGGATGGCGTGGCGCGGCAGCTGCCGGCCCAGGTGGGTGCGCAGTCGGAGACTGGTGAGGCCGCTGCCCGGGCGGTGGGTGACATGGGCGTGCAGGCGGACGCCGGCCTGCGGGTCCGGCAGCGGCACGACCACGGCCTCCGCGACGTCCGGGTGGGCCGCGATCACGTTCTCCACCTCCTGCAGGTTCGTGCGGACGCCCCGGACCTTCACGTGCCAGTCCGCGCGCCCTTCGAGGAAGTACAGGCCCTCGGTGGTGCGGGTGACGATGTCGCCGGTGCGGTAGAAGACCCGGCCCTCCAGGTGCGTGAACACCTCGTTCAGGTCCCGGCGCAGGTAGCCGCTGGTCTGGAACGGCGTGGACACCAGGAGTTCGCCGGTGCCGGCCGAGGCGAGGACTTCGCCCTCGGCATCGACGACCAGGGCGTCGGTGCCGCGAATGGGACGGCCGATGGGCATCGGGCCGTCCACGGCGGTGGGATCGACGCGGTGGATGAAGGAGTCGTTGGTCTCCGTGCAGCCGAACACGTTGTGGAAGGCGGCCCGGGGGAAGGCCGGCGCGACACGTCGCAGCAGGTCGGCCGGCATCCGGTCGCCGGTGAAGATCGCGTGACGTACGGCGGCGAAGGTGCCGCCGTGCTCCAGGAGCAGCCGGTACATCATCGGCACGCCCTGGACGAAGGTGACGTCGTGCCGGGCGGCCAGCGCGGCCAGGTGCGCGGCGTCGGTCGCCCGCTGCTGCTCCACCAGGACGACGCACGCTCCGAGCTGGAGGAAGGTCCAGACGTCGAGCAGGGCGAGGTCGAAGTTGAGGGGTGCGTACGACAGCGCGGTCTCGTCGGGCGTCAGGGCGAACTCGCCGACGGCCCAGTCGGTGAAAGCGTCGAACCCGGCGGTCTCGATCGGAACGATCTTGGGGGTCCCGGTCGAACCCGAGGTGGTCAGCAGCAACCGGGTCCGGGCCGGATCCGGCACCGCGAATCCCTCCGCCTCGCCCTCGTCCGCCGGCACCGGCGTCGCGGTGAGTTCACCGTCGGCGGTGGGGGTGAGCAGGTGGGAGACCCGTGCCTGGTGCGCCAGGCGCTCCAGCGCGGCGCCGCCCAGGTCCGGGGAGGGGGCGAGGGCGATGTGGCCCTCATGGAAGACGGCCAGCAGCAGCGCGACGGTCTGCGGGTTCTTGTGCGCCGGCACGCAGACGGTGCTGCCTGCCGGGAGGTTCAGCTGCGACAGGTGACGTCGCAGACTCCGGGTCAGGTCGTTCAGCCGGCCGTAGGTGACGGCCTGGTCGTTGAAGTGGAGCGCGATGCGGTGGGGCCGGTCCTCGCCGTGGGCGGCGACGGTCTCGGCCAGGAGGGACGATGGCACGGCGGGATTCCTCGCGGTCGGCTCAGCCGTCGGCAACAGGTACCGATCGACTGTTCGAATCGTGCGGTGTCGAGGTTGACGGTACCTGGGCAGCTGGATGCTTGGTCAAGCATGCACTTGGCGAAGTGGGTGTGACGCAGGACACCGCAGTTGCATGTCCAAGCAAAAACCCCGAACGCGGAGTGCGTTCGGGGTCGGGGCCGGGGCGGGGGTGGCCGAGCCGGCGCGGGTCAGACCTGGGTCGCGCGGAGGGCCTGGACCGTGGGGCCCAGCTCGGGGTCGGCGGTGAAGGTGTTCAGCGCGGACGACAGGACCTCCGCGTAGGTGGCACGCGCGGCCTGGTAGCGCTGGCGCCCCTCGTCCGTGATGACCGCGTAGACACCGCGCTTGTCCGACGGACACAGGTCCTTGAAGGCGAAGCCGGCCGTTTCGAGGCGGCCCACCAGGCGCGTCACCGACGACTGCCCCAGACCGACCTTGTCGGCCAGGTCCTGCATGCGCAGCTCGCTCGTCTTGGAGTGGTGCAGGTGCTCCAGTGAGCGGTACTCCGACAGTCCGATCCCGTGCCGCCGCTGCAGGGCCAGGGCCAGTTCGCGCTCCACGTACGCGTGGAGCGTGAGCACCCGGTTCCATGCGGCCTGGTCGGAGGTACGCAGGGGCGCGTGGGGTGAAGTTGCCATAAGTGCCTCCCTTGCACAGGTGTTGCTTGACAGCAGAGTACATGCGCATGCAAGATCCTGGCGCCCCGAGTTTGCGTTTTCAGGGATTCACTGGCGACACTTGATTGCACGTACAAGCAACCTTTTAGATGTCTTGTGTACATCCGCCCGCAAGACCCGGGCGACCACGGCCTCGCTGCGCCAGATCGTGCTCCATCCTCTCCACCGACCCCACCACATGGCCGCTCAAGGTGACGCACGCTCCGATCGAGGGCACCGAGTGCCCCTCCACGATCCCTTGACCGGCCGGAAAGGCCGTCTGCGATGAGAGATCCGGTGAAGATCCAGATCCGGTCCGACTACGTCCACCCCTCCTGCACGCAGGCCGACCAGGCCGGCTACGGCACCGCGTGCGGCATCGAAGGAGACCGCTGAGATGAGCATCCGCGCTCACTTCACCCCCGTCGCGCAGTCACCTCACCCGGAGCGGGAGCGCCACGTCCTGGCCACGGTGACCTACGGCGACACCGCCGGCCTCAGCCGCTTCCAGCACGGCCACCCCGACCTGACCATTCCGATGGCCGTCACCGGTGGCGACGCCTTCCGCGAGGTGTGGACCGTGGCGGACCGGCCGCGCTGGGTCCTGCGCGAGGACAACGCCTACGCCCACGACGGCCGCCACCTCTTCGTCGCCGGGCTCCTCCCGGAACAGGACGTCTACACACCCCCGGTGCGCGCCCTCTACGAGAAGGCCTTCGCCCTGGTCAACCACCTCGACTACGGCCACATCTTCCGGATGTGGAACTTCGTCGGCGACATCGTCGGCACCAACGCCGAGGGCATGGAGGTCTACCAGGACTTCGTCCAGGGCCGCGCCCAGGCGTTCCACACCTATATGGGGGACAGCACCGCCCAGCTCCCCGCCGCCACCGGAATCGGCACCCAGGGCCGCGGCATCGCCTTCTTCCTGCTGGCGACGAGAAGAGGAGTGCCCCGGCACATAGAGAACAGCCGGCAGACGTCCGCCTACCACTACCCCGGCCAGTACGGCCCCAAGTCGCCGAGCTTCGCCCGGGCCACCCTCCTGGACGACACGCTCTACGTCTCCGGCACCGCGTCCATCCTCGGCCACGAGACCGTCCACCACGGCGACGTGCGGGCCCAGACCCGGGAAACCCTCGACAACATCGCCCACCTGATCTCCCGCGAGAACCTCGCCCCCCAGGGCATCGACGCGGGCCACGACCTGAAAGACCTCCGGATGATCAAGGCATACGTACGACATGAGGGCGATATTCCGGCGGTACGCGCGGTCTGTGAAGAGAAGCTTGGTCTTGGCGTTGAGGTGAAGTACCTCAACGTCGCCGTCTGCCGTGACGACCTCCTCGTCGAGATCGAGGGCCTCGTCCCCGCTCGGGGGTGGGACCTGTGACCGACCTCAAGGTGGGCATCGTCCTCCCCGGACGCGAGTGCGTCATCGACGACGGCCCCTACCCTGCCAACCTCGCCTCCATCGCCGCCCTGGCCGAGGAGTCCGGCTTCGACTCCATCTGGGCCGGCGAATCCCCCCTCGCCCGCTCGCGGATGAACCCGCTGCTCGCCCTCGCTGCGGCCGCCACCGCCACCGAACGCCTCCAGCTGGGCACCGCCGTCCTCATGCCGCTGCGCCCTCCCGTCCACCTGGCGCACGAACTGGCCTGCCTCGACCGGATCTCGGGCGGCCGGCTCATCGCCGGCATCGGATCCGGCTTCGCCTCTCCCGCGACGGAACGCGAATTCGCCAACTACGGGCTGGACTTCACCACCCGCTTCGGGCGGATGCGGGAGACCGTCGAGATCTGCCAGGCCCTGTGGGCCGCCCGCGGCGAGCCCGTCTCGTACGAGGGACAGCACTACCGGCTCCAGGACGCGGCCCTGCTGCCCCTGCCGCACCAGCCGCAGGGCCCCCCGCTGTGGATCGCCCACTCCGGGCCCAAGATGCTGCGGCGGGCGGGCCGGAACTTCGACGGCTGGATGCCCACCTCCACCACCCCCGAGAAGTACGGCGAAGGCTGGGACCAGGTCGACGCCGCCCGCCAGGAGGCAGGCCGCCCCGCCGAGGCCGTCACCGGCGCCGTCTACCTCTCCGTCGCGGTCAACCGCGACCCCCAGCGGGCCGAGGACACCCTGTGGTCCTACTTCGACGCCTACTACGGCCTCCCCCTCACCACCATGCGCACCACCCAGGGGATCTTCGGCGGAACCCCGCAGGAGGTCGCCGACTGGCTCAACCGGTACATCAAGAACGGCGCCCGCCACCTGATCCTGCGCCTTCCCACCGACGAACTGACGGAGGCCGGCTACCGCACCGCGCTCCAGCGGACCGCGCAGGAACTGCTCCCGATCCTCCGCGGCCTGTGAACCGCGGAACGCAGGCGCCGGCCTGGGCGGTGTGGGCGGCGGCCTGGCCGATCACCGCCGTGTTCATGCTGTCCAACATCCCCACCCCGTTGCTCGGCGTCTGGCAGGAACGCATCGGCTTCTCCACCGGCACCGAGACAGTCATCTTCGCCGCCTACATCGGCGGCCTGCTCCTCGCCCTGCCCTTCACCGGAGCCCTGGCCGACCGGTACGGCACCCGCCGCGTCCTGGCCCCCGCCCTGGCCGCCGGCCTGACGTCCTGCGCCCTGTTCATGACGGCCACCCACGTCCTCACCCTGATCGTCGCGCGACTGCTCACCGGTGTGGCGGTCGGCGCGGCACTCTCGGCGGGGACGGCGGCGGTCGCCCACGTCGGAGGGCCCGAGCGGCGCCCGCAGGCGGTCCTCGCCGGGTCGGTGGCCATCGGCACCGGCCTGGCGACCGGCCCCCTGCTCGGCGGCAGCGTCTCCCAGTACTGGGCGGCGCCCACCGTGACCGTGTTCGTCCTCGAAGGCGTCCTGCTCCTGACCGCCCTGGCCGTCGTCCACACCCTCCATCTGCCACCCGCGCCGGCCTCCCGGGAGGCGCCCACCGCGGGATGGCTGCGCCTGCCGTCGGTCCCCCGCGTCAACCGCCGCGGCCTGGCCACCAGCCTGATGGCCTACATCCCCGGAATGACGGGCACGTCCCTCCTGCTCGCCCTGGGACCGATCCTGCTCGGCTCGCTCCTGCACACCGGCAACCGCCTGGTGACGGGCGGGATCGGCTTCATGATGTTCGGAGCGTCCACCGGCATCCAGTTCGCGATCAAGAAGCTGCCACTCGGGCGCATTCTCACCATCGCGGGCGTCGTCACGGGGATCGCCATGCTCGCCACCGCCACCGCCGTCCGCACCCACTCCCTCGCCCTACTGTCCGTCGCGGCGGTCCTCGCGGGCATCGGCCAGGGCATGGGCCAGTACGGCGGCTTCTCCCGCCTGGGAACCGAGGTCACCCCCAGCCGCCTCGCCGAGGCCAACGCGGCGCTCAGCGCGGGCGGCTACCTGTTCGCCGGCATCCTGCCCATCCTCACCGGCTACCTGAGCGACGCCGCCGGAATCGCCACCTCCGCCACGGTGTTCGCGGCCCTCACCGGCGCCGCGGCACTCACTGGATCGCTGCTGGTCAACTCGGCCCGCGTGCGGACACCCCGCCCCACCGGGGGCACGACGGACGCGCCGCCGGCGGCGGCCACGACCTCGCCGTCACCACCGCCCTCCGCGGCCGCCACCGCCTCCTGCTCGGCCCGGCTCACGCCCAACCGACCTTCCCACTCCGGGAGATGACCTCCACCCAGACCCGATCCGGCACACCTCCCCCAACGGCGCGCCCCCACCGGGGGCAGCCGCCCGAGCAGGTCGACGGCGGCTTCGCCGGCCCCGCGAACGGCGCTCGTCGTCGTCCGAGGGGCCGGCTCCGGCAGTCCGACGACGAGGCGCCGGTCCCGTCGCGAGGCCGGAAGTCAGCTCCCGAGCGCCGAACGTCAGGCGTCGAGTCGGGTCATCCCACGCCCACCGGGGCCCGTTCCGGCGCCGCCACCACCGCCAGCCGTCGCAGGCTCGCCCGGCGCTGGACCAGGCTGAGACCGGTGGACGCGGCGCCGAGCGCCAGCCAGCCGACCGGACCGGCCACCATCACCGCGCCGGTCAGCAGCATCGGGCCCACCGACTTCTGCACCGACTGGGACATCCCCGCCACTCCCAGGTACGAGGCCCGGGCACGCGACGGCGCCAGGCTGACCGCCAGCTCCCAGGAGCTGACCGAGCGCATCAGCTCCGCCAGCGTGACCAGCGCCGCGGCGGCCAGCAGGGCGATCGTGGCGGTCCAGGGGCCGCCGCCGGTCGAGAGCGCGATCAGCACGCAGGTCGCCAGCAGCAGCACCCCGTACCAGCCCACCGCCGTGGTCACCCCGCGCGGGCGCTCGGCCCAGGCGGAGACGCGCATCTGCAGCAGCACCACGAGCACGGTGTTGAGGGTCAGGAAGACCGGGACGACGGCGTGCGGGGCGTCGGTGTGGTGGATGAGCCAGAGCGGCAGACCGACGTTGAGGATCGAGTCGTCCAGGCACATCGGCAGGTCCAGCAGGACGAACAGCAGGTAGTCGCGGTCCCGCCAGGGGCTCGGCACGGCGGACGGCTCGCCTGCCGACGGCCCACCGGCCGTCGATCCGGCAGCCGCTCCGTTCACCGACTCCGCGGTAGCCGTCACCAGCCCGCGCCCGTCCGGCTCCTCGGTGCGCCAGATCATCGCCGCGGCCAGGACGTACGAGAGCGCGTTGGCCACGATCAGCGCGCGGTAGGCGGTCGTGGTGCCCACCGCCAGGCCGATCGCCGCGATGCCCGCGCCGACCGCGTACCCGGCGTTGGCCACGCTGCGGAACACCGCCTGGTACGTGCTGCGCCGCTCACCCGCGACCCGGGTGGCGAAGAGCATCTCCAGGGTCTTGGCGCCCCGTTCGGCCAGGCAGGTCAGGGCGACGACCACCAGCAGCGCGGCGTAGTGGTCGACCACCAGCAGCAGGCCCATCGTCCCCAGCCGCAGCAGGTGGCATCCGATCAGCAGCCCGCGCACCGGCAGCCGCTCGGCCGCCCGCCCGGCCAGCGGCGACCCGGCGATCCCCGCCACCGCGCCGACCCCGAGCAGCAGCCCGAGCCGGCCCGCGTCCATCCCGCAGACGTAGGTGAAATACAGCACCGACGCCGCCGCCCAGACTCCGGTCCCGGTCCGGTCCACTCCCTCCGCCAGCAGCATGATCCGCGCGTCCCGCCCACCCGGCGGCCGCCGCAGCTGTGCCAACAGTCCGTTCCCCCGCACGCGCAGGTCCCCCGTCTCACGATCACCGTCATCAATCTCGACATCAAGATACTTCATGTCGAGAGATATGGCGATCACCCGGCCCGACCAGGCCAGGAGGACGCCTTCGTCCCCGGCGGCACCTCCTCCGTCGACCGATTGTCAGTGCCGCCCGCTACGGTCGCCCCCTAACGCACCATCACCAGGGGGCAACACCATGACCACACCGGGCACCAGCCCACTCACCACCGCCGAACTCGTGGACGGCTGGCGCCGGGTCGGCGTCCGCGAGGGCATGTCGCTGATCGTGCACTCCTCACTCTCCAGCCTCGGCCGGGTCGAGGGCGGCGCGCAGGCCGTGGTGGCCAGCCTGCGCGAGGCGGTCGGGCCGGGCGGCACCGTCGCGGCGCCCGCCTTCACCACCGGCACGGTCTGCGACCCGGCGCCGGAGCAGACCGGCGTGCCCACCCCCGAGATCGCCGAACTCCGCTCCGCCGTCCCGCTGTTCCACCCCGATCTGCCCTCCCGGATGGGCGCGATAGCCGAGGCGCTGCGCGCTCTGCCGGAGAGCCTGCGCAGCACCCACCCGCAGGCCTCGGTCGCCGCCGTCGGCGCCCACGCCCGGGAGGTCACCGCCCGCCTCTCACTCGGCTTCGCCATCGGCCGGGAGTCGCCCTTCGGCGCCCTGCACGACCTCGGCGGGTACGTGCTGCTGATCGGCGTCGGGCACAACCGCAACACCTTCCTGCACTACGCCGAGACCTTTGTCCCCAACCGGCGGCTCAAGCTGCGCCGGTTCCCGATGGCGATCCAGGGGGAGCGGGTCTGGATCGAGACGCTCGACGTGGGCGACGACAACGACACCCACTTCCCGGTCGTGGGGCGGGAGTTCGAGGAGCAGGCCGGCATCCGCGAGGTGCTGGTCGGCAACGCGCCCTGCCGCCTCGTCCCGGTCCGCGAGCTCATACCCTTCGCCGTCCGCCGCCTCACCGAACTGCTGGCGGCGGACGGCCCCGGAGCGGCGTAGCCCGGCCACTCACGTCTCCACGAGCGGCCGGGCCGTGCCCGTCACCCGACTACCCGGCTTGGTGTCAGTGCCGTGCGTCGTGCAGCGAGTTGGTGTCCTGGATCTTCTTCCAGGACTTCGGCTCCACCGGCAGCTGCTTGTCACCCCGGTCCGCCCCCGGCGCCAGCGAGGCCGCGGCCGGGGTGCCCGCCGGCACCGGCCCGACGGCAGGCTTGGCGGCGGTGAACAGCCAGGTGTTGAAGAGGTCGCCGAGCTTCTTCCCGGACACCTTCTCCGCGTACGCCTGGAGCTCCGGGATGGTCGCGTTGCCGTAGCGCCGCTCGGTGGGCCAGCCCTTGAGGATCTGGAAGAACTTCTCGTCCCCGACGGCGTTGCGCAGCGCCTGGATGGCCACCGCACCCCGGTCGTACACGGCGTTCGCGAACTGGTTCTGCGCGCCCGGGTCGCCCGGCTTGACGGTCCAGAACGGGTCGTCGGCCGGGTGCGAGGCGTAGACGTAGTCGGCCAGCTCCTGCGCGGTGCCCTCGTCCTCGTGCTCGGACCAGAGGAACTGCGCGTACCGGGCGAAGCCCTCGTTCAGCCAGATGTCGCTCCAGCGCGAAAGCGAGACGCTGTCGCCGTACCACTGGTGGGCCAACTCGTGCACGACCACCGAGGTGTTGGCGCCCTTGGCGAACTGCCGGGGGCTGTAGAAGACCCGGGTCTGGGTCTCCAGGGCGAAGCCGGTCGGGACGTTGGGGACGTAGCCGCCGACCGAGCTGAACGGGTAGTCACCGAAGATGCCGCTCAGCCAGTCCACCAGCTCGCCGGTGCGCTCGACGCTGGCCCGGGCCGCGTCCCCGTTGTCCCCGAGGTCCTTGCTGTACGCGTTGTAGACCGGCAGCCCGCTCGGCGTGGTGTCCGCGCTGATGTCGAACTTGCCGACCGCGAGCGTGGCCAGATAGGTCGCCTGGGGCTTGTTCTCACGCCAGCTGTAGCGGGTCCAGCCGGCCTGCGAGGTGGCGCCGGTCAGGATGCCGTTGCTGATCACCTGGTTGCCGTCCGGCACCTGCACCGAGACGTCGAAGGTGGCCTTGTCGCTCGGGTGGTCGTTGCTCGGGAACCACCACCAGGCCGACTCGGGCTCGCCCGCCGCCACCGCGCCGTCCGGCGTGCGCAGCCAGGCGGTGAAGCCGTACTTCTCCACGGTGGACGGCACACCCTTGTAGCGGACCACCACGGTGGCCTGGCTGCCCTTGGCCAGCGGCCGGGCCGGGGTGATCTCCAGCTCCTGCTCGCCGCTGGTGGCGAAGGTCGCGGGCCGCCCGTTGACCCGGACCTCCGAGACGTTCAGCGCGAAGTCGAGGTTGAACCGGGACAGGTCCTGGGTCGCCGTGGCGAGGATGGTGGTGGTGCCCTCCAGTTCGTCGGTGGCGGGCTGGTACTTCAGCCGGATGTCGTAGTGCGAGACGCGGTAGCCGCCGTTGCCGTAGGTCGGGTAGTAGGGGTCGCCGACCCCGGCCGCGCCGGGTTGGAAGTCGGCAGCCGAGGCGGGGACGGCCAGGAACAGGCTCAGGGCACTGGCAGCAGAGACGATCAGCCTCTTGCGCAACGTGGTCCTCCAGGATCACCGGAACGATGGGTTGGATCGATCCTTGTCCCGGTGGCCCGTGGTCCACTCCCCGATTATGAGATGTTCATGAAAAGAAACGCGCCGAAATGACGCCGCCGCAGCGCTGTCACCCGTCCCAGCCGTCACCCGCGCCCCACCGGCCGTCCCACCCGAACGGCCGCCCCACCGGCCGCCCCGCCAGCGGCCCCGCCCCAAGGGCGTTCCGCTACGCCCCCAGCACCACCGGCGCCCGGACCAACGAGCCGTACTCCGTCCACGAGCCGTCGTAGTTCTTCACGTGCGGGTACCCCAGCAGCTCGGTGAGCGCGAACCAGGTGTGCGCGGACCGCTCGCCGATCCGACAGTAGGCGATCACCTCGCGCTCCGCCTCCACGCCCTTGCCCCCGTACAGCGCCCGCAGCTCCTCGGCCGAGCGGAACGACCCGTCGTCGTTGGCCGCCTGCGACCAGGGCACGTTGACCGCCCCGGGGATGTGCCCCGGCACCTGGGCCTGCTCCTGCGGCAGGTGCGGCGGCGCGATCAGCTCGCCCCGGAACTCCGCCGGGGAGCGGACGTCCACCAGCACCGCGTCCGCGCCGGGCTTGGCGAACACCTCGGCCTTGGCCAGCACCTCGTCCCGCAGCGCCCGCAGTTCGGGCCGCTCCGGCCCGGTCAGCCGGTAGCCGGTGTGCTGGTAGTCCATCACCTCCCGGGTGAGCTCCCGCCCCTCCAGCTCCCACTTCTTGCGCCCGCCGTCGAGCAGCCGCACCGGCCCGAAGCCGCGCAGCCGCAGCAGCCAGTAGGCGTAGGCGGCGAACCAGTTGTTGTTGCCGCCGTACAGCACCACGGTGGTGTCGTCCTCCACCCCGGCCGCCCGCAGCAGTCGCTGGACGCCCGCGCGGTCGACGTAGTCGCGGCCGACCTGGCTGTGCAGGTCGGTGGTCCAGTTCCAGCCGACCGCGCCGGGGATGTGGTCCCGGTCGTAGGCGGTGCTGTCCTCGTCCACCTCGACGACCCGGATCGTCCCGTCGTCCAGGTGGTGGGCCAGCCACTCGGTGCGTACCAGCGCCTCGGGGTGCGCGTAGCCGTTGCCGGTCATCCCAGGCCCTCCTTCGCTCTGCCCAGGCTGCGGCGCCCGACCACGGGCAGGGGCAGGCCGCGCTGGGCACTGCGGGGCGCCGGCGACCGGGCCGGACAGTTCGAAGCTACGCCGACCGTCCGGCCCGGTCCACTCCGGCCCGGTCCGAACCGGGACTGGTCCGTCAGCCGCCCGCCGCGCCGTCCAGCCGGGCCAGGTAGTACAGGTTCAGCACGTCCCCCTCGACGCGCTTCACGTCCACCAACCGGAACCCGGCCTCCGCCAGCATCCGCCGGGCCGTCTGCTCGCCCCAGACCGCCCCGAGACCCTCGCCGTCCTCGCCGAGCGAGACCGTCATGCAGAAGAAGGTCGAAAAGGTGTACAGCGCGGGCGCCAGCGGGTGGTCGATGTTCTCCTCCAGCTTGCTGCTGGCGTCGACGTCGCCCATCAGGAAGACGCCGTCGGGCCGCAGCGCGCCCGCGATCGCGGCCAGGGCGCGGGTCGGCCGGGCCAGGTCGTGGATCACGTCGAAGGCGGTGACCAGGTCGTACCTGCCGATCAGCTCGGCGCAGTCGGCGACCTCGAACCAGGCGTTGTGGAGGCCGAGTTCGGCCGCCGATTCGCGGGCGGCGGCGACGCCCTCGGCAGAGATGTCGATCCCGGTGAACCGGCTCGCGGGGAACGCCCTGGCGAGCACGGTGACGGCGTGCCCCTGCCCGGTGCCGACGTCCAGCACGTCGATCCCGGCCCGCAGCCGCTCGGTCAGCCCGGGCACCATCGGCACGATCGCGTCCACCAGTACCAGGTCGTACACCCGGGCGGTCTCCTCGGCCTGCAGCTGCTGGAAGCGCGGGTAGGCCGAGTACGGCATTCCGCCGCCGGTGCGGAAGTGGCCGAGCAACTCCTGCTCGACCTCACCCATCATCGCGAGGAACGGCATCATGCCCGCCAGGTTCGCCGGGCCGGCCGCTCTGGTCAGTGACGCCGCGTGCTCGGGCGGCAGCGTGTAGGTGCGCTGTCGCGGGTCGTACTCGACGAACCCGGCGACCACCATGCCGCCCAGCCACTCGCGCACGTAGCGCTCGTTCAACCCGGCGGCGCGAGCGATCTCCTCACTGGTCGACGGCGCGAGCCCGGCCATCAGGTCGAAGAGCCCGGTCTGGTGGCCGATGCTGGTCAGGAGTCCCAGGCAGGCGTCGTTCAGGACCTCCAGCACGCGTCCGGCGAAGTCCTCCTGCTTCGCCACATCCAGCTCCCGTGCGGACATCACTCCTCCTCCGTAGCCGGGACGGCGACCCCCTCCTGTCACGCTACGCGCGTGCGGTTCGGGCGGGCAGCCCGACGATTCCAGGGGGTCGCCGAACTGCCCCGCACGTCGCCGGAGACCGGCTGGATCGGAGAAGCGTCAATGGGTCAGGAGAAGATCACAGAGCGCAGCTTCAGCCGGTCGCCGAGCCTCTTCCCGGGGTTCATGACGTAGAAAGTGTCACCGTTGCAGTCGAAGTCGAGGAACACCGTCGCCGTGGAGTTGGTGAAGTTCTCCGGAGCGAAGCCCGGCTTCTCCTCGGTGGTGAAGGGAAGGTCGATGCACTTACCGCTCTCCGGGTCGGCGATGCCGACCGGAACGCCCGGGCCGACCTTGTAGAGGAAATCACCGGTGGCGGCGTTGGCGGACATCGGGACGGCGAGGACGAGGGCGACGGCAGTGGCGACGGCGAGCGCGGCATTGCGGAGACGCATGGGTAAGGGCCTTTCAGGTGGTACGCGGGGTACCAAAGGAATTGGTGCGAGATCACCCTAGAGGCCCAAAATCCGCAGAAACGGTTCTCCCAATCCACTCGTTCGAGTGGTTTAAATGGCAAAGCCGCTACTCGCCGCACCCGCCGATGCCTGCCCGTATCAGACGCCCGATTCCCGGAATCCGCATGTCAGTTCGGCGGCGCCGTGAAGAAGTACCCCGAGTCGATCAGCGCCGGGAGGTACAGCCTCAGCGCCGCCACCGTCTGCGAGCGGTCCCCGCCGCCGTCGTGGTTGAGCACGATCGACCCGGGCCTGACGTCCTTGAGGATCCGGTCGGTGATCGCCGAGGTGCCCGGCTGGGCCCAGTCCCGCGGGTCCACCGACCAGCCCAGGTTCCGCATCCCGAGGTCGGCGCTCACCTTGAGTGACACCGGAGACCAGTCCCCGCCCGGCGCGCGGAACCAGGTGGGCTGCCGACCGGTGGTCCGGTGCAGCAGGTCGGAGGTCCGCTCCAGCTCGTCCCGGACCTTGTCCTCGGACATGTGCCGCAGGTCCGGATGGGTCCAGGTGTGGTTGGCGATGTGATGGCCGCGGTCCGCGATCTCCTTCACCAGGCCCGGGTGCTCGACGACGTTCTCGCCGATCAGGAAGAAGGTCGCCCGGATCCCGTGCTGCGCGAGCAGATCCAGCACGGTGGGCGTGTACCGGGGGTCCGGGCCGTCGTCGATGGTGAGCGCCACCACCCGCTGCGCCGGGTCCAGCTCGTACACCGGTTTGCTCTCCGCATCGGTGAGCACCCGGCGAATGGGCTCCAGGCTCGGCGCGGAGGCCGAGCCTGAGGGCGGCACCGGTGAGGGCACGGCGGGCGAGACGGACGGCCACGGCGATGGTGTTCCGAGCGGCACGGCCGAGGGCACCGGGGCGCCGGCCCCACCCGCCGCGGCGGTCTCCGGACCGGCCGCCGAGGACGCGTGATCCCCCTCGTTCCAGGGGCTCTTGCAACCGGCGGCCGCGCCCAGCAGGGACATCCCCGCGGCGACCAGCAACAACCTACGCGAGGTGATCCGAGACATCATCGAGACTTTAATCTGACGATCTGACAGCATTCTGGATGCTTCCCCCGCCGGTGACCGCCGATCTCCGAGGGCAACTCCGACGGCCCCGATCACCACTCCGACGGCCCAGGGTGACCGGCCGTACACCCCGCACACCCGACCCTTCCCCGACCGGACGCCCGGCTTCCCGCCGAGGCCGCTACGCTGTGCTCCCCAGTGTGATGATCCGCCATCAGAGGACGTGGCCATGACGACAAGTCAGGACTTCCCCCAGCAGGGCCCACAGGACGAGGACGCCGCCGAGCTGAGCCAGTGGGAACGTTTCGGCGTCGACACCACCACTGCGCACTCAGCGCGCGTGTACGACTACTGGCTGGGCGGCAAGACCAACTTCCCGCCGGACCGCGCCATGGGGCAGGCCATCGAGGAGGCCGTGCCGAGCGTCAAGGAGATGGCCAAGGCCAACCGCGCCTTCCAGGGCCGGGCGGTCCGCTACCTGGCCCGGGAGCACGGCATCCGCCAGTTCCTCGACCTCGGCACCGGTATCCCCACCTCGCCTAACACCCACGAGATCGCCGAGACGGTCAGCCCCGGCACCCGGGTGGTCTACGTCGACAACGACCCGATCGTGCTCGCCCACGCCCGCGCCCTGATGGTCTCCAGCCCGGCCAGCCGCACCACCTACATCCACGCCGACCTGCGCAAGCCCGCGGAGCTGTTCGCCGACCCGGCGCTCACCTCCACCCTGGACCTCACCCAGCCGGTCGGCCTGCTGATGATCGCCGTCCTGATGCTGATCGCCGACGAGGACGACCCGTGGGGCCGGGTCGCCGCGCTGCGCGACGCCCTGCCCGTCGGCAGCTGCATCGCCCTCACCACCCCCACCCCGGACTTCGACCCGGAGGCGGTCGGCAAGGTCGCCGAGGCGGCCCGGGCCGGCGGGATGACCCTGGTGCCGCGCGGCTACGACGACGTGCTCCGCTTCTTCGACGGCTGGGAGCTGGTCGAGCCGGGCGTCGCCCCGGTCCTGGCCTGGCGCCCGGACGGCGAACCGCCGGCCGACCCGAAGGCGGCGTACTACTGGGGCGGCGTCGCCATCAAGCGCTGACGCCGTCACGTGCTACAAACCCCCGGGCGGGACGGCCGCGCGCCGTCCCGCCCGGGGAGTCACTTCAGCAGCCGCGACAGGCGGCGGTCCGCCAGCGGCTTGCCCCCGGTCTGGCAGGTCGGGCAGTACTGCAACGAGGAGTCCGCGAAGGACACCTCCCGCACGGTGTCCCCGCAGACCGGGCAGGGCCGGCCGGTCCGCCCGTGCACCCGCAGCCCGATCTTCTTCTCCGCCTTCAGCTCCCCCGCCGCCAGCCCGCGCGAGCGCTCCACCGCGTCGCGCAGCGTGCCGCCGAGCGCCTCGTACAGCCGCGCCGTCTCCTCCTGCGTCAGACTGGCCGCCAGCTTGTACGGCGACATCCGGGCCGCGTGCAGCACCTCGTCCGAGTAGGCGTTGCCCACGCCCGCCAGCACGCTCTGGTCCCGCAGCACTCCCTTGATCCGGCGGCGGTCGCCCCGGATCAGGGCGGCGAAGTCCTCGAAGGTGAAGCCGGGGTCGAGCGGGTCCGGGCCGAGCCTGGCCACGCCCGGCACCTCGGCCGGGTCCTTCACCACGTACACGGCGAGCCCCTTCTTCGTCCCGGCTTCGGTGAGGTCGAAGCCGTCCCCGGCCTCGCCCGCCAGGCGCAGCCGCAGGGCGAGCGGGTTCCTCGGGCTCGGACGCGGCGGCTCGGCGGGCAGGCCGTCCCTCCAGCGCAGCCAGCCGGCCCGGGCCAGGTGGACGACCAGGTGCAGCCCGCCGGCCTCGACGTCCAGGAACTTGCCGTGCCTGGTCACCGACCCGACCGTCCGTCCCTCCAGGGCCGTCACCGGTGGGTCGTACGTCTTCAGCGCGCTGATCGCCACCGGCTGCACCCGGGCGATCACCCGCCCGGTCAGCCGCTCGGACAGGAAGGCGCTCAACGCCTCCACCTCGGGCAGCTCCGGCATGCGCCCAGTCTCCCCCACCACGCCCCGCCCCGCTTCTCCGTCAGCCGTCCCTCCTCACCACCCGACCCAGCACCCTTTGCCTCCACCCGTCCCGAAGAGGAGGCTGGGACCCGAGGAGGCCCCGCAATGAGCGAGCGCAGCACGGGGTCCCCCCGGCCGAAGGCCGGGGAGGATTCATCGAAGGGCGCGCGTTGTGCGAATCGCCCACCCAGCGCAGCGAGGAGGGCTCATGAGCACTCTTGAGGAACAGATCGACATCGCCGCCCCCGTCCTCGCCGCCTGGGAGCAGCTGCACCGGGTGCACGAGTACCCGCAGTTCGTGGACGGCGTCCGCAGCGCGCACCCGCACGGCCGGAACCTCGCGCACCTCGGGGTGCGGGTCAGCGGTACCGAGCACTCGGTCGACACCGAGATCACCGATCTCGGCCGGGGCCGGGTGATGTCCTGGCGGACGCTGAACTACGCCCATCTGCGTGGTGCCTTCGCGCTGCTGCCGCTCGACGCCCGGCACACCCGGTTGCAGATCCGGGTGGAGTACGACCCGGAGGCGGTGCAGCGGGAGTTCGGCGGCCCGCGCGGCTTCGCTCAGGCCGGGGCGATCGAGCGGGCGGTGCGCGAGGACCTGGAGCACTTCCGGGAGCTGGTCGAGGCCCGGGTGAGTGCCGCCGACGGTCACCCGCACGACTCCCACGACACTCCGTAAGAAGCACATAAGCCCAGCTCAGGGAGGGTGGTGAGGCTGTTCACAGCCCGCTGTGCGGCCGACCGTTGCGCTTCCGACCTGTGGCAGACTCGGATGCCATGGACATCGGCCCGGTCACCAGGACGCTCCGCGCGGCGGTCTTCGCCGCGCTGGTCGTGCTGCTCGCCGGGCTCGGCCAGGTGCTGGTCACCGGCCGGGCACTGCCGGTCGGCACGATGGGTCTGGCCGCCGTCGCCGTGTTCGTCGTCGCCCTCGCCCTGGCCGGCCGCGAGCGCGGCTACCCGGCGATCGCGGCGGTGTTCCTGCCGCTGGAGCTGGGTGTCAGCGCACTGTTCGACCTCGCGCAGAGCACCTGCCCCTCCCTGCCGCCCGGCGCCGCGCACGGCTTCCAGCCGCTGCTGTGCGGCGGAGGCTCACTCGGCGGGTTCCTGCTCGACCACGGTGTCTCCCAGCAGACCGGCGTCCTGCTGCTCCTGCTGCTGCACACGGTGATCGCGCTGGCCGGCGCGTTCTGGCTGCGCCGCGCGGACGCCGCCCTGGCCGGGCTCGCCCACGCCGTCCGGATGCTGGGCGAGTTCCTGCAGCGCCACCTTCCGGCCGCCGCCCGCTGGCTGCTGCTGCTCGCCGCGCCCGTCCCGGCCCGTCCGGTGGCGCGGGTGCCGTTCCCCCGGGCCAGCCGCGCGCTGGTCCCGGCCGAGGACGTGGCCGTCCGTCCGGCCGTCCGGCGTGGCCCGCCGGTGTTCGCCCTGGCCGCCTGAGCATCCCTCCGCTCGGCCGGTCCCCTCTCCCCGGCGCGGACGCCGATCCGTCGCGCCCGCACCTGCGCATGCCCGAGAGCACACGAGAGCACAGGACGACACCCCGTGAGCAACACCCGTAAGACCGACAAGCAGACCACCGCCACCGAGCGCATGCGCACCGCCCGCGCCCAGGCCGAGCGCTCCGGTCGCATTCGCCGCCGGGTCGTGGTCGGCGCCGCCTGCGCCGCCGTGCTCGCCCTCGCGGCGGGCGTGGCCTTCGCCGTCGGCGGCTCCTCCGGCTCCTCCTCGGACGCCGCCGCGAGCGGCCCGCTGGTCGTCCCGGCCAACGTGACCGGCACCGGCGGCACCGTGATCACCTACGGCAAGGCCGACGCCCCGCACACCCTGGAGGTCTACGAGGACTTCCGCTGCCCGTTCTGCGAGCAGCTGGAGACCACCACCGGCAAGACCGTCCAGCAGCTCGCCGACAACGGCACGTACAAGATCGAGTACCACCTGGCGACGTTCCTGGACAAGAACCTCGGCGGCAAGGGCTCGCGCACCGCGCTGGCGGCGGCCGGCGCCGCGCTGAACGAGGGCGTGGACAAGTTCAAGCAGTTCCACGACGTGCTGTACGCCAACCAGCCGGACGAGCGCAGCGACGCCTTCGGCGACGTCAACCACATCCTCGACCTGGCCGGCCAGGTGCCCGGCCTGAAGACCGACGCCTTCGTCAAGGCCGTCCAGGACGGCACCTACGCGCCCTGGGCGGCCAAGGTCAACGAGGAGTTCGACAAGAGCGACGTGACCGGCACCCCGACCGTCAAGCTGGACGGCAAGAAGCTGGACGTCCTCAGCAACGGCAAGGCCGCCTCCCCCGAGCAGTTCACCGCGATGGTCAAGCAGGTGACCGGGTGACGGCCGCCGCCCCCGCCGCGCGGACGAACGCCGCGCGGACCTACGGCGCGAACCGTCCGTCCGCCTGGCTGCTGGTGATCGGCGGCCTGGTCGGCCTGGTCGCCTCGACGGTCCTCACCCTGGACAAGATCCGGCTGCTGCGGGACCCGTCGTACGTCCCCAACTGCAACATCAATCCGATCATCAGCTGCGGCTCGATCATGCGCAGCGGCCAGGCGGAGGCCTTCGGCTTCCCCAACTCGCTGATCGGCCTGGTCGGCTTCGGGGTCGTCGTCGCGGTCGGCGCCGGGCTGCTCGCCGGGGCGACGTACCGGCGCTGGTTCTGGCTCGGCCTGCAGGCGGGGACGGCCTTCGGGGTCGGCTTCGTCAGCTGGCTGATGTACCAGGCGCTGTACCGGATCGGCGCGCTCTGCCCGTACTGCATGGTGGTGTGGGCGGCGGTGATCCCGCTGTTCTGGTACACCACCCTGCACAACCTGCGCAGCGGGGTGATCCCGGTGGGCCCGAAGGCGCGGGTGGTCGTGCGGGAGGCCGCGCGCTACCACTGGGTCGTCCCGGCCCTGTGGTACGCGGTGATCGCGCTGCTGATCCTCAACCGGTTCTGGTACTACTGGAGCACCCTGATCTGATCCACCTCCGCCGCCCCCACCTGCCACGGGCGGGGGCGGCGGTGGTCCCCGCCACCCCCGGCCCGGTTGGTCAGCCCTCGACCGGCGCGAAGGTGAACTTCTCGACCTCGGCGAGGAGTTCGGCCCGGCGCTGGTCGTCGATGAAGGAGGCACGGAAGGAGTTGGCGGCCAGCCGGCGCAGGGTCTCCTGGTCGAGGGCGAGGGCCTGGCGGACGGCGCGGAAGTTGTCCTCGACGTAGCCGCCGAAGTAGGCCGGGTCGTCGGAGTTGACGGTGACCAGCAGGCCGGCGTCGAGCATCTCGCGCAGCGGGTGGTCGGCGAGGGTGTCGACGCAGCGCAGGCGGACGTTGGAGAGCGGGCAGAGAGTGAGCGGGATCTGCTCGCGGACCAGGCGGGCGACGAGTTCGCCGTCCTCCAGGCAGCGCAGGCCGTGGTCGATCCGCTCCACGCCGAGGACGTCCAGCGCCTCGGTGATGTACGAGGCCGGGCCCTCCTCGCCCGCGTGGGCGACGCGGCGCAGGCCGGCCTCGGCGGCCCGCCGGTAGACCTCGCGGAACTTCGCTGGCGGGTTGCCGACCTCGGCCGAGTCCAGGCCGATGCCCGAGATCCGGTCGAAGTAGGGGCGGGCGGCCTCGAAGGTCTCCAGCGCCGAGTCGGCGGACTCGTCGCGCAGGAAGCACATGATGAGCCGGGTGCTGATGCCGTACCGCTCCTCGCTGCGCGACAGCGCCCGCGTCAGCCCGTCCACCACCACGCCGAGCGGCACCCCGCGGGCGGTGTGCGCCTGGGGGTCGAAGAAGATCTCGGCGTGCCGCACGCCCTGCTCGGCGGCCCGGGCCAGGTACGCGTCGGCGAGGTCGGCGAAGTCCTGCTCGGTGCGCAGCACGGCCATCAGCGCGTAGTAGAGGTCCAGGAAGGACTGCAGGTCGCTGAAGGAGTACGCCTTCCGCAGCTCCTCGGTGTCGGCGTACGGGAGTGCGACGGCATTGCGCTCGGCGAGGGCGAAGGCGAGTTCGGGCTCCAGGGTGCCTTCGATGTGCAGGTGGAGTTCGGCCTTGGGAAGCGGCATCAGCGATCTGTCCGGAGGTAGTGGGGCGAACCTGAAGGTACGGAAGAATTCATCCTACGATCTTTCCCGTCGGTGGGGGCGCTGTCGGCAACTCCCGGACGGTACGCAGCGGTGAGAACAGCGGCAGCGTGCCGGCGAGCGTGAGCAGGCCGGTCATCACCCACATCGTCGCCCGCAGACCGATCACCGCGCCCAGCGCCCCGCCGGCCAGGGCGCCGAGCGGAATGGTGGCGTGGACGGCGAACATCGATCCGGCCGCCACCCGGGTGAGCAGCTCGGGCGGGGTGTAGGACTGGCGGAAGCTGCCGAGCACGATGTTGCAGAGCACCACCGCCGCGACGACGGCGAGCGATCCGAGCACGTACAGCACCGTCCCTGGGCCCGGCCCGGCCAGCGGCATCAGCAGCCCGAACGGTATGACGGTGAGCAGCACGATCCGCGTCCCGCGCGCCGTCCCGAGCCGGCGGCACAGCGGCCGGGCCGCCAGCGAGCCGAGCACGCCGCCGACCGCGGCGGCGGAGGCGAGGGCGCCGACCCAGCCGGGGGCGATCCCGGCCGCCCGGACCAGGAACAGCGCCAGGATCGACTGGTAGCCCATGAGCGCGAAGTTCGCGGCGGCGCCGAAGCACAGGAAGGCGCGCAGGTACGGGTCGCCCAGCAGGAAGGACAGCCCCTCCCGGACCTGCCCGAGCATGCCCGCCTGCTCGCGGACCACCGGCTCCGGCCGGGAGCGGATCCGCAGCAGGGTGCCGGCCGCGATCAGGAAGCTCACCGCGTCGATGAGCAACCCGGCTGCCGCGCCCACGAGTTGGACGATCAGCCCGGCCAGTCCGCGCCCGGCGACCTCGGCCGCCGAGCCGCTGCCCGTCAGCTTGGCGTTGCCCTCGATCAGGTGCTCCGGCGCCACCAGCTCGGGCAGGTACGCCTGGTCGGCGGCGTCGAAGAACACCGAGGAGACCCCGCTGAGGAAGGCCACGGCCAGCAGGTGCGCCATGGTGAGCACGCCGAACCAGCCCGCCACCGGCACGCTCGCGAACAGCGCGGCGGAGCCGAGGTTGCAACCGATCATCACGGCCCGCCGGGACACCCGGCCGACCCAGACCCCGGCCGGCAGGCCGAACAGCAGCCACGGCAGCCAGATCGCACTGGTCAGCAGGCCGGTGGCGAGCGGCCCGGCGTCCAGGGCGAGCACCGCGACCAGCGGCAGCGCGACGGTGGTGACGCTGCTGCCCAGTCGGCTGACGGTCTGCCCCGCCCACAGCAGCCGGAAGTCGCGTTGGGCGAACAGGCCCCAACGGGACCGGACTTGAGGGCTTTCGGGCGGCGGGGCGAGGGTGGCGGTCACGGCTTGGCCGGGACGCTGTGGGAGAAGGCGAGGACGGTCTCGCGCTCCCGCCCGTCCTCGGGCACCGGTCGGTCGGCCCACTTCTGGATCACCTCGTGCAGGTCCGCGGCCAGCTCCCGGGCCTCCTCCGGGGTGAGCCGCAGCCAGGCCTGGGTGGCCACCGAGCAGCCGTCCCGCCAGTCGGGCCCGTACCCGCCGCGCCGCACGGCCCATTCGCGGACCAGCTCGACCTGGCGCTCCAGGAGGATCGACCCGGCCGCGTCCGCGACGGCCTCGGCGACCGGGTCGCCGTCGAAGTCGGCCCGGGTCCAGCTCAGTTCCCGGTCCGCGAGCCGCCACCAGCGCTCGCGCCGGTCCCGGGCGAGTTCGGGCGCCTCCGCGATCAGCCCGCTCTCGGCCAGCACCTTCAGGTGGTGGCTGACGTTGCCGACCGCCTGCTCGGTGCGCTCGGCGAGCTGCCCGACGGTGGCCGGGCCGTGCACCTTGAGCAGGTCGAGCAGCCGGCGGCGCAGCGGGTGGGTGAGGGCGGCGAGCACCCGGGAGTCGGAGATCTCCCGGGTACCGCGCGGTTGGTCCGTCGTGTCGTCCATGGCCGGAGAATATCCACAAGAGCTCTTGTACGACACCCCTTTTACAATTTCTCTTGTGCAATCTGCCGGCACATCCCACCCACCAGCACGGGTGTACGGGCAGGGGCCACCGGGCACCCGGTAAAGGGGGCTTCCGCCGAGGAGGTACCGAGATGCGGCACGCCAACGACCCGCACATCCGGCCCGAGGGCATCTCCCCGCACGCTCTGGGCAACGACACCCTGCTGCACGAACTGGAGCAGCTGCACCGCACGCGCCACGAGACCTTCCTCTACGGCTCGGAAGAGGCGCTGAAGCGCCACACGCTGCGCACCGGGGAGCTGGAGGCCGAGTACCTGCACCGCTTCCCCAACCGGCAGGTGACCGCAGCGCGGACCAGGGCCGGAGCCCGGGCCCGGGAGGCGGCGGCCCGGGTGGAGTCACTGCCGGAGTGACCAACCGGCCCTCACCCCCGGCGGGACACGCCGGGCGGCGGTGGCGCGCCCGGGGCGGGCCGTCGGGGAGGGTGTGAGGGCAGACGCACCGGACCCGGACCCATCAGGGAGCCCCGCATGCCCATCGCCAGCGTCAACCCCGCGACCGGCGAGACCGTCCAGACCTTCGAACCGCTCGACGCGGCCGGGATCGAGCGGCGGCTGGCCCGCGCCGAGGCCGCCTTCCACAGCTATCGCAACACCTCCTTCGCCGCCCGCGCCGAGCTGCTGCGCCGGGCCGCCGACCTGCTGGACCAGGACCGGGAGGCCGCCGCCCGCACCATGACCGAGGAGATGGGCAAGCCGCTCGCCGCCGCCCGGGCCGAGGCCGCCAAGTGCGCCAAGGCGATGCGCTGGTACGCCGAGAACGCCGAGGAGCTGCTCGCCGACGAGCACCCGGCCCAGGCCGACGTGGCCGACTCCGGGGCCGCCCGCGCGTACGTCCGCTACCGCCCGCTGGGGCCCGTCCTCGCCGTGATGCCGTGGAACTTCCCGTTCTGGCAGGTGATCCGCTTCGCCGCGCCGGCCCTGATGGCGGGCAACGTGGGCCTGCTCAAGCACGCCTCCAACGTGCCGCGGACGGCGCTCGCGATCGAGGAGCTGTTCCGGCGGGCCGGCTTCCCCGAGGGCTGCTTCCAGACCCTGCTGATCGGCTCGGGCGCGGTCGAGGGCGTGATCCGGGACCGCCGGGTAGCCGCCGTCACCCTCACCGGCAGCGAGCCGGCCGGGCGGGCGGTCGCCGCCGCCGCGGCGGACGAGGTGAAGAAGGCGGTGCTGGAGCTGGGCGGCAGCGACCCGTACGTGGTCATGCCGAGCGCCGACCTGGAGGCGGCGGTGGGCACCGCCGTCCGGGCCCGGGTTCAGAACAACGGCCAGTCCTGCATCGCCGCCAAGCGCTTCATCGTGCACACCGACGTCTACGACCGCTTCACCGTGGCCTTCACCGAGGCGATGCGCTCACTGCGGGTCGGCGATCCGATGGACGAGGCCACCGACGTCGGCCCGCTCGCCAGCCGCCAGGGCCGGGACGACCTGGAGGAGCTGGTCGAGGACGCCCGCACCCACGGCGCCCGGGTCGAGTGCGGCGGCGACCGCCCGATGGGCTGGGACACCGGCTACTTCTACGAGCCGACCGTGCTGACCGGTATCACCCCGGCGATGCGGATCCATCTGGAGGAGACCTTCGGCCCGGTCGCCACCGTCTACCGGGTCGCCGACCTGGACGAGGCGGTGGCCGTCGCCAACGACACCCCGTTCGGACTCAGCTCCAACGTCTGGACCACCGACCAGGCCGAGCAGGAGCGCTTCGTCCGCGACATCCAGGCCGGCGGGGTCTTCTTCAACGGCATGACGGCCTCCCACCCGGCGCTGCCCTTCGGCGGCGTCAAGCGCTCGGGCTTCGGCCGGGAGCTGTCCGGGCACGGCATCCGGGAGTTCTGCAACGTCACCACGGTGTGGATCGGCTGAGCCCTCCCGGACGCCGTTCCACCGGCCGGGTCAGGAGGCCGCCATCCGGTGCCTGCCCCGGCCGGGCGTCGCCCAGCGCGCGACGACGCCCACCAGGGCGATGAACGTCAGGAACCAGAAGAAGGCCATCAGGCCGAGCATCGGCTCCCAGGCCGTCTGGACGCCGACCATGGCCAGGCCGATCGAGAGCGCGACCATGAAGGTCACGACGGTGGGGCTGAGGCTGAGCAGCCAGCGCCAGGCCCGGTGCCCGAGGCTCGGGTTCGGCGGGGCGTCGGGGCCGGTTTCGGCTTCCTTGTAGGTGAGCAGGTCCATCGGGATCGCCTCCAATGCTGGACGGGACGGAACGCCTGGCCCGGAGGTCAGGAGGCCTTGCGCGGAGCCGTGGACTTGCGGGCGGGTGTCTTCTTCGCCGAGGTGGTCTTCTTGGCGGCCGCAGCGGTCTTCTTCGCCGGGGCGCGCTTGCGGGGCGCGGGCTTCTCCTCCGGCTCCGCGGCCGGCGCGCGTCCGCCCTTGGCCTGCTTGAGGCTGCTGCGCAGCGCCTCCATCAGGTCGATCACGTTGTCCGGCGCCGGGCCGGGCTCCTCCTCGTGCGGCAGCTCGACGCCCTCCAGCCGGGCGGTGATCACCTGCTGGAGCGCCTGCTGGTAGTCGTCGTGCAGCTGGGCCAGGTCGAAGTCCTCGGAGAGGGTGTCCATCAGCGACCGCGCCATCTTCAGCTCCTGCGGCCGGACGCTGACGTTCTCCTCGGGCGCGATCCCGGCCGCCGGGCGGACCTCGTCGGGCCAGATGCAGGTCTGCAGCACCAGCGTCCCGTCGTGCACCCGCAGCACGGCGGGCGACTCCCGGGTACGCAGCGCGATCTTGGTGACCGCGATCTGCCCGGAGTCCACCAGGGCGTCGCGCAGCAGGGCGTACGGCTTGGCGGCCGCCTGGTCGGCGACGCCCACGTAGTAGGCCTTGGAGAACATCAGGGGGTCGATCTCGCCCGCGTCCACGAAGGCCAGCACGTCGATGATCTTCTTGCTGGGCAGCGGCAGGTCCGCGAGGTCCTCGTCGGTGAGGGTGACGGTCCGGCCGTCCGGCGACTCGTAGCCCTTGGCGATCTCGGCATACGGGACCTCCTTCTCCTCCCGCTCGCAGTACCGCTTCATCCGCACCCGACCGCCGTCCTTGGCGTGCACCTGGTGCAGCGGGACGTCGTGCTCCTGGGTCGCGGAGTAGAGGTGGACGGGGATGCTGACCAGCCCGAAGCTGATCGTCCCCTTCCAGGTGGTCTGCATGGGGTCGCTCCTGAAACGGCCGAGCGGCGTCGGGATTGCCCCGAGACTCCTACTCTGCCCTGGTTTGCGCCGATCGGCCACACCGTGCCCACAATGGGCCGGAGGAGGTCGATGCGGATGACCGCCACACGCCGGACCGGCCCGGCCCCGCCACCGGAGCGGACCACGTGCCGGGTGGCGTACGCGGTGCGCGGCGAGGCCGTGGTGCGGCGGGCCGAGGTGACGCTGCTGCCCGGGTACTCCCAGGAGTCCGACATCCCCCGGATCCTGGCCGCCCGCCTCACCGGGCGGCCGGCGGACGCCGAACTGATCACCGTCCTGGGGCTGCGTCCAGGCTGAGGTCCGGATCTCCCGCAGGGCCTGGCGACCTTCCGCCACCCTGACGACTGGTCAGATTTGAGCTTTTCCCGCCACCTCTACACCCATCCTGACCTGGCCCTTTGCGTCCGGTGAGCGAACAGTTATCAAAAGTTTGTTCCGATACTCGGGCGTAGAAGTTACGTTTCACCGCAATGCGCGGATCTGTCCCCCACCCTCCGGCGCGACGAGCCGAGGGTCATGCCGCGCTGGAAAGGCACAGGGCACCCTTGATGAGTGCGAAGACCACCAAGCCGGCGGTAACCGACGCGGCTCCCGACCGGTCGGGCCCGATCGGACACGGCGGCGACGGCCACCTGAAGGCCGGGCTCAAGAACCGCCACCTGTCGATGATCGCCATCGGCGGCGTGATCGGCGCCGGCCTGTTCGTCGGCTCCGGAGCGGGCATCGCGTCCACCGGCCCGGGCATCCTGCTCTCCTACACCCTGGCCGGCGTGCTGGTCGTGCTGGTGATGCGGATGCTCGGCGAAATGGCGGCGGCCGACCCGCAGAGCGGCTCCTTCTCGGCCTACGCGGACCGCGCGCTGGGCCGCTGGGCCGGGTTCACCATCGGCTGGCTGTACTGGTTCTTCTGGGTCGTCGTGCTCGCGGTCGAGGCGACCGCCGGCGCCAAGATCCTCAACAACTGGGTGCCGGGCGTGCCGCAGTGGGGCTGGGCGCTGATCGTGATGGCGGTGCTGACCGCCACCAACCTGTTCTCGGTCGCCTCCTACGGCGAGTTCGAGTTCTGGTTCGCCGGCATCAAGGTGGTCGCGATCGCCGCGTTCCTGGTGATCGGCACCCTCGCCGCCTTCGGCGCGCTGCCGAGCACCCACGCGGTCGGCACCAGCAACCTGACCGGCCACGGCGGCTTCCTGCCGCACGGGGTGGGCGCGGTGTTCACCGGCATGCTCACCGTGGTCTTCGCCTTCATGGGCAGCGAGATCGTCACCCTGGCCGCCGGCGAGTCCGAGGACCCGGAGAAGGCGGTCAGCAAGGCCACCAACAGTGTGATCTGGCGCATCGGCGTGTTCTACCTGGGCTCGATCCTGCTCGTGGTGACCCTCCTGCCCTGGGACTCCGCCGAGGTCAAGGCCAGCCCGTACGTGGCCGTGCTGGATCACGTGGGCATCCCGCACGCCGGCCAGGTGATGGACGTGATAGTGCTGACGGCCGTGCTCTCCTGCCTCAACTCCGGGATGTACACCGCCTCCCGGATGGCCTTCTCGCTCGGCCAGCGCGGCGATGCCCCGAAGGCCTTCGCGACCGTGACCTCGCGCGGCGTGCCGCGGGTGGCCATCCTGTCCTCGGTGGTCTTCGGCTTCATCGCCGTCTTCTTCAACTACGCCTACCCGGACACCGTGTTCGCCTTCCTGCTCAACTCCTCCGGGGCGGTCGCGCTGTTCGTCTGGCTGGTGATCTGCTTCTCCCAGCTGCGGATGCGCAAGATCATCGAGCGCGAGATGCCCGAGCGGCTGACCGTCCGGATGTGGCTGTACCCCTATCTCACCTGGGTCGCCATCGGCATGATCGGCTTCGTCGTGGCGTACATGTTCACCGACGCCGACGGGCGCAAGCAGATGTACCTGTCGCTGGTCGCCGCGGTGATCGTGGTCGCGGCCTCGGCCGTGGTCGGCCGACGGCGGCGGGCGGCGGTCGCGGCGCAGTCCTGACCCGTCCAGGCCGCGCCGGAAACGCCGGGCCCGGGAGCCGTTGCGGAGGCTCCCGGGCCCGGTTGCTGTTTGCGAGGCTCCTGGGCGGCTCAGCCGGTGCAGCCGGGCACGGAGCCGGAGGGGGCGCGGTTGTTCGGGGTGTTGCCGCTGATGGTGCGGAAGAGGTCGGACACCTGACCGCCGCCTCCGTAGACGCCACCGCCCGTGTCCCCCGCGCTGCTGTTGCCGGTGATCCGACTATGGACGATCCTCGTCCGACCGTCGTTGAGCAGGCCGCCACCGCTGTTGCGGGTGCGCCGGTCGGCGGCTCCCCGCCGGGGCGGCCCAAGACGTGCTGGATCAGTCACGCTGCGCCGAAGCCGGCGCCGCGAACGTGTGAGCCCGCCCACAAGGGGTTTCGCATCTACGGCCCTGGATAGTGGACAGGCCGGGCGCACCGGCCGTCCCGCCGCCCCGGCCGCGCCCGAGCCTCGCCCGGCACCGCCGCGTCCGACCTGAAGAACGCAGGCCACCGGCCCTCGCGCGCTCGCGTTCCGCTATTGCCGCTCGCTTGTGACCCGCAGGCATGCAATTCGGGCAAATCACCTCAAATCGCCCACCATGCCCGGCCGCGCCCTCCTTACAGCCACTACCCGGCGTAGTAGCGAACCCCTTTGCCACCCGTCCTCGGCCCTGCCAAGAATGGCCCGTCGCCAGGCAGCGCCGGCCGGCCCGTCCGCCGTGCGCAGCTCGCCCGCCCCGCCGTCACCGTCGGGGCGCCACGGCCGTCCCGGACGGCCGCGCGGGCCCCGCTCACCCGGAGCCCACGCGATGCCACCGCCGCCCAGTGCCACCGGCACGGCCCCCGACGGAAAAGGATCGTCCGCTTCATGCAGCTCAGCCATGCCCGCCGCAACTCCCTGATCACCGGCGTCGCCACCCTCGTGGTCGCGAGCGCCGCCACGGCCGCCCTCGCCATCCCGCAGACCGCGCACAACGCCGAGGCCACGGCCCCGGTGGCCGCCGTCGTGGCGGACGGCAAGCCGGCCGCCGACCAGGCCCAGGCTGACACCGCTGCCGCTGCCCAGCAGGCCGCCCAGGAGGCCCAGGCCAAGGCCAAGGCCGAGGCGGACGCCGCCGCCCAGGCGCAGGCCCAGGCGCAGGCCCAGGCCCAGGCCGAAGCCGAGGCGAAGGCCCAGGCGGACGCCAAGGCCCAGGCCGACGCCGCCGCCTCCCGCTCCCAGCAGCGCCAGAACCTCAACAGCTACTCCGGAACCCCGCAGCAGATCGCCGCACAGATCGTGCCGGCCGGCCAGCTGCAGTGCTTCAGCAACATCGTCTTCCGCGAGAGCAGCTGGAACCCGATGGCCGTCAACGCCTCTTCCGGCGCCTACGGACTGGTCCAGGCGCTGCCCGGCTCCAAGATGGCCTCGGCCGGCGCCGACTGGCGCACCAATCCGGCCACCCAGATCAAGTGGGGCCTGGACTACATGAACAGCCGCTACGGCAGCCCCTGCGCCGCCTGGTCGTTCTGGCAGGCCCACCACTGGTACTGAGCCGACCCCCGCTCGGCACCCCCGGCCCGCGACGCGCACCCCGCGACGCGGGCCGTGCCGCGTTGCCGGTCGGCGTGTGCACGCCCAGAAGGCGGCGTGAAGATATGGCGTACGGTCGTACGATTTGCCACCAATTGCCCTGAGTTACGCACCGTCAGAGCTTTGCCACGGTTCGCGCGCCCTCTTACGCTCCGGCGTCATGCCCTCACCCCTGATCAGCGTCGTGCTCCCCGCCTACGACCAGCACGGACAGCTCGCCGACTGCCTGGACTCGCTGCTCGCCCAGACCCTGGCGGACGTCGAGGTGATCGTGGTCGCCGACCGCTCCCCCGAGACCCCGGGCGGGCTCGCCGACGCGTATGCGGCGCAGCACCCGCGGGTGTCGGCGCTGCACCTGAACGCGGCGGTCGGGGTCGGGGTGGCCCGGAACGCGGGCGCGGCGCGGGCCGCCGGCGAGTACCTGCTGTTCCTCGACGCCGACCACCTGCTGCCCCGGGACGCCCTCCAGACGCTCGCCGACCGGCTCAAGCAGACCGGCCCGGTGGACGTGCTGCTGTTCGGCCACTCCCGGCGCCACAACGACCGCGACTGGCCCGGCGGCGCCGAGGCGCTGCTCGCCGAGACCGGCCCCGAGGTGTTCGCCCCCTTCGACCAGCCCGCGCTGTTCGGCGCGCCGCCGCTGATCTGGGACCGGCTGATCCGCCGCGACCACTGGGAGGAGCTGAAGCTCGCCTTCCCCGACGGCAGGTACGAGGAGGTCCCGGTCGTCCACGCGGCGTTGCTCGGCGCGCGGAAGGCCGCCGTACTGCCGCGCGAGTGCGTCCAGCTGCGCCGCCGGGAGACCGTCCACCCGGCCGGCGGCCCGGGCAGCGGCGTCTTCGACCTGTTCGACCAGTACGAGCGCAGCTTCGCCCTGCTGGAGGACCAGCCGCACCTGTACGCCGTGCGCGACGCCCTGTTCGTCCGGATGATCCGGCACTACCTGTTCGTCTTCGACCTCGCCGGCTGCGTCTCCCGCGCCGAGCGCCCGCAGTTCTTCCACCGGGCCGCCGAGCACCACCGCCGCTTCCAGCCCCCGGGCCACCGCAAGCCGGGCGGGCGCGAGGGGATCAAGTTCTCGCTGCTGGCCGGCGGCGCCTACCCGGCCTTCGAGGTCGCCAAGCTCTCGCACATCGCGCGCGGCACCATCACCGGGCGGAAGTAGCCGACCTCAGACGTGCGCGGTGCCGCCGTCCGCGGCCATCGCGGCGGCGATCCGGCGGGCGCGCTCGGCCCACACCTCGGCGGGCAGCGGCGGCAGCACGTCCATCCACAGCGGCAGGGTGGAACCGCGCAGCTGCGTCAGGCCCGCAGGCCGGGCGATCAGCCACAGGTGCAGGTGCGCGCCGCCGTCACCCCAGCGGTTCACGTGGACCCGGCCGATGCCGCCGAGCGACAGCACCGCGCGCTCGACGCGCTGCAGCATCGGGCCGAGCCGGGCGGACAGCTCGGGCGGCAGGTCCAGCAGGTCGTGGTGGGCGCGGGGCTGGAGCAGCAGGGCGGCGGGCAGGCCGCTCGGCGCGTCGGCGCCGCTCAGACGCCAGTGCTCGTCGGTCCAGAGGAAGTCGGAGTCCGGCCGGGCGCACTGCTTGCAGCTCTCCGGTCCGTCCTCACCATAGCGGGGCGGCTCGGGCAGGACGGGCGGCTGCAGCACCCGGACCGTCAGCTCGCCCTCGTACGGGAAGATGTCCCAGGACGGCGCGCCGTCCGTCGGGACCGGCGGGCGCTCACCAATCGGCAGGCGGGCGAGGTAGGCGTCGGGGCCGGCCGGGTCCGCGGCCGTGGAGTCGTTGATCACGTCCGCAGAGAGTGCCACATGACACCCCGTCGGCGGTACCCCCGTCGTGCCCGGTACCCGTCCGACGCCCGGGCTGCGATCATCGGCGGAGCCGCTGCCGCACCGCCCCGGAGGTCCCTGGTGAGCCGTCCGTCCGCCGTCCCCGGGGCCGCGCTGGCCCGTGAGCTGGCCGCCGTGCTGAGCGGGGAGGTCCGTTTCGGCGCCGCCGAGCGGACCGTCTACAGCCACGACGCCTCCAACTACCGGCAGTTGCCGCTCGGCGTGGTCAAGCCCGCCGACCTGGACGACGTGCGCACGACGCTGGCGCTCTGCCGCGAGCACCGGGTGCCGGTGGTGCCGCGCGGGGCGGGGACCAGCATCGGCGGGCAGGCGATCGGCCCGGGCGCGGTGGTGCTGGACTTCCGCCGCCACCTCGGCTCGGTGCTGGAGATCGACCCGCAGGCCCGCACCGCGCGCGTTCAGCCCGGCACCGTACTGGACGACCTCCAGCGCGCCGCCAGGCCGTACGGGCTGCGCTTCGGCCCGGACCCGTCCACCCACAGCCGCTGCACGATCGGCGGCATGATCGGCAACGACTCCTGCGGCTCCCACTCGCTCGCCTGGGGGCGCACCGCGGACAACGTCGAGCGGCTGGAGCTGCTGCTCGCGGACGGCACCGAGCTGACCGTCGGCGGCCGGCTGGACCCGGGGGAGCGCGCGGCACTGCGCACCCTGCCCGGCCGGGCGGGCCAACTCCACACGCAACTCCAGGAGTTCACCGACCGCAACCTCGCCACCATCCGGCAGGGCATGCCGCAGCTGCCGCGCCGCACCTCCGGCTACCCACTGGACGCGCTGCTGCCCGAGCAGGGCCACGACCTGGCCCGGGCGCTGACCGGCACCGAGGGCACCTGCGCGCTGCTGCTCGGCGCCACCGTCCGCCTCGTCGAGGACCCGCCGGCACGCGCCCTGGTGGTGGCCGGCTACCCCGACGAGGGCGCCGCCGCCGACGCCGTCCCGGCGCTGCTGCCGCTGGCCCCGCTGACCGCCGAGGGCATGGCGGCCGACCTGATCGCCGCGCTGCTCGCCGCCGGCCCACGCCCGCCCGCGCTGGACCGACTGCCCGCGGGCGAGTGCTGGCTGTTCCTGGAGACCGGCGGCGCCACGGCGCTGGAGGCCTACCAGGCCGCCCGCCGGCTCGCCGACGCGGTGCGCCGGGAGCCCTCCGCCACCGTCGCCCTGGTCACCGACCCCGTCGAGCAGCGCCAGCTGTGGGCGGTCCGGGAGGCGGGCGCCGGGATCGTCACCCGGCTGCCGGGAGGCGGCGAGGCCTGGCCCGGCTGGGAGGACTCCGCCGTCTCGCCCGAGCGGCTCGGCGACTACCTGCGGGACCTGCGCGCCCTGCTGCGCCGGCACAGCCTGCGCGGCGTCCCGTACGGGCACTTCGGCGACGGCTGCGTGCACCTGCGGATCGACTTCCCGCTGGACGAGCCCCAAGGGGTGCTGGCGTTCCGGGAGTTCCTGGAGCAGGCGGCGGATCTGGTGGTGTCGTACGGCGGTTCGCTCTCCGGCGAGCACGGCGACGGGCAGGCCCGCTCCGAGTTGCTGCCGCGCATGTACCCACCCGAGGTCATCGACCTGTTCGGCGAGTTCAAGCGGATCTGGGATCCGGAGAACCTGCTCAACCCGGGCGCGCTGGTGGACCCGCGCCCGCTCGACGCCGACCTGCGTTTCGTCACCGCCCCGCGCCGCCCGCTGCCGCTGGCCCTGCCGTACGAGCAGGACGACGGGAGCCTGGCCAAGGCGGTGCACCGCTGCGTGGGCGTCGCCAAGTGCGTGGACCCGACCACCGGGGTGATGTGCCCGAGCTACATGGCCACCGGCGAGGAGCGGCACTCCACCCGGGGCCGGGCACGGCTGCTGGCCGAGATGCTGCGCGGCGAAGCGATCCCGGACGGCTGGCGCTCGGCGGAGGTCCGGGAGGCGCTGGACCTCTGCCTGAGCTGCAAGGGCTGCGCCAGCGACTGCCCGGTGCACGTCGACATGGCGACCTACAAGACCGAGTTCCTGTACCAGCACTACCGGCACCGGCCTCGTCCGCTCGCGCACTACTCGATGGGCTGGCTGCCGCTGTGGCTGCGGGCGGTGGCGCTCGCGCCCGCGGCGGCGAACTCCCTGGTCCGCTCCCCGGCCGGCGCCCTGCTCAAGGGGCTCGGCGGGATCGACCGGCGCCGGGTGCTGCCGGTCTTCCCGCCGGAGACCTTCACCCGCTGGTACCGGCGCCGCCGCGCCGCCCACCCGGCCCCGGCGGGCGCCCGGCCGGTGCTGCTGTGGCCGGACACCTTCTCGAACCACCTGCAGCCGAACGTGCTGCGCTCGGCCGTCGAGGTGCTGGAGCACCTGGGCTTCGACGTCCGGCTGCCCGACGGCCCGGTCTGCTGCGGCCTCACCTGGTACTCCACCGGCCAGCTCGGCACCGCCCGACGGGTGTTGCGGCGCAGCCTGCGCACACTGGCGGACGCCGGGATCCCGGCCGACACCCCCGTGGTCGGCCTGGACCCCAGCTGCACCGCCACCCTGCGCGAGGACCTGCCCCGCCTGCTCGGCGCGGACGGCCGCCCGCTCGCCGAACGCACCCGCACCTTCGCCGAGTTCATCGACGAGTACGCCCCCGACACCCCGCTCCCCCGGATCCCGCTGGACGCCGTCACCCAGACCCACTGTCACCAGCACGCGGTGCTCGGCAGCGCCGCGGACCGCCGGGTCGAGGCCCGACTGGGCCTGCACAACCGGGTGCTGGACTCAGGCTGCTGCGGGCTGGCGGGCAACTTCGGCTTCGAGAGCGGGCACTTCGAGGTGTCCGAGGCGATCGCCGAGCGGGTCCTGCTGCCGGAGGTCCGGGCGGCCGGGCCGGAGACGGTGGTACTGGCGGACGGCTTCAGCTGCCGCACCCAGATCGCCCAACTCGCCGACGGCCGACGGGCCCTGCACCTGGCGGAGCTGATCGCCCGGGCCCTGTGAGTGACTAGGCGTGCTCGGCGAGGAAGGCCCCGGCGTGCGCCGCGGCCTCCTCCCGGGTCGGGTGACCGTTGGCCGCCGCACCGGTCACCCCGTCGGCGCCGACGGCCGTCCAGCGCCAGTCCTCGGCGGCCTCATCCCGCAGCAACTCAACGGTGCCGCCGAACAGTTCGAGCGATCCCGGTCGGGCCGCCGGGCGGCTGACGGCCTCCGGCCACTTCTTCCGGGCGCCCTGCCGGGTGATGCCCCAGGCGGCGCCGAGCTGTTCGTAGCTGGCACCGTAGGATCCGGCGGTGGCGGCCGCGATCGCGGTGAGCCGCTTGACCTCGGCGTCCACCAGCTTCCAGGCGGAGAGCACGGACAGGGCGACCTCGGCCGGGTCCGCGTGCCACATCCGCGCCTCGGGCAGCCCGGTCGCCCGAGAGCGCACGGCGACAGCGAGGGGGGTGAGCGCATCGAGGAGGGCTTTGGCCAGCTCCGTCTGCTCCTCATGGGTGATCTCCATGGCAGTCATGATGACAACCTTAGTTGCCGATGGCGCTTTCGACAACCAAAGTTACCGCCTGGATCGATCCGAATCGAGCGACGAGCCCGAGTCCCGGCGCTCGGGCGCGAACGGAGTCCCGGAGGAGAGCGCCCGATAGCCCACCACCAGCGCCTCCCCCAGGAAGCCGACGCCGATCGACAGCTGCACCGGCCGGGCGTCCGCGGCCAGGCCGTTGTGCTCGGCGAGCATCGCGAAGCCCATCATCGCCACCAGCGAGACCGCCGCCATCAGGAAGGTCCAGCCGGTGTAGCGCTGCCACAGCACCCCCTCGCGCTCGTAGACCCGGATGGTGGCGCCGCGGACCGCCCCGAACGCGGTGCCGAGCGCGGCGCCCGCACCCACCCAGACGTAGTCCCCCGGGCCGAGGCCGTGGTGCTGCGACAGCGCCCACAGGCCGAGGCCGGTGAGCACCACCGGCGGCCCGAAGAGCTCCCGGGCGTTCAGCGGTTCACCGCGCAGTCGCCGGACCAGGACCACCACGACCACCGCCGCGATCAGCCCCACGTGCACCCAGTTGTTCATTCCCGCTCCCCGAATTTTTATAGCCTGACCGTGCTAAATAACCAATTTAGCTCGCCCGTGCTATAACGGCAACATGCCGAAGATCGTCGACCCCGTGGAACGCCGCCAGGCCGTCGCGGACGCCGTCCTGCGCGTCGCGGCCAGAGAGGGCCTGGAGCACGCCTCACTGCGCAACGTCGCCGACGAAGCGGGACTCGCGATCGGCTCGGTGCGGCACTACTTCGCCGGCAGCTCCGAGCTGATGATCTTCGCGATGCGGGAGCTGGCCCGCCGGATCGACGCCCGCATCCGCACCCACGCCCGCACCCTGCTCGACCCGGATCAGCCCCCCGGCACCGACCGGCGCGAACAGACCGTGCGGCTGCTCGCCGAGACCCTCCCGCTGGACGCCGAGCGCCGGGAGGAGTCCGCGCTCTGGCTCTCCTTCGTCACCGCCGCCCGCACCCGGCCCGAACTACGGCCCCGCGCCGCCGAGTTGCAGACCGGCCTGGACGCGCTGGTCCGGCACGTCCTGGTCGAGATCGAACGCGCCGGCGGCCTGGCCCCCGGCCTCGACCTCGACATCGAGACCCGCCGCCTCTCCGCCCTGCTGGACGGCCTCACCCTGCAGGCCGTCCAGCACCCCGACCTGGTCGGGCCGGACGAACTGCGCACGGTGCTCCGTCGCCACCTGGAGACCCTGGCCGAGTCCTGACACCGCGCCAACGCTCTTGACACAACGGCGCGACGACCTTCACCGTTCCTGGGCAGTGAGCAGCAATGATCCTGCGCACCGGCACGCCCCGAACGGTCTTGAGCGCACTCGTCCCCGGCGTACTCGACCCCGTGGGGCGACACGCATCCCGTGCCATGCAAGCAGTTGCTACGCGCTTGAGCTGACGGCCGGAACCATGTGGCTGCGGCCCCCACCCAAGCGGGTGCGGGGGCCGCGTCAGCCGTGCCTTGGCCGGGTCAGGCCTGCAACGCCTCCTTCTTGGGCGGCTCCTCCGCGCACACCGCCGCCACGAACTCCGCGAGCCGCGCCTGCGGCAGCCCGCGCGCGATGTCCGCCTCGCTGATCATGCCGACCAGTTTGTGCTCCGGGTGGTTGATCACCGGCAGCCGGCGGACCTGGTACTGCTCCATCACGCGCAGCACCTGCTCGCAGTCCTCGTCCGCCTCCACCGTCATCGGGCGCCCCAGCGCCAGGTCGCCCGCCGTCACCTGCGCCGGATCGCGCCCCTCCGCGACGCAGCGCAGCACGATGTCGCGGTCGGTCACGATCCCCAGCAGCTTGTCGTTCTCCCCGCAGATGGGCAGTGCGCCCACATGCCGTTCCCGCATGATCCGGGCGGCGGCCGCGAGCGTCTCGTGCTCGCGGATGCACTCCGCGCCCGGGTGCATGATGTCGCTGGCTCTGGTCATGGTCCGCCTCCTGACCTGGCTTGCTCCCTCTCGTCCATCCTGGTCCGGGCCGATGGCGCACGCCACCGGGCACCCGTCAGGACGCCGCCTTCGGCTCCGTGCGCTCCTCCGCCCCGTCCTGACCGTCCGGCTCCGCCGGGCCACCCTCCAGGTCCGCGCTCTTCAGCGGTGAGTGGGACAACAGCTCCTCCAGCGGCGGGAGTTCGTGCGTGGCCGGTTCGCGGCCGAGCTCCGCCTCCGGGACCTCGCCGCTCTCCACCGCCTGCTCCGCGGACTTCGCGGCGGCGGCGACCGCGGCGGCCGCCAGCAGATCGCGCTGCTGGGACTCCGTCGCGCTGTCCAGGAACCGCAGCAGCTCCACCGGGAACGGCAGCACCAGCGTCGAGTTCTTCTCCGCCGCCACCTCCACCACGGTCTGCAGCAGCCGCAGTTGCAGGGCCGCCGGGGTCGCGCTCATCACCGCGGCCGCCTCCGACAGCCGGGCCGAGGCCTGGTACTCGCCGTCCGCCGTGATGATCCGGGCCCGCCGCTCGCGCTCGGCCTCCGCCTGGCGCGCGATCGAGCGCTTCATCGACTCCGGCAGCGCGACGTCCTTGATCTCCACCCGGTCGATCTGGATGCCCCAGCCGAGCGCCGGGCTGTCGATCATCAACTCCAGCCCCTGGTTGATCGGTTCGCGGTTGGCCAGCAGGTCGTCCAGCTCGCTCTTGCCGATGATCGACCGCAGCGAGGTCTGCGCGACCTGGGAGATCGCGAAGTTGTAGTCCTGCACGTTGACCGTCGCCTTCACCGGGTCCAGCACCCGGAAGTAGACCACCGCGTCGACCCGCACGGTCACGTTGTCCCGGGTGATGCCCTCCTGCGCCGGGATCGGCATCGTGATGATCTGCACGTTCACCCGGCGCAGCCGGTCCGCGACCGGTATCAGCGCGACCAGCCCCGGCTGGCGGATCTCCTCGCGCACTCGCCCGAAGCGGAACACCACGCCCTTCTGGAACTGCTGGACCACCCGGATGCTCAGGCCCGCCCAGACCGCCCCCAGCCCGACCAGCCCCCCGAGCGCCCCCAGCACCGCATCGACGATCATCGCGGCCTCCTCGCGGCCTCAGCGCACACCGGCGCGTCCGGCCACCGCCGACCCGGCCCGGCCGGGGGCCACCGGAGCAACTGATTCCACGCTACGCCTGCCCGGCTGACGCCGGACCGAACGTCCTGCAGACCCCTCGGACCGGAGACCCTAGGATCGGGCCATGCCGCAGTCCCCCGCCGACGACCCCGGCCACCCCCGCCACCCCGCCGAGGCCGCCGCCCGGACCGCCGGACTCACCGCGCTGGACCGCGTCGTCACCGGCTGCCGGGCCTGCCCCCGCCTGGTCGAATGGCGCGAGGAGACCGCCCGCACCAAACGCCGCGCCTACCAGGACTGGGACTACTGGGGCCGCCCCATCCCCGGCTTCGGCCCGCCCGACGCCCCGCTCGTCCTGGTCGGCCTCGCCCCCGCCGCCCACGGCGCCAACCGCACCGGCCGGATCTTCACCGGCGACCCCTCCGGTGACCTTCTCTACGCCGCCCTCTACGACCTCGGGCTCGCCAACCGCCCCGAGTCCGTCCGCTACGGCGACGGCCTGGAACTGTACGGCGTACGGATCACCGACCCGGTCCGCTGTGCCCCGCCCGGCAACAAGCCCAGCACCGCCGAACGCGACACCTGCCGCCCCTGGATCACCCGCGAACTGCAACTGCTGCGCCCCACCGTACGAACCGTCGTCGCCCTCGGCGGCTTCGCCTGGCAGGCCATGCTCCCGGTGATCGCCGACGCCGGCTGGCAGGTCCCCCGCCCCCGCCCGGCCTTCGGCCACGCCGCCCAGGTCACCCTCCCCGCCCGTGACGGCGGCCCCGACCTGCGGCTCTACGGCTGCTACCACGTGAGCCCGCGCAACACCAACACCGGCCGCCTGACCACGGCGATGCTCCGTGAGCTGCTCCGGGACGCGGCCCGCTCGGCGGGGCTCAGCCCCCGGTAGCCCACCCCGACACCGCGGCCGGTCCGGCCGCACCCAAGGGACGGGCCCTACCCGAACCGCGCCAGCTTCCGCTTCCCCGCCGGCGCCCACACCTCCGCCAGCCGGCCGCGCGCGGCCTCCGCCGCCGCGAGCTGGCGGGCGTACAGGGCGCCGTAGCCGAAGGGCTCGCCACCCGCGTCCGGCTGGGCGGCGAGGGCCGCGGCGGCGACCACCGCGTCCTGGTGCTCGCCCAGGACCTCCTGGACGGCCTTCATCCGCTCCGCGTACAGCTCGGCCGCCGGGCCGACCACAGGGACGGCGGCCTCGCCGGCGTAGCGGGCCCGTTTGGCGGACTTGCGGGCCTCGTGCAGCGCCCGGTCGCGGTCCTGCGGGTCGGCGGTGAGGGCGGCGTGGACCCGCTCGGCCGTCCGGCGCTGCTCGCGGGCCGCGACCCGGGACAGCTCGGGGACGGCCGCACGGGCCGCACGCCGCCGCAGCGGCGGGTCGGCGAGCAGGGCGGTCAGGGCCTCGGCCAGAGCGCGGCGACGGGGGCTGTCCAGGGCCGCGACCACCTCGGGCCGGACCCGGCGGTACTCGGTCTCGCCCCACCGCTCCAGCGCGCCCGCGACCCGCTCCGGGCCGCACTCGGCCGGCAGCTCGCGGGCCTGAGCGGCCAGCCGCTCGGCGAGCACCTCGCAGTCCCGGGCGCGGCCCAGGGCGGCGCCCAGCCAGCGCAGGTCGGCGACGACACCGTCGGTGGTGCCGGGGGCGAGGAGCCGGCGGAAGGTCCGCAGGGCGCTGCGCAGCCGCCGGCAGGCGACCCTCATCCGGTGGACCGCGTCGGGCTCGTCCGCCCGGACGGCCTCGTCCAGTCCGGCCAGCACCACGGCCTGGGCCTCGATGCGGTCGAGCAGCACCTGTCCCACCGTGGTTGCGGGCCTCGCCATGTGCGTCCACCCCCTCGTCGGGCTCTCCGGGATCGCCTTCCAGGCTAGTCGCGCGACGGCCGCCGTCGACCCCGCTCGGGCCGCTGAGGGGACGTCATGGGAGCGCGAACGACCACGCGCCCTCGTGCCGGGCGTCAGTGCCATGGCATACTCCCGAGCGTGACGACCTCCACCCATGCGACCAGGGCCCTGCGGGCCGCGGTGTTCACCGCGCTCGCCGTGCCGATGGCCGCGTTGGGCCAGGTGGTCATCACCGGCCGCCCGCTGCCGCTCTCGCTGGTGGCCACGGCGAGCGTCGTCGTCTTCCTGGTCGCGGCCGCGCTGGCCGGCGGGGAGCGGCGGCTGCTGCACATCTCCGGTGTGATGGTGCCGGTCGAGCTGCTGCTCAACACCACCTTCAACCTGGGCCAGACCGGCTGTGGGCCGGTCCTGTCCGAACACGTGTCCGCGCGCGGGGTGAACCTGCTGGTCTGCGGCGGCGGTTCGGTGGACGGCTCGCTGCTGGGCGGCCCGCTGGGCCACGCCGGGCAGTTGGCGCCCGCCGCGACCCAGCTGCTGCTCCTGGTGGTGCACCTGGCGATCGCGCTGGCCGCCTCGGCCTGGCTGCGGCTGGGCGACGCGGCGCTGTCGGGCCTGGCCCGGGCGCTGCGCGCGCTGCGCCAGTCGCTGACCCGCCCGCTGCGGGCGCTGATCGTCCTGCTGCTCCCCGCCCCGGCGCGCCCGGTGCTGCGGGTGCCGCTGCCGGTGTCGGACCGCAAGCGGCCGCGCCGCGAGGACGTGGTGCTGAGCCCGGCGCCCCGGCGCGGTCCGCCCTCCTTCGCGCCTGCCTGCTGACCCGGTCACGTACCGAGGTTCCGTCCCGTACATCCCGTACGCCCGCAGGCAGTGCGCACGACTCCCGCGTTCACCGACCCCGCCGCACCCGTGTGTGCGGCTCCCCGCGCGCACCCGCGCGCCGCGTACAGGAGTTGACCTCCCCATGGCTCAGGACCCCGGCAAGAAGCAGGCCAAGCGCATCAGCGCCCGTGAGCGGATCCAGGAGGCACAGCGCCGCGAGCAGCAGGCGGCCAAGCGCCGTCAGCGGATCGTCGTGACCGTCTCCGCCGTCGTCGTCCTCGCCCTCGCGGGCGGTGTCGCGCTCGCGGTCAGCACGGGCTCGAAGAAGGATGACAAGGCCTCCGCGGCCTCCTCCGCTGCCCCGCTGGTCGTCCCGGCCAACGCCTCCGGCCCGGACGGCACGGTGATCACCTACGGCAAGGCCGACGCCCCGCACACCATGGAGGTGTACGAGGACTTCCGCTGCCCGGTCTGCAAGCACTTCGAGGCGGCGAACGGCCAGACCGTCAAGGAGATCACCCAGGAGGGCCAGATCAAGGTGGAGTTCCACCTGGCCGCCTTCCTCGACAAGAACCTCGGCGGCAAGGGCTCGCGCACCGCGCTGGCGGCGGCCGGCGCCGCGCTGAACGAGGGCGTGGACAAGTTCAAGGCGTTCCACGACGTGCTGTACGCCAACCAGCCGGACGAGCGCGAGGACGGCTTCGGCGACGTCAACCACATCCTCGACCTGGCCGGCCAGGTGCCCGGGCTGAAGACGGACGCCTTCGTGAAGGCCGTCACCGACAAGACCTACGCGCCGTGGGCGGCGAAGGTCGCCGACGCGTTCAACGACAGCGGGGTGACCGGCACTCCGACGGTCAAGGTGGACGGCAAGCCGATCAACCTGTTCGCCGGCAACGCCACCGCGACTCCGGAGCAGTTCACCGCGCAGGTCAAGCAGGCCGCCGGCCTCCAGTAGGCCGTACCGCACCGCACGGCACCACCGGCCCGGCCGAAGTCCCGGCCGGGCCGGCCCCTCCAAGCCAGCCACCGGAGTGTGCTGCCATGACCGCCGCGACCACCATGCACCTGCCCCAACCCGCCCCCGACGCCGCCGGCCGAGCCACGATCGGCGCGAGCCGGGCCTTCGCGATCCTGCTGTTCCTCGGCGGGCTGATCGGGCTGGCCGCCTCAGCCGTCCTGACCTTCGACAAGCTCCGCATCCTGGAGAACCCGTCCTACGTCCCCAGCTGCAACATCAACCCGGTGATCAGCTGCGGTTCGGTGATGCGCACCGAGCAGGCCTCGGTGTTCGGCTTCCCCAACCCGCTGCTCGGCCTGGCGGCCTTCGGCGCGCTGACGGCGATCGGCGCGGGGCTGCTGGCCGGTGCCGCGTACCGGCGCTGGTTCTGGCTGGGCCTGCACGGCGGGACGGCACTGGGCGTCGTGTTCACGCACTGGCTGATCGACCAGGCGCTGTACGACATCGGCGCGCTGTGCCCGTACTGCATGGTGGTGTGGGCGACGGTGGTGGCGCTGTTCTGGTACACCACCCTGCACAACCTGCGGACGGGCGTGATCCCGGTCGGGCCGAGGATGCGGGCGGTCGTCCGGGAGGCGGCGCGCTACCACTGGGCGCTGCCGGTGCTGTGGGCGGCGGTGATCGCGCTGCTGGTCCTCAACCGGTTCTGGTACTACTGGAGCACCCTGGTCTGACCCAGGTCTCCGTCATCGCGCCTCCTGAGCCGACTGCCGTCCATCGCGGCCACTCCGCCGCAATTCCGGTTCCGCCGAAGGTGGTTCGTATCTGATCCGCCCGATCGGGGCCCTCATCCGAAGACGGCCCGCCGGAAGGCGTTGCGCAGGTCGGTGAGCGGCTGGGTGGTCCGGTCGTAGTGCACCTTGTTGGTGAGCAGCAGCGCCCAGCGGCCGAGCCGCCGGGAGACCCAGATGCCGGTGCCGGTGAAGCCGTAGTGGACGAAGGTGCCCTCGGCGGGTTCGGTGCCGGGGGCGTACAGCCAGGACAGCCCGCGGGCGGGGGCGAGGCCGCCGGTCTGCTCGCGCAGCGATTCGGTGATCCACGGTTCGCCCCAGGGCAGTTGGGGCGGCGGGGCGAGCAGGGCGGTGAGGAAGCGGGCGAGGTCGCCGGCGGTGGAGAAGGCCCCGGCGTTGCCGGAGACCCCGCCGAGCAGCCGGGCGGAGGGGTCGTGCACCACCCCGCGCAGATGGGCGCCGACCGACTCCTCGTACTCGGTGGGCGCGGTACGGGCGGTCGCCGCACTGTCGAGCGGGCCGTACCGGGTGTCGGCCATGCCCAGCGGCCGCCAGACCCAGCGCGTGGCGAGTCGGTCCAGCGGCGCGCCGCCGAGGTCCTCGACCAGGTAGGTGAGCAGCACGGCGGCGCGGTCGGTGTACTCGACGGCGGCGCCCGGTTCGCGGTGCAGCGGGGCGGCGATCACCCCGGCCCGGATCGCCGCGAGGTCCCGCCCGTAGCGCCGCTCGAAGCGGGTGTACGGGAGCATTCCTGCGGTGTGCGCGAGGAGTTGACGCACCGTCACGATTCCGGACGGGTGCCCCGCGGCGGGCTGCCACCAGCGGCCGAGCGGTTCGTCCAGCGGCAGCCGCCCGGACTGCCGCAGCACGCCCGCGCAGGGCCAGAGCGCGACGATCTTGGTGAGGCTGGCGAGGTCGTACAGCGTGTCCGACCCGGGTACGAGCTCCGCGTACGGGCCTTGCCCGAGCACACCGTGGCTGCCGCCGCCCAGCGTGCCGCCGGCATCACCGACGGCCCAGACGGCGCCCGCGCCCACGGTGCGCACGCCGTCCCGGAGCAGTCGGTCCAGCTCCCCGCCGGGCCCGGCCAGCGCGGAGAGCCGTTCGGCATCGGGCGGTCGGTGGCTCACCACGGGTGTCTACCCGGCACGGCGGCCGCTCAGACCGCCTCGATGAGCTCCTTGCCGAGACAGACGTTCAGCGCGTGGTCCTTGTAGATGCCGAACTTCCGGATCGCGGCGTAGCCCTCGGACTCGTACAGCGCGATGGCCTCGGGCTGCTCGGTGCCGGTCTCCAGGATGAAGCGGGTGCGCCCGGCCTCGACGGCGGTCCGCTCCAGGCGGCGCAGCACCGCCCGGGCCAGGCCGCGGCCGCGGGCCTCGGGTATCACGAACATCCGCTTCAGCTCGGCGTCGCCGTCGCGCAGCCCGTCCGGGCCGGCCTGCTTGGCCCGCCAGCCGCCGCAGGCGACCGGGCGGCCGTCCAGGTAGGCGATCATGAACAGTCCGGCCGGTGCCTCGAAGTCCTCGGGGTGCATCAGGGTGTCGTCCGGCTCGCCGTAGCGGCGGACGTACTCCTGCTGCACCTCCGCCGACAGGGCCTGGGCGTCGGGGTGGGCGTAACCGGTGACGCGGAACTCGACGGTGCCGGTGCCCTTGGTGGCGGTGCTCTCCATGGGTGAAAAGCCTACGACCCCGCTTCAGTGGCCCTCGAACCGGGCGAGCAGCTCGGTCCTGCCGAACATCGCGGCGGCCTCGGCGGCGGAGGGGTAGCCGGCCTTCGGGTCGGCGCCGCCGGCCAGCAGGGCGTCCACGACGTCCGCGGCGCCCTTGAAGACGGCTCCGGCCAGCGGGGTCTGGCCCTTGTCGTTGGCACGGTTCGGGTCGGCGCCGCGCGCGAGCAACGCCTCGACGGTGGCGGTGTGGCCGTGGTACGCGGCGAGCATGACCAGGGTGTCGCCGCTGCCGTTGGTGAGGTCCGCGGAGACGCCCGCGTCGACCGCGGCGGTCAGGGTGTCGGTGTCTCCGGCCCTGGCGGCGTCGAAGAGCTTCCCGGCGAGCGCGATCACCTCGGCGTCGGGGGCATCGGTCATGGCGGGCTGCCTTTCCTGGGAACTGGCGAGGGAGCGGTGCGTACCGCACCGTATCGGCCGACGCGAACCCGGGCCAGCCGGTGTCCGGATTCCGGATGACGGCGGCACCGGTGGGACACGCGGCCGCGCGGGTTGCGCAGCCGTTCGAGCGAACTTCCCGGAGCCCCCGGAAACCTCCCGCCCACTGCCCGGGAATGCCTCCCGCACCGAATCCGTGCGACACAAGGCCCCCACCCCGGCCGGTTCGCATACCCCCATCCGTTCTCCCGGGCGGCATTGAACGGCAGAACCACCCGTTTGCACCGTTCCATCAGCTATTACTTTTTGTCACGATTAGGGCACTTTAAGTAACACTGTCCCCGCCCCCTCCCCGAGGAGCAGAACGTGATCCTCAATGTCTCCGCGCTCGTCCTGTTCGGCACCGTCGCCTTTCTGTTTTTCCGCAGAGACGGCCTGAAGATGTCACACGCCATCGTCTGCGCCCTCTTCGGCTTCTACATCGCCGGTTCCTCGATCGCCCCGAGCATCACAGCGGGCGGCGCCAGCCTGGCGAGCCTGCTCGGCGGCATCAAGTTCTAGGACCGCCACTCCCCGTACGGGCCCGGGCGCGGATCCCACCGCCCCGGGCCCCGTCGTACCCGAGCAGTCCCCCTCACCCCACCCGTCCCACTCGCCCGGGGAGTCACGGAATGCCGCTCCACCGCCATCTCACCAAGGGCCGCGAGATCGCCCGAACCGCCGGGGACCACGCCTCCGACATGTTCGCCCCGCTCGCCGTGATCGGCCGGGGCCTGCGTCACCACGCCGACTGGGCCAGGACCCGCTGGCAGGCCACCCCGCAGGAGCGCCGCGGCCCGACCCTGTTCCTGACCGCCGCGACGCTGATCGGCATCTACCTGCTGCCGCACGGCCTGCTGTTCGCACTGATCGCCCTGATGGCCAGCTCCGCCTGGGCCGGTCGGCCCCCCAAAGCCGCTCCCGCCCCGCCCGCGCCCGACGTCGCCGACATCAAGCTGAGCGCCCTCTACTCGGCGCTCACCCCGTACCTGTGCGGGCCCGAGGACGCCAACCCGCTGTACCACTTCGAGGGAAGCTACAAGAGCGCCTTCAGCTCCTGGGAATTCGACGGCGAGGGCCGGCTCTCCCGGCTGGAGCTGAGCTACCCGGCGTACTTCACCGACACCGAGCCGGCCGCCCGGGCTCGGATCGAGCAGGTCGTCCAGGGCAAAGCCGGGCGGGCCCGGGAGTACCGCTTCGACTGGGACGAGGAGTCCAACCGGCTGCGCATCGCCGCGATGGCGCCGCTGGCCACCGACATCGTCGCCCAGCGCTTCGTGGCCGCCCCGGGCGAGATCGTGCTCGGCTTCACCGACGAGGACGGCACCGCCCGCACCATCCCGGTCAGCCAGGGCGGCACCACCGCCCAGCAGCCGCCGGTGGTCTGGCGCACCGGCCCGCGCTCCTCCGAGCCGCACCTGCTGGCCCTCGGGGTCGCCGGCTACGGCACCTCCAGCCTGCTGCGCTCGCTCGCGCTCCAGGCCCTCCCGTACGCCGACCTGGTGGTGATCGACGGCGCCGGCACCGGGGAGCACGCCTGTCTGGTGAACCGGCCCGGAGTGCACACCGTGGAGACCAGCCTGCACGGCGCGCTGGCCGCGCTGGAGTGGGCCGCCAGGGAGACCGACCGCCGGCTCGCCGCACTGAACGCCGCCCGGCACGCCGGGACCGCCCCGCCGGAGGACGCCACCCGGCCGCTGTGGCTGTTGCTGGACCACCCGACCGAGCTGAGCGAACTCGCCCACGCCGAGGGCCGCCCCGACCCGCAGGACCTGCTGGAGCTGCCGCTGCGGCACGGCCGGGCCGCCCGGGTCACCGTGGTGATCGCCGACGACATCGAGGCCCGGGACCGGCTCACCCCGACCGTCCGGGCCACCACCCGGGCCCGGGTGGTGCTCGGCCCGGCCGGGCCCGAGGAGAGCCACGCCGCACTCGGCGCACCGCTGGACATCGTGCCCGCCGCGCACGCCCCGGCCGGCCGCGGCTACGCCCGGATCGGCAACGGCGCCCCGGTCCGGCTCCAGGTGCCCGCCACCGTCGACCCGCTGGACGACGAGGCCCCGCCGCAGCTGCGGGACGCGGTGATCGCCCTGCTGCCGCACCGCGACAGCCGGACCGAGGCCGCCCCGGACACGCCGCCCCGCCCGGAGCACCCGCCGGTGGTCCCGGCCGACGACGCGCCCGAAGCCCACCCGGTCCGCCCGGTCCACCCGGTCGACCTCGGCAAGACCGAGCCGATGATCCGTTCCCGACCGATCTCCTGAACACGGGGAAGAGGGGTCGGCGACGGCCGTCGATTCCCGTCCCGGTACGCTCGACACGGAAAGGCCGACCGATCACCAGATGTGAGATAGGTGACACCTGGAGTGATATCACCGGCCAGATGTGACAAATCGGGCGCTGGTGGGTACAAACAGGGGCGGCACGACAGACGACGCATGTCCCGGGACGGGAATCTTCGTCGGAAGCCGAGCGTTGACCGAACGACGAAGAACAGCGACCACTAGTCCTGTGGGCCATAAGCCCGGGAGGCACGATTCATGAGCGAGCGAGCTCTCCGCGGCACGCGACTCGGGGCCACTAGCTACGAGACCGACCGTGGTATCGATCTGGCTCCCCGCCAGACCGTCGAGTACGCATGTCAGAACGGACACCGTTTCGAGGTTCCTTTCTCGGTCGAGGCGGAGATCCCCGCGACCTGGGAATGCCGCTTCTGTGGGCAGGAGGCGGCACTTCTCGACGGTGACGAGCCGGAGGAGAAGAAGGTCAAGCCCACGCGCACCCATTGGGACATGCTGATGGAGCGCCGGACGCGCGAGGAGCTGGAGGAGGTGCTGGCCGAGCGGCTGGCCGTGCTCCGCTCCGGCGGGATGAACCTCGCGGTGCACCCGCGGGACACCCGTAAGAGCGCCTGACACACCTCTCTCCCGCCGCTGGGCGGGAGGACGCGAAAAGGGACCCTGGTCACCAGGGTCCCTTTCGCTCACCAGGGTCCCTTTCGCATTGTCCGGAGCGGTACGGGCCCGCAACGGCAGGGGCCTTGGAACGGCAACGGGCCGCCCGGTCGGGCGGCCCGTGTCGGTCCGTGCGGCTCGGCCGGCTCAGCCGGTGATCGGCGGGCGGTAGCCGGTGTCCGGGCCCTGCGGGCCGCGCGGGCCGGCCTCCGGCTCGACCACCTCGCCCTGGATCACCTTGCCGTCCGGGCGGTGGATGCGCATCTGCTCCTGCAGCCGCATCGCGTCCGCGAACGGGTCGGCGCCGACGGTGGAGGTGCTGCGCAGCGCCTTGTCCCCGATCCGGCGCCCGGCGGCCCGCCACAGCGCCCGGGTGGGCGGGAACAGCAGGGTCAGGGCGACCAGGTCCGACAGGAAGCCCGGGATGATCAGCAGCAGCCCGGCCAGCACGGTCATGCTGGTGCCGGTCTGCGGCTGCTGGGACTGCGGGTTCTTGCCCTGTTCGATGGCCGCCGACAGCGCCTTCATCCCGGCCCGCTTGATCAGCGAGCCGCCGATCACCCCGCCGGCGATGAGCAGCAGCAGGACGGCGAAGCCGCCCAGCCACGAGCCCACCAGGACCAGCAGCCAGATCTCCAGCACCAGCCAGGCGGTGATCAGCAGCGGCAGCACCCGTCGGAGCCTGCCACGCGGGGCCGGACGGGTGGGGGTAGCTTGCTGGGTCACGGTACGAATCCACTCCAAGCGGTGCTCTGCGCGCCGCACGGGAGGTCCGTGCCGGCTACGGCACCACCCGGTCCAACGATTCCCCGGCGACGGGTGTTCCGGCGGCGGCCTTCTTGCGACGGCCGACCAGCACGGCGGCGCCGCAGGCCAGCAGGCCTCCGATCGCCAGCGTCCACTCCGGGGCGGCGCCGACCTCGTCGGCCACCGTGGTGCCGTCACGAAGCGGGACGGTCGCGGACAGCTCGGCCGGGGTCAGCTCCTGGGTGCGCTGCTCGACCGTGCCGTCCGGGGCGATCACCGCGCTGATGCCGCTGGTGGCGGCGATCAGGACGGCCCGGCCGTGCTCGACCGCGCGCAGCCGGCTCATCGCGAGCTGCTGCTCGGGCTGGCCGGTCTCGGCGTAGGTCGCGTTGTTGGTCTGCACCACCAGGACGCGAGCGCCGCTGTCCACGGTGTCCCGGACGATCTCGTCGTAGGCCACCTCGAAACAGATCACGTCGCCGATCTTCGCCGGGCCGAGCTGCATCACGCCGTTGTGGTCGCCCGGGTAGAAGTCGCGGGCGACCCGCTGGAGGCGGGTGATCACCTTCATCAGCTGGGCGCGGAAGGGCACGTACTCGCCGAAGGGGACGGGGTGCTGCTTGGTGTAGGAGGCGCCGGGGCCGGTGACCGGGTCCCAGACGATGCCCTCGTTCTGGACGTGCTGGGCGTCCGGGCCGTCGACCAGGGTGCCGACCAGGGTGGGCACGCCGACGGCCTGGACCGCCTCGTCGATGCGCTGGCGGGCCAGCGGGTCGCTGAACGGGTCCAGGTCGGAGGAGTTCTCCGGCCAGATCACGACGTCGGGGCGCGGGAGCTTGCCGGCCCGGATGTCGGCGGCCAGGCGTTCGGTGGCCGAGGCGTGGTTGTTGAGGACCATCATCGGGCGGCCGAGGAAGTCCATGCCCGGGTTGGGCACGTTGCCCTGGACGATGGCGACCTTGACGGTGTCGTTCGCGGCGGTCGGCACCGGCACGAGGTAGCCGGCCAGCAGCGCGGCCACCGCGCCGAGCGCCGCCAGCGCGGCCGCCCTGGGGGCCTTGCGCGGCCCGCGCAGGCGCAGCGCGGCCCAGGCCAGCAGGGCGCCGGAGAGGGCGACGGCGAAGGTCACCAGTGGCGCGCCGCCGATCGCTGCCAGCGGGGTGTACGGGGTGGCGGTGTTGGCGAAGGCGAGCCGGCCCCAGGGGAAGCCGCCGAGCGGCAGCCGGTCGCGCGCCCACTCCTGGGTGATCCACAGGCAGGCCGCCCAGAGCGGCCAGCCGGGCAGCCGGGAGGTGAGCGCCAGCGCGCCGCCGAGCAGGGCCAGGAACAGCGCCTCGACGACGGACAGGCCGACCGTGGCGTCCCAGCCGACCACCCGCAGCCAGCTGAGCAGCATCAGGAAGAACGGCAGGCCGAAGGCGAAGCCCGTCCACAGGCCCTGGCGGAAGGTGCGGCCGCGGGTGAGCAGCGAGAGCGCGGCGACGCCGAGCAGCGACAGCGGCCAGAGGTCGTAGGGCGGGAAGGCGAGCGCGAGCAGCAGGCCGGCGAGTGCGGCGAGGCCGGTCCGGGGCAGCCCGGCGCGGACCTTGGCGAGCGCGCGGGCGGCGCGGCCGGGCCTGCCGGGTGTGGGGGCCGGTTCCTGCGGCTCCGGAGCGGTCCCGGACCGCTCCTGGGTGACGGGAATGGCCACCGGCGCACCATCTTCCTGGGGCTTGCTGTTCGGACGCTGTCCGAAGAAGGTACCCCGGAACGTCGGTGTCGCGTGAGGTCAGGGTGGTACGGCCGATCCCCTCCCCGGCCCCCTCCGCCCGGCCCGCCCGCGCTCGGGTCAGCGCTCGGCGTAGCGGAAGTCGCGCAGCGGCCAGCACTCGGCGAGCCAGCCGGAGACGGCCCGGTACAGCGGGGCGTCCAGCTCGGCGCGGTCGGCCCGGACCCAGGAGCTGACCGAGACCACGGACGGGTCCTCGCGGTCCGGGTAGATGTAGACGCAGCCGATCACCTCGTCCCGGTCCGGTTCCAGGACGGTGTAGGTGAAGCCGGTGCGGGCCTCGAAGTCGGCGGCGTGGCGGCGCAGGTCGGCGAGGTTGCGGTCGAGCGGCATCCCGCCCGCGGGCGGCCAGCCGCGGCCTGCCCAGCCGGGGGTGGCGCGGATGTGGTCGATGCTGCCGGTCCACGCGGCGTGGTCGGAGTCGTTGTGCTGCTCGCCCAGGGGTTCCAGGCGGAACTCCGGGGCGAGCAGCTCGCGCGGGACGGTGAAGTCGGCGGGCACCAGGGGGGCGGTCGTCATGGTGATCAACCTAAGCGCGCCGGGCCCGCCGTCTCATCCGATTTCAGCGCCGGTGCACGGTGCGGCCGCGGACCACGGTGCGCAGGCAGGTGGGCAGCTCGCGGCCCGGGGTGAGGTCGGGCAGGCCGGGGGTGCCGGAGCGCGGGTCGGTGGACCAGCCGGCCACCCGGGCGTCCGGGGCCTGGACGACCAGTTCCTCAGCGGCCCAGATCGCGTAGCTGGCGACCGCGCCGGGGACCAGCACACCGTCCTGGTCACGGCCGATCGCGCGCCAGCCGCCGCGGGTGTGGGCGGTGAAGGCGGCGCGGACCGAGATCCGGTGCTCCAGCGTCTGGTGGAAGGCCGCCGCGCGGATGGTGCCCCAGGGGTCGAGCGGGGTGACCGGGGCGTCCGAGCCGAAGGCCAGCGGCACGCCGGCCCGCAGCAGGGCGGCGAAGGGATTGAGCGCGGCGGCCCGCTCGGCGCCCAGGCGCTGCACGTACATGCCGTCCGGGCCGCCCCAGGCGGCGTCGAAGGCGGGTTGGACGGAGGCGGTGAGGCCGAGCTCCGCGAAGGCGGCGATGGCCTTGTCGTCCAGGGCCTCGGCGTGCTCGACGCGGTGGCGCAGGGCCTTGACCCGGCCGGCGCCGACCCGTTCGCCGGCCGCGCGGACGCCCTCGACGACCGCCGCCACGGCGGCGTCGCCGATGGCGTGGAAGCCGGCCTGCAGCCCGGCCTCGGTGCAGGCCGCGACGTGGTCGGCGACCTGCTCGGCGCTCAGGTAGGCGGTGCCGGTGTGCTCGGCGTCGGCGTACGGGGTGTGCAGGCAGGCGGTGCGCGAGCCGAGCGCACCGTCCACGAAGAGGTCGCCGCCGGCGCCCACCGCGCCGAGCCGGCGGGCGGTCTCGACGCCGCCCAACTCGCCCCAGTAGCCGAAGACTTCGGGGCCCTCGCGGTCGGCGGCCAGCTCCAGCAGGGCGGCCAGGTCGGCCTCGGAGGAGATCTCCGGGCCCGCGCACTCGTGCAGGGCGCCGATGCCGAGTTCGGCGGCGCGGGCGAGGGTGGCGCGCTGGGCGCGGCGGCGCTGCTCGGGGGTGAGGTGGGCGAGCGCGGTCTGCCGGACGGCGTGGTGGGCGTCCTTGGTGAGCGGACCCTCGGCGTCGAAGCCCGGCCGCTCGGTGAGGCCCTCGGTGAGGGTGCGCAGCGCGGTGGTGGCGAGCGCGGAGTGCACGTCGGTGCGGGAGAGGTAGAGCGCGGCGCCGCGGGCGGCGGCGTCGAGTTCGCCGAGCGTGGGCGGGCGGCCCTCGGGCCAGCCGCTCTCGTCCCAGCCGTGGCCGATCAGCACCCCGCCGGACTCGGGCCGGGCTTCGACGTAGGCGCTGACGGCCGCCAGGGTGGCGGCCAGCGAGGGGCTGCCGGTGAGGTCGAGGCCGGTGAGCGCCAGGCCGGTGGAGGTGGCGTGGACGTGGGCGTCCACGAAGGCGGGGGTGACCAGGGCGCCGCCCAGCTCGACGATCTCGTCCGCGGTGGCGGCGTACGCCTCGGCGGCGCCGTCGCTGCCGACCCAGGCGATGTGCTCGCCCTCCACGAGCATCGCGGTGGCGAAGGGGTCGGCGGGGCTGTAGACGGCGCCGCCGCGCAGCAGGACGGTTCGTGGGCCCCTCCTGCCCGAGGGCGGGCAAGGAGGGAGGGTGCGTTCGGTCATGCCGATAAGTCTGCACCTTGGTTTTTCTCCGAGGAGTCCGGCCCGGCCTTCAGAGCTTCGGGGGTCGGGCCTCGTAGGGGGTGGAGAGCACGACGGTGGTGCGGGTGGAGACGCCGGCGGCGCTGCGGATGCGGGCGAGCAGGTCCTCCAGGTCGCCGGGGGCGCCGACGCGCACCTTGAGGATGTAGTTCTCATCGCCGGCGACGCTGTGGCAGGCCTCGATCTCGGGCAGGCCGGCCAGTCTCTCCGGGGTGTCGTCCGGGGCGCTGGGGTCGAAGGGTTTGACCGAGATGAACGCGGTCAGCGCCAGGTCGACGGCGTCGGGGTCGATGATCGCGGTGTAGCCGCGGATCACCCCGCGCTGTTCGAGGCGGCGCACCCGCTGGTGCACCGCCGAGGTGGACAGGCCGGTGGCCTTGCCCAGGTCCGTGTAGCTCATCCGGCCGTCCTCTAGGAGCAGCTGGACGATGCGTTGGTCGAGATCCTCCACAGTGCGCAAACCTACCCGCTCGGGAGCATGGGGGGCGCACGCGGTGGCACGGAGAGGGATTGCAGGTGTCAGGCGGGCAAGTGCCGGATGAATGTGGCGCGCGGTGTGGCCAAGGACACACCCGGTGCATCACGGTGCACATCACCGCAGGATTATGAGCCCGAATCGCAGGGAAGTGCTGGTTGTGGCCCTGAGCGACCACGCCGGGCCCGATCCTAGGGGGATCCTCATGCCTGCTACTGACCAGCGTGTGCTGGGCACCGACGAGACCGACGATATGACCGGCCGCGACGACCTCGCGGTCGACCACGCGCCGGGCAGCGACCCCGTCGAGGTCGAGACCTGGGACATCTTCCGGGTCCACTGCCCCGAGTGCCGCCGTCCGATCGCCCTGGTGGCGGACGAGGAACGGCTGCCGCAGCACGCCCTGCTCCCCACCGCCTGGAACCCCTTCGCCCCCGCGATCTGCCCGGGTTCGGGCGCGCCGACCGACGACCTGACGGAGGTCGAGGCCGCGGAGGACGCCGAGTCGGCCGGGTTCAACGCGCTGTTCAAGCTCCCGAACGAGCTCGACTGGCGCACCCAGCCGTTCTCGCACGCGCTGGTGCACCGTCCGGCGCGGGGCGCGGCCGGTCCGGCCCAGGCCGCGCGGCCGGTCACGACGGTCATCCCGGAGCAGCGCCGGCGGCTGGTGCGGCGCTGACCGCCGCCCGTCGTACGTGAATTGACGCTCCGTCGAGAACGCCTGCGGCCGTCACTCCGCACCCTGGAGTGACGGCCGCAGGCCGTATCGGGGAAGGTTCGTCAGGCCTTCGTGAGGTGGCGGCCGATCACCAGCCGCTGGATCTGGTTGGTGCCCTCGACGATCTGCAGCACCTTGGCCTCGCGCATGAAGCGCTCGGCCGGGAAGTCCTGGGTGTAGCCGTAGCCCCCGAGCACCTGGACGGCGTCGGTCGTCACCCGCATCACCGTGTCGGTGCAGAACAGCTTGGCCATCGCCGCCTCCTTGGAGAACGGCCGGCCCGCGTCCCGCAGCCGCGCGGCGGACAGGTAGAGCGCGCGCCCGGCCTCGATCTGGGTAGCCATGTCGGCGAGCATGAAGGACAGGCCCTGGAACTCGCCGATCGGGCGGCCGAACTGGCGCCGGGTGCGGGCGTAGTCCACCGCGAGGTCGAGCGCGGCCTGGGCGACGCCGATCGCGCAGGCGGCGATGCCGAGACGGCCGGAGTCCAGCGCGGCGAGGGCGATCTGGAAGCCCTGGCCCTCCTCGCCGATCAGCCGGTCGCGGGAGACCCGGGCGCCGTCGAAGTGCAGCTGGGCGGTCGGCGAGGAGCGCATGCCCATCTTGTGCTCCGGCGGCGCGGCCGACAGGCCCGGCTGGGTGCCGGGGACGAGCAGGCAGCTGATGCCCTTGGGGCCCTCGACGCCGGTGCGCACCAGGGCGCTGTAGAAGTCGGCCTGCCCACCGTGGGTGATCCACGCCTTGGTGCCGTTGACGACGTACTCCTCGCCGTCCAGGTCGGCGCGGGTGCGCAGGGCGGCCGCGTCCGAGCCGGACTGCGGCTCGGAGAGGCAGTAGGCGCCGAGCTGCTCGCCGGACAGCATGCCGGGCAGCCACTGCTCGCGCTGCTCGTCGCTGCCGAAGGTGGCCAGCGCGTGGCAGGACAGGGTGTGCACGCTGACACCGAGGCCGACGGCCAGCCAGCCGGCCGCGAGCTCCTCCAGCACCTGGAGGTACACCTCGTACGGCTGCTCGCCGCCGCCGTACTTCTCGTCGTACGGGAGGGACAGCAGGCCGGCCTCGCCGAGGGTGCGGAAGACCTCCCGGGGGAAGCGGCCGACGGCCTCGTCCTCCGCCGCGCGCGGCTGCAGCTCGCGCTGGACCAGGTCCCGGGTGAGGCTCAGGAGCTCGCGGGCCTCCTCGCTCGGCAGCTGGCGCTCCACGGCTTTCACGGGGGAGGGGGTCATGGCGGGGGTCGCCTCCTCGATCGGGCACCGGACCGAGGGTGTCGGTTGGTCCGGCGCAGGGTGTGGCAGGTCTGCCCGACCGGCACCGGGTTGCGGTGAACGGCCGTTCACAGGCGTGGCGAAGGCGAGTATGCCCGAAACCCACGCCGCCGTCACGACCAGCACAGATGAACTGTCCGCAGTGGTGGGCTACGGCACCGTAGGGTTGACGTTGTGGCTGTTTCCGGAACCCTCCCCTCCCCCCGTACGCCCGCGACCGGCGATCCGCTGACCTCGCTCGCCGCCGAGCTGCGCGCGCTGCCGCCCTCCTGCGGACCGGTGCGGCTGGTCGCGGTGGACGGGCACGCGGGCTCCGGCAAGACCACCTTCGCCGGGCGGCTGGCGGTGGCGCTCGACGGGGCGCCGGTGGTCCACCTCGACGACCTGGCCACCCACACCGAGTTCTTCGAGTGGACCGGGCGGCTGCGCGAGCAGGTGCTGGAGCCGCTGGCGGCCGGCCGGGACGCCGCGTACCGGGTGTACGACTGGACGCTGCGCCGCTTCGCGACCACCGCCGCGGTGCCGGCCGCCCCGGTGGTGCTGGTGGAGGGGGTCGGCGCGGGGCGCCGGGAGGTGCGCCCCCGGCTGGCCCGGGTGATCTGGATGGAGCTGGACGCCGTCGCGGCCCGGCGGCGCGGCGAGGAGCGGGACGGTCCGGAACTGGCCGAGTTCTGGGCCGGCTGGGCGCGGGCGGAGGCGGCGCACTTCGCCGCCGACCCGAGCCGCCCGTACGCCGCCACGCGCGTGGACGGGGTGACCGGACGGATCCTGCCGGGCACCGTCGGTGAATCTTCAACAAGCCCTTGACCTGCGACATCACCAGGATCTAGGTTCTCCTCAGCCGCCGGAGCACACTGTTCCGGCCGCCTCGGACCCGACGTCCCCGGCTTGTTCCCCCGTGAGCCGGGGGCGTCGTCCGGTCCCCTCCCACGTCGCGTCCCACCGTCGGTGTTGCCCGGCTTTTCAGCCATCCGACCGCTCAACGACCGCGTGCGCGATCCCATTTGACCCCGTGCGGCACCCTTCCGGATCAGCCCCGCGCCGGTACGATTCCTGGCAGGCGCATATGCGCCCCGGGGGCTTCCGACCACCGGCCCGGCAACGCTGAGGCGAATCGCCGGCCGAGCCCCGGGCCACACCGCGGGGGGCGTGAGTGACGACGGTGGACAGTTCCGACAGCACGGCGGGCGGCCCGGACCGGCTCGCCGACCGCGCCTGGCTGCGTGCCATGGACGCCTACACGGCGGGCGCCTACGCCCGCGCCGAGGAGGAGTTCCGGGCCGCAGTCCGGCTGGACCCGGGCATGGCCGACGCCTGGCTCGGCCTGCACGCCCTGCGCAGCGACACCTCGGCGGCACTGCTGGCCATGTACCGCCACCAGAAGCGCTTCGGCGAGCAGCGGCGGCTGCACCGGCGCCCGCTCAGCTCCTGGTACTGGCTGGGCTGGTGGGTGCAACCCGTCCTGGAGGACGCCCGCGACCTCGCGCTGGCGCACGCCTCGCACTGGCTGGACGGCCGCCACCTGGCCGAGCTGGACCGAGCACTGGAGCAGTGCCCGGCGCCCAGCGAGGACCCGTCCGCCCAGTTCCTGTACGCCTGCCGCTCCTATCTGCTCAAGGACTGGGAGCAGCTGATCCGGGACACCGACCACCTGCTGGACGACCCGCTGCTGGGCATAGAGGCCGGGCTGTTCGCCGGGATGGCGCGGGTCCGCCTCGACATGTGCGCCCAGGCGCAGGCGCCGCTGGCCGCCTCGCTGGCGCGCTGCCGTTCCGAGCAGCCGCAGCGCAAGGAGCTGCGGTACTGGCTGGCCCGGGCGTACGAGGGGGCCGGACGCAGTGCGGCGGCACTGCCGCTGTACCGGGCGGTGCACCGGGCGGATCCGGCGTTCATGGACACCGCCACCCGGCTGGCGGCCATCGCGGCGGAGGACGCGCTCGCGGACGGGCTGCTGGCGGACGGGCGCTCGGGCGGGGTGGAGACGGCCGGGCCGGGGTACCGGGACGACACCGGGTACGTCGAAGGGCCGCTCTACGGTGAGGAGTTCGAGACCGGGACGGCCACGCCGGGAGGCGGGCCCTCGGTGGACGCGAGCCTGGTGGACGGCGTCACCGACGGCATCACCGACGGCGTCGCGGACGGCGCTCCGGCCGGGCCCGCGGACGGCAGCGCGCCGCAGGCGGCCGGGGAGCGGTCCGGCTCGGGCCTCCCGGCCGGCCCCGTCGGCCCCGCCGCACCCGTGCCGCTGCCGGTCCGCGGCGAGGCGCAGCCCCGGGTCGCGCCCGCGCCTGCGCCAGCCCAACCGGAGGGCGACGAGCGGGAGTTGGACGCGGCACTGGCCGAACTCTCGCTGATGGTGGGGCTGGAGCCGGTGAAGCGCCAAGTGCGGGCGCTCTCAGCCCAGTTGAGAATGAGCCGGCTGCGCGCCGAACAGGGCCTGCCGGTCCAGCCGCCGAAGCGGCACTTCGTCTTCTCCGGCCCCTCCGGCACCGGCAAGACCACCGTGGCGCGGATCCTCGGCCGGGTCTTCCACGCCCTCGGCCTGCTCTCCGGCGACCACCTGGTGGAGGCCCAGAGAGCCGACCTGGTCGGGGAGTTCCTCGGTCAGACGGCCGTCAAGGCGAACGACCTGATCGACTCCGCGCTGGACGGCGTGCTGTTCATCGACGAGGCCTACAGCCTCTCCAACTCCGGCTACACCAAGGGCGACGCGTACGGCGACGAGGCGCTGCAGGTGCTGCTCAAGCGGGCCGAGGACAACCGGGACCGGCTGGTGGTGATCCTGGCCGGCTACCCCGAGGGGATGAACCGGCTGCTCGCCACCAACCCCGGCCTCAACTCCCGGTTCACCACCCGGGTCGACTTCCCCAGCTACCGCCCGAACGAGCTGACCGCGATCGGCGCGGCGCTGGCCGGCCGGGACGGCGACGGCTGGGACGAGGACGCGGCCGAGGAGCTGGCCAGCATCTGCACCCACGTGGTGCGCGAGGGCTGGATCGACGAGCTGGGCAACGGCCGGTTCATCCGCACCCTGTACGAGAAGTCCTGCGCCTACCGGGACCTGCGGCTGTCGCTGCTGCGCGAGCCGCCGGGCCGGGAGGACCTGGCGACGCTGCGGCTCCCGGACCTGGTGCAGGCCTACGGGGAGCTGATCGACGGCCGGGGCTGACGACCGGCTCCCCCTACGACCGGCCCCCTCCCACCCGCTCCCCCTACGACCTCACCCCTGGAGGACCTCACCCCTGGAGCAGCTTCGCCTCGCGCTCCGGGTCGAGCCCGACGTTCGGCCGGTCGGCGCGCTGGGGGGCGTCGCCGCCGATGGAGCGCAGCCAGGCCCAGGTGTCCTCGACCGTCTCGGCGACCGGGCGGCAGCGCAGCCCGGCGTCGACCGCGCGGGCGACCGAGGCACCGTGCAGGAAGTCGTACAGCTCGCCGGGCGCGAGCCAGATCGGCAGCTCGGTCCACGGCTCGACGCCCGCCGCGAGGATCCGCTCCGGGTCGGTCCAGCGCAGCTCGGCGTCCGAGCCGGTGGCCCGGACGCAGGCCTCCAGCAGTTCGCCCATGGTGGTGTGGCCGGCCGGGCTGACCACGTTGTACGGGCCGCCCAGGCGGGCCGCCACCGCGTCCAGGGTCCAGATCGCGAGGTCGCGGGCGTCGATGTACTGCAGCGCCGTGTCGCGCGGGCCGGGGGCGAGCACCGGACCGCCGCGGGCGATCCGGTTCAGCCACCAGGGCAGTCGGCCGATGTTCTCGTACGGGCCGAGGATCAGCCCGGCGCGGACCAGCAGGGCGCGCCCGCCGTACTCCGCCTCCAGGGCCAGTTCGGCGCCGCGCTTGGCCTCGGCGTAGGCCACCTCGCCGGTCAGGTCCGGGGAGGAGGGGACCACCGGCGCCGTCTCGTCAGCCCCGGCCCGCAGCGGGTAGTCGTACACCGACCGGCTGGAGATGTACGCGTAGTGGCCGACCCGGCCGGACAGCTGCCGGGCGCTGTCGCGCACCACCGCCGGAGCCCAGGACCAGGTGTCCACCACCGCGTCCCACTCCCCCGTGGCGAGCGCCGCGAGGCCGTCCTCGGTCGTGCGGTCGCCCGCCAGCACCCGCACGCCCTCGGGCGCCGGCCGCGTGCCGCGGTTGAGGGCCGTCACCTCCCAGCCCCTGGCCACGGCCTCCTCGGCGACGGCCCGTCCGACGAACTCGGTTCCACCCAGCAGCAGAAGTCTCATGCCCACCACCCTGCTCCAAGGGTGGTGGGCATGGGAACCGCTGCATGCTGTGGGCAGAATCGCCGCGGGCGGACACGCCGTCAGCGAAAGCGGGAACCTCAGGCGGTGGTGCGGTGGTCGGGGTCGTGCATCTCGCCGACCAGCTCCTCCAGCACGTCCTCCAGCATCACCACGCCCATCGTGCGGCCGTCCTGGTCCAGCACGGCGGCCAGGTGGCAGGCGGCCCGGCGCATCGCGCCGAGGGCGTCGTCCAGCGGGAGGCCGCCGCGCAGCACCGTGATCGGCCGCCACAGGCGGCCCGGGACGGGCGCCGACGGGTCCTCCACGTCGAGGATGTCCTTGAGGTGGAGGTACCCGAGGTAGCCGTGGCCGGCCGGGTCGCCGTCGGTGACCGGGAAGCGCGAGAAGCCGGTGCGCAGGGCGAGCGCCTCGACCTCGGCGGCGGTCACCTTGGGGTCCACGGTGACCAGTTCCTCGGGCCGCAGCAGCACGTCGGTGACCGGTCGCCGGCCCAGCTCCAGGGCGTCCTCCAGGCGCTCCTGCCGGTCCTCGTCGAGCAGGCCGGCGTCCCGGGAGTCGACCAGCAGGTACATCAGCTGCTCGGTGGTGAAGACCGACTCGACCTCGTCCTTGGCCTCGACCCGGAACAGCCTCAGCACGCCGTTGGCGAAGGCGTTGAGCAGCCGGATCACCGGGGCGAGCCAGCGGGCCAGCCGGTCCAGCGGCGGGCCGAGCCAGAGCGCGGCCTTCTCCGGGCCGGTCATGGCCATGTTCTTCGGCACCATCTCGCCCATCACCATGTGGAGGAAGACCACGACGGCGAGCGAGATCCCGTAGGAGAGCGGGTGCATCAGGCCGGACGGGACGCCGATCGCGTGGAACGGGCCCTCCAGCAGGGCGGCGATGGTCGGCTCGGCGAGCGCACCGAGGCCCAGCGAGCAGACGGTGATGCCGAGCTGGGCGGCGGCCAGCATCGCGGAGACGTTGGACAGCGCGTGCAGCACGACGCGGGCGCGCTTGTGCCCGGCCTCGGCGAGCGGCTCGATCTGGCTGCGGCGCACCGAGACGACGGCGAACTCGGCGCCGACGAAGAAGGCGTTGCCGAGCAGCAGCAGGAGGGCGAGGCCCAGTTGCAGCACGGTCATCGGGTCCCCTCCTCGTCCTCGCCGAACAGCGCGGGCGCGGAGGTGCGCTCCACCCGGACCTGGCTGGTGCGGTGCCGGTCGACGCCGGTCACGGTGAACCGCCAGCCGGGGAGCTCGGCCTGCTCGCCCACCTCGGGGAGCTTGCCGAGCAGGTCGGTGACCAGGCCGGCCAGGGTCTCGTACGGGCCGTCGGGGGCGTTCAGGCCGATGGCCTCCAGCTGGTCGAGCCGGGCGCGGCCGTCGGCCTCCCAGACGGGCAGGCCGTCGACGGCCGCAAGCGGAAGCAGCTCGGGCCGGTCGGCCGGGTCGTGCTCGTCCTGCACCTCGCCGACGATCTCCTCGACGATGTCCTCGACGGTGACGACGCCGGCGGTGCCGCCGTACTCGTCGACCACGATGGCCATCGGCTGGAGGCGGCGCAGCTGGTCGAGCAGCCGTTCGGCGGGCAGGGTCTCGGGCACCAGCAGCGGCGGCGAGGAAAGCTCGGCCACCCGCACCCGGCCGCGCCGGGCGGCCGGAACGGCCAGGGCGTCCTTGAGCGTCACGATGCCGGTGACCTCGTCCAGGCTGTCGCCGTAGACCGGGAAGCGGGACAGGCCGGTGGCCCGGGTCAGGTTGATGACGTCGGAGGCGGTGGCGTCGCGCTGGAGGGCGGAGACGTCGACCCGCGGGGTCATCACGGACTCCGCAGTCAGCTCGCCGAGGCCCAGGGTGCGGACGAACAGGGCGGCCGACTCCTCGTCTATCGCGCCGGCCCTGGCCGAGTGACGGGCCAGCGAGACCAGCTCGGCCGGGGTCCGGGCGTGCTCCAGCTCCTCCTGCGGCTCGATGCCGAAGGCCCGGACGGTCCTGTCGGCGGCGCCGTTCAGAAAGCTGATCAGCGGGCGGCAGACGAAGGAGAAGGCCATGTGCGGGGCGGCGACCGCGCGGCCCACCTGGAGCGGGCGGGAGATCGCCCAGTTCTTCGGGACCAGCTCACCGATCACCATCTGGACGACGGTGGCCAGCACCATGCCGATCACCACGGCGGCGCCGCGGGCGGCCGGGTCGGGCACGCCGATGCCCGCCATCACGGGCCGGAGCAGGGTCGACAGGGCCGGCTCGGCGAGCATGCCGACCACCAGCGAGGTGACGGTGATGCCCAGCTGGGCGCCGGAGAGTTCGAAGGAGAGGTGCCGCAGGGCCCTGGCGACCCGGCCGGACTTGGCGTCGCCGGCCGCGGCGGAACGTTCCACCGCGCCGCGGTCGGCGGTCACGAAGGCGAACTCGGCGGCCACGAAGAGGCCGTTGGCGAGGATCAGAAGGAGGGCTGCGAACAACAGCAGCCAGGCGGTGATCACAGTGCCGCCTGCCTTCCGGAGTTCGGAAGCGAGGCGGCGCAGGTACTACTGGACGGATCGTCCATCGAGGGGGAGAGTCACTCCTCAGGTCGGTTCGACTCAGGTCGGGCTCTTGTCAGACGACCTGCGGGCAGGACTGAAGCTTTGCCCTGCTTTTACCAGCGTAGACCATACCGGTGCGACGGCAGGAAGCGTGTTCGGGACCCGCCTGGCGGCGGCCCGCTCAGCCCCGGGCGTGGCTCTCGACCAGGTCGCGCAGCGCGCGGGCGTCCGCGATCGCCTGGGACTTGCCGACGCCGGACTGGATGCCGACCGCGGCGAGCGAGGTGCCGTCGGCGAGGTCGAGGGTGGCCCACGGGTCGCCCTGGCGGAAGTTGACCCGGACGATCTCGGCCCAGGCGAGCCGGCGGCTGCGGACGAAGTTGACCACCGTCACGCCCTCCGCGTCCGCACGTACCCGGGGGCGGGCCAGCATGAGGCCCACGCAGGCGAACAGCACACCGCTGCCGATCATCATGATCCGGTCGTTGAGCTGCCAGTTCTCCGGCATCAGGAAGGCCAGCACGGCGAACAGCACCACCAGCAGGGCGCAGACCGGCAGCAGCACCGCGCGGGTGCGGCGGGGCGCCCAGGTGACGGGGAACTGGACGGGCGGCGTGGACACGTGGGGTCTCCGGTGGTTCTGGTGGCGGCGTGCGGCGCGCCGGGTGCTGACGGCCAGGATGCTGACAGCGGGGGTGCTGACGGCGAAGGGCGGGGACACCGGTCGGCGTCCCCGCCCCTATTGAACCGTTCTTTACTCGCGGCCTGCCGGGCAGGTCCATGCCCGCGCTCCGGCGATCAGGCCTCGGGCAGGCCGTTCGAGCAGGCCGTTCGAGCAGGTCAGAGGCGGCAGGCGTGGATGTTGGTGACCAGGATGGCCCGGGCACCGATGCTCCAGAGGTCGTCCATGATCCGCTGGGCCTCCTTGCGGAGCACCATCGAGCGGACGGCCACCCAGCCCTCGGTGTGCAGCGGGGAGACGGTCGGCGACTCCAGGCCGGGGGTGAGGGCCACGGCGGCGCTGACCTTCTCGGCGCGGATGTCGTAGTCCATCAGCACGTAGCGGCGGGCCACCAGCACGCCCTGCAGGCGGCGCAGGAACTGCTCCACCCGCGGGTCCTCGCCCGCGCCCTTGGGGCGGATCACCACGGCGTCCGAGATCAGGATCGGCTCGCCGAAGACCTCCAGGCCGGCGTTGCGCAGGCTGGTGCCGGTCTCCACCACGTCGGCGATGACGTCGGCGACACCCAGCTGCACCGCGGTCTCGACCGCGCCGTCCAGCTTGGTGACCGTCGCCTTCACGCCGTGGTCGGCCAGGTGCTGCTCGACCAGGCCGGTGTAGGAGGTGGCGATCCGCAGGCCCTCCAGGCCCGTCACGTCCTTGACGTCCACACCCTCGGGGCGGGCGAAGCGGAAGGTCGACCCGGCGAAGCCGAGGGCGAGCACCTCCTCCGCGTCGGAGTGCGAGTCCAGCAGCAGGTCGCGGCCGGTGATGCCGACGTCGAGGCGGCCGGAGCCGACGTAGACGGCGATGTCGCGCGGGCGCAGGAAGAAGAACTCGACCTCGTTGTTCGGGTCGACGAGGACGAGCTCCTTGGGGTCCTTCCGCTGGCGGTAGCCGGCCTCATGGAGCATCTCCGCCGCGGGACCCGAGAGCGAACCCTTGTTGGGGACGGCGATGCGCAGCATGGGGGGTTGCTTCCTTACCTGTTGGGAGGTGGGTGTGCTCGGGGGAGTTCGAGGGTCGGGTTCAGAGGTACTTGTAGACGTCGTCGAGCGTCAGCCCGCGGGCGACCATCATCACCTGAAGGTGGTAGAGGAGTTGGGAGATCTCCTCCGCCGTCTGCTCGTCCGACTGGAACTCGGCGGCCATCCAGACCTCGGCGGCCTCCTCGACGACCTTCTTGCCGATCGCATGGACGCCCTGCTGGACGAGCTGCGCGGTACGGGAGGACGAGGGGTCGCCGGTGGCGGCCTTCTGCTGGAGCTCGGCGAAGAGCTCCTCGAATGTCTTCGAAGCCATGATGGGTCTCACCATACGGCGTGCGGGCGGACCGGCGGTAAACGGTCCCGGACCGTGGACGGTCGAGTGGACGTCCACGGTCCGGGACCGGTCGCGCGCGGGTCAGGCGGTGGCGCGCAGCACCGCGGCGGTGGCGACGGCGGCGGTGACGGCCTCGTGGCCCTTGTCCTCGGCGGAGCCCGGCAGGCCGGCCCGGTCGAGCGCCTGCTCGTCGTTGTCGCAGGTCAGCACGCCGAATCCGACCGGGACGCCGGTGTCGACGCTGACCTGGGTGAGGCCGACGGTGGCCGCCTGGCAGACGTAGTCGAAGTGCGGGGTGCCGCCGCGGATGACCACGCCCAGGGCGATCACCGCGTCGTAGCCGCGCTCGGCGAGGCGCTTGGCGGCGACCGGCAGCTCGAAGGTGCCGGGCACGCGCAACACGGTCGGCTCGGCGATGCCCAGCTCCTTGAGCGCGCGGTGGGCGCCGTCCAGCAGGCCGTTCATCACCTTGTCGTGCCACTGGGCCGCGACGACGGCGACCTTGAGGTCGGCGGCGCCGTCGATGGTCAGCTCGGGGGCTCCGTGGCCGCTCATGTCGTTACTTCCGTTCCTTGGTGTGGGTCGTTGCGGGTCTCAGATGCCGGGCCCGCGGGTGTCAGGAGCCTGGGCGTGCGGCTGTCAGGAGCCCAGGCCGGGCAGGTCGTGGCCCATCCGGTCGCGCTTGGTGCGCAGGTAGCGCAGGTTGTGCTCGCCCGGCGCGATCTCGACCGCCTCGCGCCCCTTGACCTTGAGGCCGTGCTCGGTGAGCGCGGTCAGCTTCTGCGGGTTGTTGGTGAGCAGGGTGAGCGAGCGGACCCCGAGGTCCACCAGCATCTGCGCCGCGATGCTGTAGTCGCGGGCGTCGGCGGGCAGGCCGAGGTCCAGGTTGGCGTCCACGGTGTCGCGGCCCTGCTCCTGGAGCTCGTACGCGCGCAGCTTGTGGGCGAGGCCGATCCCGCGGCCCTCGTGGCCGCGCAGGTAGAGCACCACGCCGCGGCCGGCCTCGGCGACCCGCTGCAGCGAGGCCTCCAGCTGCGGGCCGCAGTCGCAGCGCAGCGAGCCGAAGACGTCGCCGGTCAGGCACTCGGAGTGGACCCGGACCAGGACGTCCTCGCCGTCCGGCAGCTGTCCGTCCGCGTCGAGGCCGCCGGCCACCAGGGCGATGTGCTCGACGCCGTCGATGGTGCCCCGGTAGCCGACCGCGGTGAACTCGCCGTGGGCGGTGGGCAGGGCGGTGACGGCGGCCCGGTCGACGTGCAGCTCGGTGCGGCGGCGGTAGGCGATCAGGTCCTCGATGGAGATGATCGCGAGGCCGTGCTCACGGGCGAAGGCGACCAGCTCGGGCAGCCGGGCCATGGTGCCGTCGTCGTTGACCACCTCGGCGATCGCGCCGGCCGGCGCCAGCCCGGCGAGCCGGGCCAGGTCGACGGCGGCCTCGGTGTGACCGGGGCGGACCAGCACGCCGCCCTCGACGGCGCGCAGCGGGAAGACGTGCCCGGGGCGGGTCAGGTCCCCGGGCTCGGTGCCGGGCGAGGAGAGCAGCCGTACGGTGCGGGCGCGGTCGGCGGCGGAGATGCCGGTGTCGACCCCCTCGCGGGCGTCCACCGAGACGGTGTACGCGGTGCCCTTGCGGTCCTCGTTGACCTGGGTCATCGGCGGGAGCTTGAGGCGGTCCAGCTCCTCGCCGGTCATCGGGGCGCAGATCACGCCGGAGCTGTAGCGGATGGTGAAGGCCATCAGCTCGGGGGTGGCGGCGGAGGCGGCGAAGACGATGTCGCCCTCGTTCTCGCGGTCCTCGTCGTCGACCACGATCACCGCGCGACCGAGCGCGATGTCGGCGATCGCCCGCTCGACGGGGTCGAGGACGAGCTCTTCACCGATGCCGCTCTCGAAGGTCTGGTTCTCGGTCATGCCGTGACTCCCTGCGGGACGTTGGTGGACGTGACTCGCGGCTCACGGGTGCTCAGCCACCAGGAGCGCAGGCCGAGCAGCACCAGGACGAAGTAGATCGAGTAGGTGAGGCCGGAGAAGGTGTAGCCGCTGTTGAAGGCGAACGGGACGCCGACCGCGTCGACGGCGATCCAGGCGAACCAGAACTCCAGCCAGCCGCGCGCCTGGGCGACCATCGCGGCGAGCGTGCCGACGAAGATGTAGGCGTCCGACCAGGGGCTCCAGGACAGGCTGGGGTAAGCGGTGAACAGCATCGCCAGGGCGACGGTGCCGACCGCGGTGCCGGCCGCCAGGGCGGCCCGCTCGGGCCAGCTGGCGAACCGTACGGCGATGGTGCCGGTGTCGCGGCGGCCGCGGTTCCACTGCGTCCAGCCCCAGGCGGCGGTGACGATGACGATCAGCTGCTTGCCGATCAGGCCGGGGACGTGGCCCCCGAGGTAGGCGGTGATCAGCACGACGCCGGACAGGAGCTGGACCGGCCAGCTCCACACCGAGCGGCGCCAGCCGAGCGCGAGGCCGCCGAGGCCGAGCAGGTTGCCGATCATGTCGGCCCACTTCACGTGCTCACCGAGGACGGTGAACGCTTCTCCGCTGAGCCAGCTCACTTGGGCTCCCCCGTGATGTGCTCCACGTCCGGCAGGGTCGGCAGCGCGCGCGATTCGAGCAGCCGTTCCACGTACTTGGCGAGCACGTCCACCTCGAGGTTGACGCTCTCGCCGGTCGTCTTGGCACCGAGCGTGGTCAGCGCGAGGGTGGCCGGGATGAGGCTGACGGTGAAGCTGTCGCGGGCCGCCTCCACCACGGTGAGGCTGACGCCGTCGACCGTGATCGAGCCCTTCTCCACCAGGTAGCGGGAGATCGACTCCGGCAGCGAGAAGCGCAGTACCTCCCAGCGCAGGTTGCCGTCCGCGTCGCGCTCGCCGGACTCGCGGCTCAACAGCCGCCCGGTGGCGTCGACATGGCCCTGCACCAGGTGGCCGCCGAGGCGGGCGCCGAGCGCCATCGCGCGCTCCAGGTTGACCCGGGAGCCGGGCTTCAACTCGCCCAGGCTGGAACGGTGCAGCGTCTCGGCCATCACGTCGGCGCTGAACTCGCCGCTCTCGGCGGCCAGTTGCTCGGGGCTGTCGACGACGGTCAGGCAGACGCCGTTGACCGCGATGGAGTCGCCGTGCCGCGCACCGGAACAGACCACCGGGCCGCGCAGGCGGATTCGCGAGGAGTCGCCGATCTCCTCGATCGACACGACCTCGCCGAGCTCTTCGATGATGCCGGTGAACACCCGGGTCTCCTCGCGCTTGGGGCGCGGACTCCGGGGCGGCAGAGGGAGATGACACGGACGGGCAACGGTGCGCGAACCCGCGGACACGACCCGTCGCCGGGGTGCCGGAGCCGCCGGGAGATCGCTCGCCCGGCCCGGGAGAGACCTCTCCCGCCGTTCACCTGACCGCGGTCCGGCCCGGTTTCTCCGGTTCCGATGGACCACGGGTACTGCTCTTCGTCCGCCCGCGCACGCCTCCCATCCGGACTTTAACCGTCGGTCCAGGAATTTCACCTGGTCAACCGGCCGCTGGCTGCGGACGGGTCGCGGACTGTAACCGCCGGTTCGGATTTTCACCGACCCCGGAGTGCGCTGAACGTCACTGCTGTTGACGTCATTCTGCCACGCGCGGTGCGAGCCCAGGGAGGGTCTTCGACTGTGGCCTGTTTCACGGTTGCCGCGGGGAATGCGCGGCGGGGTGGCGAGCGCTGGTTCCGAGCCCGCCGGTGTGGGGCCCGGCGGACGAGATCCATCCGGTGCCGTTGTCGGCGTAGGGGCCCGGCGTTCGAGGACCCCTCGGCCTCCGAGGGCGTCTCGGCTTTCGAGGGCCTCTCGGTGTTCGAGGGCTTCTCGGTGTTCGAAGGCTTCTCGGTGTTCGAGGCGCGGTCTGAGCCCTGGCATCCGGGGCCGGGCCGGAGGTTCAGCGGGTGGCGGGTGCGGAGATCGGCAGGAAGTGGGTGACCTCCGGGGGGTGCGCGAGAAAGCACGGTTCGCCCTCCGAGCAGACCGGCCGGATCCGCCACATCGGCCCGGCGTAGCCGCGCAGGGCCTCCTCGTCGCGCCAGCGACTCACCACGAGCACCCTCTGCCCGCCCTCGGTCACCGAGCGCAGCAGCTCGCCGCCGAGGCAGCCGTCCGTACGCCCCAGCTGCGGGATCACCTGGGTGGTCAGGTGCGCGCAGAACTCCTCGATGCGATCGGACACGACTTGTCCGGCCCAGATTCTGACGATCACGACCACCACCTCCGGCTGGCTGGAGTCCCTGGCCCCATTATCAGCGGAAAACCGCTGGTGGGGAGGGGTGCGGCGGCACTTTCACGGGCAGTCGGGGACGCGATGGCGGGCAGCCGGGGAGGCGGTGGCGGACCGACCGGCCGCAGATCGCGGCCCGGGGGGTGTGCTGAAGGACTCCGGCTCGGCCTCGCCGGAGTCCCGTACATTCCCGGTATGACCACCACACCGGATGCTGCCGTACCGTCAACCACCGCGCCGGACGCGCCGAACGGCCTGTTCGCCGCCCTCAGCGCGGGTGCCCTCACCGAGCGGGCCCAGCTGCGCGAGATCTACGAGCAGCCGGGCGACCACGCACGCCGCAAGCAGGTCGACCGTCTGCACGAGGTCGCGCAGCGGCTGATCGCGTGCTCCTCGCTGGTCTTCGTCGCCAGCTCCGACGCCGCCGGGCGCTGCGACGTCTCCCCGCGTGGCGGGCCGGCCGGGCTGGTCTCGGTGCTCGACGAGTACACCCTGGCCATACCGGACGCCACCGGCAACAAGCGCCTGGACACCCTGCACAACATCCTGGAGAACGACCGCGTCGGGCTGCTCTTCGTCGTGCCCGGCCGGGACACCACGCTGCGGGTCAACGGGCGGGCCTGCGTCTCGACCGACCCGGAGCTGCTGAGCCGGCTGACGGCGGTCGGCAAGCCGCCGCGCAGCGCGATCGTGGTGGCGGTGGAGGAGGTGTACGCGCACTGCCCGAAGGCGTTCCTGCGCGGATCGGCGTGGAAGCCGGAGAACTGGCTGGCCAAGGACGCTCAGCCGAGTTCGGCGGAGGTCACGCTGTCGCACCTGCGGGACGAGTCGCTGACCATCGGGATGATCGAGCAGACGGAGCGGGAGGCGCTGCTGCACCGGTACGAGTAGGGGCTCAGGTCGCGACGCGCTGATCGCTCCCCCACAGCACCGTGCGCCCGGGGCGGGGGCGGGCGCGCGCATCTCTCGGCGACCGGACGGGTGACGTCGGGCGGGCCGTGCTTTGCGGGGGTGCCGGGGCCGCCGCCGCTCGCTTGAATGGACGGATGGACTGCGTGTTCTGTGCGGTGGTGGCGGGCGAGGAGCCCGCGCACCGGGTGCTGGACGACGAGGCGGCGGTGGCCTTCCTCGACCGCCGGCCGCTGTTCCCGGGCCATGTGCTGGTCGTGCCGCGCGCCCACCACCGGACCCTGGCGGACCTGCCGCCGGCCGAGGTCGGGCCGTTCTTCCTGCGGGTGCAGCGGGTGGCGGCGGCCGTCGAGCGGGGGATGGGCGCGGCGGGCAGTTTCGTGGCGGCGAACAACCGGATCAGCCAGTCGGTGCCGCACCTGCACGTCCACGTGGTGCCGCGCAATCCGCAGGACGGGCTGCGCGGGTTCTTCTGGCCGCGGGGGAAGTACCCCGACGAGGCGGGGGCGGCGGAGGTCGCGGCCCGGCTGCGGGCGGCGCTCGGGGAGCCGTAGCCGGCCGCCGGGGTTGCCGCGCCGTGGCGTCCGTACCGTGCGGAGAGTAGCGGGGCGTACATCCGCAGGAGCAGCGGGAGGGGGTCGAAATCGGCTTCCAGGCGGACGAATTCGCAGGTCGGGGCGGCCTAGGCTCACAGCCATGAAAGAACTCGTCAGCCTCGTGCAACAGACCGCCGACCGGCTCGCGGGCCAGCACGTCGGCGCGGTGGTCGCCGGGCTGGCCGACGGCGCCGTGGAGATCCACGGCGCCGGGCGGACCGGTCCGGGCGGCGGTGTACCCGGTCCGCACACCCTGTTCGAAATCGGTTCCGTCACCAAGGTGTTCACCTCGCTCGTGCTCGCGCGACTGGCCCTGGACGACGCGGTGCGGCTCGACGAGCCGCTCGCGGAGGTGCTCGCGGACACGCCGACCGTCCCGGCCCGGGGCGGGCAGCCGGTCACCCTGCGGCACCTCGCCACCCACACCTCGGAGCTCCCCCGACTGCCGAGGGGCATGGCCGCGCGGGCGCTGCTCACGCCCAACAGGCCGGATCCGTACGCTGGTTGCACGGCCGAGGCGGTGCTGGGCGGGCTCGCCAGGACGCGGTTGCGGGCCGCGCCCGGGCGCAGCTTCCGCTACTCCAACCTCGGGGTCGGGCTGCTCGGGCTGGCCCTCGCCCAGCGGGCCGGCACCGGGTACGGGGAGCTGGTGGCTCGCGAGGTCTGCGAGCCGCTGGGGCTCAGGGACACCTGCCTGCGGCCGGGCGAGGAGCAGTCCGGGCGGCTGGCGCGCGGGCACGCGCCGGGCGGGCGGCCGGTGCCGTACTGGGACTTGGCGGCGGTACCGGGCATGGGCGGGCTCCGCTCCACGGCCGCGGACCTCGCGATACTCCTGCGGGCCCAGCTGTCCGCCGACCGCGGGCCGGACGGGCCGCTGGCGCCCGCGATCACACTCACCCGGGGCGCCCGGCACCGGGTCAACCCGTTCGCCTGGACGCACCTCGGCTGGCTCGGGCACCGGCTGCACAGCCAGCAGGGCGGCCATCTGCAGCTGTGGCACAACGGGGGCACGGGCGGGTTCAGTTCCTTCGTCGCGTTCGATCCGGAGAAGCAGGTGGGGGTGGTGGTCCTGGCGAACACCCGGCGGTCGGTGGACCCGGCCGGGACGGCGCTGCTGCGGAGGCTGCAGATGGGGCGTGTCTGACGATTCCCGCCGGGCGTGCGACGCTCCCCCAGCCTTCGGCCGGGAGGTACCCCCAGGGCACAAGCGCACTTCGCCGCGTTGTCGCCGGTCGCCGATGCTCCGCATGGAGTCTCCCCCCTCCCCGCGGCTGGGAGGTACCCCCGTCCTCCGCCCTGCGATGCACCCACCCCAACGCCGCGCGCTGATCCGACGCGAATTGTCAGGCACTCCCTGGGGGCCGGCGCGGCGCGGCGCTGATCGGCGCCTCTCGGGTGGAACGGGACACGGTCCGACCGTTTCGAGCCAAAAGGTGTCGATTGGCACTGTTCCCGGGGGCGGTCGGGCCGTGATGCTGGTGATCAAACAGTCGCGATTCCGCTTGTAAGGACACTGAGGGCAAGGAGGCCGACGTGGCGATGGTGCGGTCGCCGGTGTGGGCGCGGTCGTTCACGCCGGAGGGCGGCCAGGCTCGGCGCGGGCCGGCCGGACCGCTCGGGCCGGTGGTGCGGGTGTACCGCGGCTTCCGGCCGCTGCCCTGGCGGGCGCGGACCTGGGTGGACGCCGGGGCGGCGGTCCTCGCGGTGCTGCTCTACCTGGCGCTCGGCGAGTGGTGGCCCGCGCCCGTGGTGGCCGCCGCGGCGGTGCTGGCCACCAGCGGCTACGGGCGGCCGCGGCCCGGGCTCGGGTTGCGATCCGCACGGATCCACGAAGGCGGGCTGGCGCTGGTCTGGGCCGGCGGCGACGAGCGGCTGCTGCCGTGGAGCGAGGTGGAGGCCACCGAATACTCCCCCGGCGGGCGGCGCGGGGAGCCCGAGCAGGGGCGAATATGGCCGGCCGGCGCCGACGAGCCGCTCGTGCTGGCGCAGTTGCGTGGGCTGGAGGGGCTGTGTCGGGAGGTGGACGAGCGGCTCTCCCCCGGTCTTCGGGTCGCACTGCACAAGGCGCTGCGCACCGAGGGGAGCGTCCGGTTCGCCCGGGGGCGGCTGACGGTGACGACCGGCGGGCTGGTGCACCGGCCGCCGCATCCGCTGGCGGCGACGGAGGCTTACCGGTGGCCGGAGGTGCGCTCGGCCCGGGCGTCCGGCCTCGGGGAGCTGGAGATCCGGACCCACTCGGCCGGGCTGCCGCTCACCCTGCCGGTTCCCAACGCCCGTGCGGCAGCCGACTTCCTGGAGGAGCTACGGGCTCGGAGCGTCGAGCGGAGCGCCTAGCGGGTTGGATTCCCGGGTCCTCAGAGGGTTGGGTTTTCAAACTCACGGACCTATAGTGAGTTTGCTTTTCCAACGACCCCGCACAGGAGAGGCGGCCCGCCATGCGCGATGCCGTGATCGTCGAAGCCGTCCGCACCCCCGTCGGGAAGGGCAAGCCGGGAGGCTCCCTCTCCGACGTCCACCCGGTGGAACTGCTCGCCCACACCCTCCAGGCCCTGATCGGGCGCAGCGGCATCGACCCGGCCCTGGTCGACGACGTGATCGGCGGCTGCGTCGACCAGGTCGCCGAGCAGGCGATGAACACCACCCGCTACGCCTGGCTGGCGGCCGGGTTCCCGGACTCCGTACCGGCGACCACCATCGACCGGCAGTGCGGCTCCTCCCAGCAGGCCGTGCACTTCGCCGCGCAGGGGGTGATCGCCGGGGCGTACGACGTGGTGGTGGCCTGCGGGATCGAGTCGATGAGCCGGGTGCCGATGTGGTCCAACGTGCCGCCCGGGGCGAACCCGTTCGGCGCCTCGGTCGCGGCCCGCTACCCGGGCGGGCTGGTCCCGCAGGGCATCAGCACCGAGCTGATCGCCGCCAAGTGGTCGATCACGCGGGAGGCGATGGACGAGTTCGCGGCCGGTTCGCACGCCAAGGCGGCCCGGGCCCACGCCGAGGGCCGCTTCGCGGACGAGCTGGTCCCGGTGGAGACGCCCGGCGGGCTCGTGACCATGGACGAGTCGGTGCGCCCGGGCACCACGCCCGAGGTGCTGGCGGGCCTGCGCCCGGCCTTCGCCGACCCGTCCTACGCCGAGCGCTTCCCGCAGATCACCTGGTCGGTGACGGCGGGCAACAGCAGCCCGATCAACGACGGCGCCTCCGCCGTGCTGATCACCAGCAGCGAGACCGCCGCCCGGCTCGGCCTTCGTCCGCTGGCCCGGCTGCACTCCTTCGCGGTCACCGGCTCGGACCCGCTGCTGATGCTCACCGGCGTGCTGCCGGCGACCGAGAAGGTGCTGCGCCGCTCGGGCCTCTCGCTTGCCGACATCGACCTGTTCGAGGTGAACGAGGCCTTCGCCAGCGTGGTCCTGGCCTGGCTGCAGGAGACCGGCGCCGATCCGGCCCGGCTCAACGTCAACGGCGGCGCGATCGCCCTCGGCCACCCGCTGGGCGCCAGCGGCACCCGGCTGATGACCACCCTGGTGCACGAACTGCGCCGCAGCGGCGGGCGGTTCGCTTTGCAGGCCATGTGCGAGGCGGGCGGCCTGGCCAACGCCACGATCCTGGAGGCGATCGACTGATCCCGCCCGCCCCCTAGGGGCGAAAGGGGGACCTCCCGGAAGGGATCAGTACGTCGCTGAGCGGACGTCAGTTCCGGTGCCCGCGACCTACCTTCGGCCACATGAGCCGACTTCGCACAATCGCCGCCGCGGCAGCCTTGTTGCTCGCGCTGCCGCTGTCCGTCGCCGCCGCACCGGCCCTGGCCGCGCCCGCGCCTGCCGCCTCGGCCGGTGCCACCGCCACCGCCACCGCCACCGCCACGGACACCACCCCGACCGCCGTCCACGTCCAGCTTCCCCGCCCGACCGGGCCGTACGCGGTCGGGCGGGAGGACCTGCACCTGGTCGACCAGGGCCGTCCGGACCCGTGGGTCCCCTCCGCCGGTCCGCGTCAGCTGATGGTCTCGATGTACTACCCCGCGCACGCCGGGACGGGCAGCCCGGCCCCGTACATGACCGCCGCGGCCGCCCGGATGCTGCTGGACGGGAAGCTCCCGGGCAACTCCATCCCGACCGAGTCGGTGACCGACACCCGGACCTGGGCCGAGTCCGGCGCACGCCCCCAGGGCGGCCACTACCCGCTGGTGGTGCTCTCGCCCGGCTTCACCATGCCTCGCGCCTCGCTCACCAGCCTCGCCGAGGACCTGACCAGCCGCGGGTACGTCGTGGCCCTGGTCGACCACACCTACGAGAACACCGGGACCACCTTCCCCGACGGGCAGACGCTGCCCTGCGTCATGTGCGGCAAGCTCGACACCCAGGAAGCCTGGAAGGGCCTGGAGGAGAGCCGGGCGAAGGACGTCTCCTTCGTCATCGACCAGCTGACCGGCCGCCCCCACCCGGCCTGGCGGTACGCCCGCATGATCGACCGCGACCGGATCGGCATGGCCGGGCACTCGATCGGCGGCGCGTCAACCGTCCCGGCGCTGGTGACCGACGACCGGATCCAGGCCGGGGTGGACCTGGACGGCGCCATGGAGTACCCGGTGCCGGAGTCCGGGATCGGCGGCAAGCCGTACCTGATGATCGGCCACGCGCTGCCCAACGGCGTCGAGGACTCCAGCTGGACCGAGAACTGGCCCCGGCTCGACGGCTGGAAGCAGTGGCTGACCATCGACGGCACGGACCACGGCAGCTTCACCGACTACCCGCTGTTCTTCGAGGCGCTCGGCATCCCCCAGGACCCGGGCACCACCGTCTCGGGCCGGCGCGCCATCGACCTCACCCGCCAGTACGTCGGCGCCTTCTTCGACCTCCAGCTGAAGGGCGTCGAGCAGCCGCTCCTCGACGGGCCGACCGCCGCCAACCCGGAGGTCCGGTTCCACTCCTGACCCCTGCGGCCCCGCGAGGCCGTCGGCGACCCGGCGACGGCCTCGTCGGCGCGCGGGCCCCGGGCTCAGGTCCGGGTCCGGCCCCGGGCCCGGGCCCCGAGGCGGCAGCCCGCGCCCTCGCCACGAGCACCGACCGCGCCGTCCACCACGGCGGTGGCTGCCGTCCGTCGACCGGCCTCGACCGGCCCACGCTGCGACGCAGGCTCCCGTGAGCGCCTCTGGTCTGCATGGTCGCTCGGCATGACACCGGCGGCGCTGGGCTGACCGGACCGGGAGGAAGCGGACGGGTCCGCCGGGGAGAACGCGACCACCGTCCCGCTGTCCGGGCACGGGCGCGCGCGGTTTGCGGCCGAGGCGGCCACGAGGGGCGGTGGCCGGGGGCTGCGTGCGACGATGGCAGGGCTGGTGGGAACGATCTCCGGGCGGGTCTCTGGCCATGGTGAACGACGAAGGGCGGCGCCAGGGGGAGCCGCGGCAGGATGCTCTGCTGGTGCCGATCGCCACGGCGCTGATCGAGGCCGACGGGCGGATCCTGCACTGGAGCGCCGACGCGGAGGCACTGCTCGGTTACCGTGCGGACGAGGCGGTGGGGCAGAAGGCGGCGAAGCTGCTGACCTCGGACGACACGCGGCCCGAGGTGCTGGAGCTGTTCGGGCAGATCCTGGAGGGCCTGGAGTGGTCCGGGGTGTTCCCGGTGCGGCACCGGGACGGGCACCTGGTGAACCTGGAGTTCCGCACGCACCCGATCCGAGGGCCCGGCGGGGCGCCGCTGGTACTGGCCGTCGCGTCCGAGGTGACGACGCTGCACCGGATCCAGGCGGATCTGGCCGTGTTGGACGGGTTCTTCACCCAGTCCCCGGTCGGCATGGCGGTGTACGACACCGAGTTGCGCTTCGTCCGGCTGAACGAGGCACTGGCCCGGGCGAACGGGCTGCCCGCCGACGAGCACCTGGGCCACCGGCTCACCGAGCTGCTGCCGGGGATCAACGGCACCGAGGCCGAGGCGGTGATGCGGCAGGTGCTGACGGACGGTGAGCCGGTGGTGGACTTCCGCTCGCACGGGCGCATACCGGAGGATCCGCGGCACGAGCACGCCTGGTCCGCGTCCTACTTCCGACTGGCGGACCGGGCCGGGCGGGTGCTCGGGGTCAGCGCAACCGTCATCGACATCACCGAGCGTTACCGCGCAGACGCCCGGGCGGCCCGCGCGCAGGAGCGGCTCGCCCTGCTGGTCGACGCGACCGCCTCGATCGGCACCACCCTCGACCTGCGGCAGACCGCCCGGGAGCTGGCCGACGCGATGGTTCCGAGGCTCGCCGACGTCAGCGGGGTGTTCGCGCTGGAGGCGCTGGTGGCGGGCCGCAACGTCGAACCGCCGGATGCGGAGGCCCCGCAGCTGGTGCGCCGCCTGGCGCTGGCCACCGCCGACCCGCTGTACCCGGCCGAGGCGCTGCCGGTGGACGCGGTGTACGAGCTTCCGGCGGACTCCCCGTACGGCCGGGCGCTGACCACCGGGCGCACGGTGGTGGTGCCGTCCTGGGAGCTGACACCGCTGAGCGACGGCATCAACGAGAGCCACCTCCAGGCGTCCCCGGGCGACCGGCCGCGTCCGGTTCGGATCACGCCGCTGGTGGCGCGCGGCACGACGCTCGGCATGGTGGTGTACTCGCGGCGCAGCGAGCGGGAGTCCTTCGCGGCGGCCGACATCACCCTGGGCGACGAGCTGGCCTCACGGGCCGCCGTCGCGATCGACAACGCCCGGCTGTACCTGCGCCAGCACCAGACGGTGCTGGCCCGGCAGCAGGCGCTGCGCGAGGCGAAGGCGGCGCAGGAGCGGCTCGCGCTGGTCAACGCGGCCTCCACCCGGATCGGCACCACGCTCGAAATCGGCCGGACCGCCCAGGAGTTGGCCGAGGTGGCGACGCCCCGGCTGGCCGACACGGTGGTGGTGGAGGTCTTGGAGGAACTGGTCCGGGGCGAGCGGGAGGCCCGTGCCGCGGCGGACGGTTCGGCGCTGCTGCGGCGGATCGCCTTCCACTCGGTGCACGGCTCCACCATGGTGCCGATCGACCGGCTGGGCGGGGTGCACCGCTTTCTGCCCGGTTCGCCGTACGCGTGGAGCCTGGCGCACCGCAAGCCGGTGCTGGTGCCGCGGATGGACGAGGCGGGCATGGCCTGGTTCGCCGACGACCCGGTGCGCACCGCCGCCGTACGGGAGCAGAACGTGCTCTCGTTCATGGTGGTTCCGCTGATCGCGCGGGGCAGCGCGGTCGGTGTGGCGGGTTTCTACCGGACCATGGCGGAGCGCCCGTACGAGGACGAGGACCTCGCGCTGGCCGGGGAGTTGGCGGTGCGGGCGGCGGTGTCGATCGACAACGCGCTGCTGTTCACCCGGGAGCGCGACGCGGCCGCCGCCCGGCAGCGGGCGCTGGACGAGGCCTGGGCCGCCCAGCAGCGGCTGGGCCTGCTGAACGAGGCCAGCAACCGGATCGGCACCACGCTCGATCTGCACCGCACCGCCCAGGAGTTGGTGGAGGTGGTGACCCCGCGCTTCGCCGACTTCGTCACCGTGGACCTGCGCGACGCGGTGCTCAGCGGCGAGGAGCCCGGGCCGGTGCCCCGGGACGGCTCGGTGCTGATGCGGGCGGTGGCGGTCGGCGAGGCGGCCCAGGACGGCACCATGACGGAGGCCGCCGAGCATGTCGGCGAGACCTCGCAGTCCGCCGAGGTGTACGCGCAGAGCCTGCGCACCCGGCGCTCGATCCTGGTCTCCGAGGTGACCGAGGAGGAGCTGCGCCGGATCGTTGCCTCCCCCGACCGGGTGCAGCCGGGGCTGGCCGCCGGGATCCACTCGTACCTGATGGTGCCGTTGGTCGCGCGCGGACTCGTGCTGGGCGGCGCGGAGTTCGTCCGCACCCGCAACCCGGTGCCGTTCGGCCCGGCGGACCGTTCGCTGGCCGAGGAGCTGGCCGCCCGGACGGCGCTGGCGATCGACAACGGGCGGCTCTACCGCCGCGAGCGGGACACCGCGCTCACGCTCCAACGCAGCCTGCTGCCACAGGAGATCCACCGTACGATCGGCTTGGAGCTGGCCTACCGCTACCTGCCCAGCAGCGTGGTGAGCGAGGTCGGCGGCGACTGGTTCGACGTGGTTCCGCTCTCCGCCGGCCGGGTCGCGCTGATCGTCGGCGACGTGATGGGCCACGGTATCCGGGCCGCCGCCACCATGGGCCAACTCCGGACCGTGGCCCGGACGTTGATCACCCTTGAGCTGGACCCGGCGCGGGTGCTGTACCGGTTGGACGAGGCCACCACGGCGCTCGGCGAGGGCCAGTTCGCCACCTGCGTGTGCGTGGTGTACGACCCGGTGGACCGCCGCTGCACCGCGGCCTGCGCCGGGCACCTGCCGCCCGTAGTCGCCGACACCGAGGGCAATGCCGACCTGGTCGACCTGCCGCCCGGCGCGCCGCTCGGCGTCGGCGGAGTCCCGTTCGAGAGCGTGGAGTTCACCCTCCCCGAGGAGGGCATCCTGACCCTCTACACCGACGGCCTGGTCGAGCGCCGGGGCCGCGACCTGGACGAGGGCCTGACCCTGCTGCGCCGCACCGTCGCGGACCGGCGCCGCACGCTGGAGCAGACCTGCGACGCCGTCCTGACCCGGCTCACCGGCCGCACCTCCGAGGACGACATCGCCGTCATCATGGCGCAGGTCCGCCCGCACGGAGCGGACCGGATCGCCATCCTGCCGCTCACCGGCGACCGCGCAATGGTCGCCCACTCGCGCCGCTTCACCCGCGAGACGCTGGCCGCCTGGGGGCTCACCGCGCTCGCGGACTGGGCCGAGCTGCTCACCAGCGAGCTGATCACCAACGCCCTGGTGCACGCCGGATCCCCCACCCAACTGAGGCTGTTCTGTAACCGGGTACTCACCGTGGAGGTCGCCGACCAGGGGAGCGAGGCGCCCCGGATCGGCCGCGCCCACACCGAGGACGAGGGCGGGCGAGGCATCCACCTGGTCAACGAGCTGGCGCACCGCTGGGGCAGCCGCCGGACCAGGGACGGCAAGGTGGTCTGGTTCGAGCTGGAGCTACCGCCAGGCTTCTCGACCAATTAGACCTGCATCGACAACGGATGGTTGTCGTGGTGCTTGTACGGTTGTTGGCCGCCATCGCCGCCGCCGGGCTTTGCTGGTGTCACGGCGGGAGAGCCCCGACCGGACGCACCAGAGGAGCCCACCATGCAGCAGCCCGACGCCCGCACCGTCGTCACCGACTACGTCACCCTCCTCGCGGCGGGCGAACTCGACGCCGCGATCGCCCTGTTCGCCGAGGACGCGACCTGGACCTACCCGGGCGGCCTCGCCCTCTCCCGCACCTGGCACGGCAAGCAGGAGATCTTCGGCGAGTTCCTCGGCCAGGTCGGCGCCCTGTTCGCCGCCGACGGCCTGCCGGCCATCACCCTCACCCACGTCCTCGCCGACGGCCCGCAGGCGGTGGCCGAGTGGACCGTTGTCGGGAAGGCCGCTAACGGCGCCGCGTACGAGAACCACTGCCTGGGCGTGTTCGCCGTGGAGAACGGGCTGATCACCGCCGTCCGCGAGTACCTGGACACCCACCACGTGGCGCAGACCCTGCTGGCCTGAGCGGCGCTCCCCCGGATCGGTACCGTGATCGCCTCGCCCGCCCGCCGGGGTGCGGGCCCGGGCTGACAGGGAATCATTGCTCGCTCCCGTCCCGGTCGACCACTGTGCCGGGCTGGCGGACACCAACGGGGGCTCGCGGCCTACGCCACCACCGGCCGACCCCGGTCAGTCCGGCAGCAGCAGGTTGACGTCCCCGAACTCGTGCCACAGGTACCGCTGTTGTACGGCCTCGCGGTAGCAGGCCGCCAGCAGCGGACGGCCCGCGACGGCGGCCAGCATCAGCAGGTGCGAGGCGCGGGGCTCGTGCCAGCCGGTGAGCAGGCCGTCGACGGCGCGCACACCGCGCTCCGGGGTAATCACCAACTCCGTCCAGCCGTCGGCCCCATGGAGCATTCCGTCGGGTTCGGCGGCCGACTCCAGGGCGCGCACCACGGTGGTGCCGACGGCGATCACCCGGCCACCCTCGGCCCGGACGTGGCCGGCCAGCCGGGCGGTGGCCACCGGGACGTGGAAGCGCTCGGCGTACGGGGCCTCGTGCGCCTCCGGCGAAGCCACCCCGGTGTGCAGGGTGACCGGGGCGACCAGCACGCCCCGGCCGGCCAGCCGGGCCACCACCTCGGGGCTGAACGGGCGGGCCGCGCTGGGCATTTCGCTGCTGCCGGGGACGGCCGCGAAGACCGTCTGGTAGGCCTCGATCGGCCAGTCGCGGTCCGTGTAGCCGTACCGGATCGCCCGGCCGTGCAGCTCCAGGTAGCGCAACAGCGGGTCAGGCAGGTCGAGTTCGGCGTACCAGAGGCGGGCGGTGAACGGCTCGGTCAGCTCGGCCGTGCCGCCGCCCGGCAGGCCGACCCGCAGGCCGGGGCGGGCCGGAGACCGCTCCGGCGGGTAGTACGCCGCCGCCTGCCCGGGCACCACCTCGCGCAACTCCACCAGGTAGCCACCGCGTTGGTCCGGCTGAGCGGAGGAGAGGTGCAGCGCGACCGGCGCGCCGTCGGGCAGCCGGCCCGGCAGGGCGGCCGGGAGGGTGGCCGAGTTGTTGACCACCAGCAGGTCGCCGGGCCGCAGCACCTCGGGCAGCTCGGTGAAGCGGCGGTGCTCGATGCCGCCGCAGGCGCGCCGGCCGACCAGCATCCGTACGCCGTCCCGGGCCCCGCCGCGGGCCTCCGCCGGTGCGCGGGCGGAGAGTTCGGGCGGGACGGTGAGGTCGAGGCCGAGGCCGGTCAGGGCCGTCATCGCCCGCCCCGGTCGGCGGCGGCCGCCACCAGGTCCTCGGCGCGGTAGCGGCCGGAGGGGGTGCGGTCGCGCAGCAGGCCGAGCAGAACGGGTACGACCTGCTCGGGCAGCGGCTCGCCGGAGATGTCCTCGCCGGGGCTGGCCTCCTGCAGCATCCGGGTGCGCATGCTGCCCGGGTCGACCGCCCAGACGCTCAACTCCGGTTCCTCCCGCGCGAGTACGGCGGTGGCCTGGTCGAGCGCGGCCTTGCTGGCGCCGTAGCCGCCCCAACCGAGGTAGGGCACCACGGCGGCGTCCGAGCTGATGTTGAGGACGGCGCCGGAGCGGGCGCGCAGCTGGGGCAGGACGAGTTGGGTGAGCGCGATCGGGGCGAGCGCGTTGACCTCGAAGGTCTCCAGCAGGTCCGGCAGCGGGAAGTCGGCCAGCCGGGGCAGCGGCTCGGCGCCGGGGGCGGGGGCGCCGTTGAGCGTGCCGGCGTTGTTGACCAGGAGGCTCGCGCCGCCGAGTCCCTCGGCGGCCTCGGCCAGACGGGCGCGATGGTCGTCGTCGACGATCGAGCCGGACAGGGCCACCACCTCGGTGACGGCGGCCAGGGCCGCTTCGGCCTCGGCGAGTTCGGCAGCGCCCCGGGCGGTGATCACCAGCTGCCAGCCCTCGGCGGCGAGGGCGTGCGCGAGCGCCAGGCCGAGTCCTCGGGAGGCGCCGGTGACCAGGGCGACGGGGGCGGGGGCGGTGTGCGGTGCTGCGTTCATGAGGCAACGATCCCGCCGCCGGGGCGAGCGGCGGATCGGTCGCCCGGCTTGGGACCGGGTCATGCGTTCGTCCTAGATCGACGGGCCGTCCTAGGACCCGGCCTCCCAGCCCTGGGGGGTCGGTCCAGGCGGCGAAGGTGCGGCGGCGGTGTCAGCTCGCCCAACGCGGCCCACGGTGGCCGTGAGCAGCCGGGCGGCGGACCGGCGCGCGGCGGCCAGGGCGACCGCGTGAGGTGGGAACCGGACGCTCCTGCCGCTGATCAGCCCGGATGAATTACCGGCCGTCCCGCACCTCCACCGGTGTGTGCGGCCGACCGATCGGGTACCGGTGCTCAGTCCGTTCCATCCGCCCTCCCATCCGGCCCGCACGGCCCAGACCTGGAGGTCCGCATGTCCACCGACTCCAGCGCACGGAACTGCCCGTTCGACTTCGCCGAAGCCCTTGAGTTCGACCCGACGCTCCGGCAGCTCATGAACGACGCGCCGGCCAGCCGCATCCGTCTCCCCTACGGCGAGGGGGAGGCTTGGCTCGTCACGGGGTACGACGACGTGCGCACAGTGACCACTGACCGGCGTTTCAGCCGCCACGCCATCGTCGGCCGGGACTTTCCGCGCATGACTCCCGAGCCGATCGTCCAGGCCGAGGCGATCAACGTCATGGACCCGCCCGCCAGCGCCCGCCTGCGCAGCCTGGTGTCCAAGGGCTTCACACCCGACCACATCGAGCGGATGAGGGACCGTACCCAGCTTGTGGTGAACGAGCTGCTGGACCGCATGCGGGACCAGGGGCCCCCGGCCGACCTCATGGAGCACCTGGCCCACCCGCTCCCGCTGATCACGATCTGCGAGGTCCTGGAGATCCCCGAGGCCGACAGCGCACAGCTGCGCGCCAACGCTCGGACGATGATGAACATGGACCTGGACAACAAGCCGGACGCGGTGCGGGCCAAGGCCGACCTGCGGGCGTACTTCGCCGAGCTGACGGCCGAACGGCGCAGGAACCCCGGTGACGACCTGATCAGCGCGCTGGCTACGGCCCGCGACGGGGACGAGGTCCTCGACGAGCGGGAACTCACCGTGATGGCCATGGTCCTGCTGATCACCGGCCAGGACACCACGACGTACCAGCTCGGCAACCTCTCGTACACCATCCTCACCCGGCCGGACGTGCGCGCCACCCTGCGCGAGCGGCCCGAGATGCTCCCCCAGGTGATCCAGGAGATGCTGCGCTTCATCCCGTTCCGCAAGGGCGTCGGCATCCCCCGGGTGGCCCTTGAAGACGTGGAGCTGAGCGGGGTGACGATCCCGGCGGGGGACATCGTGCACGTCTCCTACCTGACCGCCAACCGGGACGCCCGCAGGTTCGAGCGGCCCGACGAGCTGGACCTGGAGCGGACCAGCCCCTCCCACATGACCTTCGGCTGGGGCGCGCACCACTGCCTCGGCGCACCGCTGGCCATCACCGAACTCGAAGTCGCCCTCGGGACTCTGCTGGAGCGCTTCCCCAGGATCGCGCTGGCGAAGCCGGCCGCGGAGCTGGCGTGGAACACCTCGTCGATCTGGCGCTATCCGCTCGGGCTGCCGGTCACCTGGTGACGGCGCTCCCCCACGCTCCGGCGCTCGCCTGCCGCCACCTCGCTTCCGGCATCGCCGCGCACGCCGGCCCGCGCACCTTGGAGTGTGCGGGCCGACGTGCGTGTTGGACCCACCTTCCGTAAATTGGGCTGACGTGGCCCGAACCAACTCGCGGCCGGCTGGGCCGCCCGCACAGCGAGCATCCGATCCTCGCTCTGCCGGCTCGTCTGCCGCGCTGTTGGGCCCCGCCCGGTGAGTCCCGCCGCCGCGCCGTCTCCACGCGTCCGGCTCGCAGCGGCTGCCGTCGAGTACTGAATTCCCCGCCTCGCCAGGGTCGCACCGGGAACTCCGCCAGTCAGGAGGAAGTCCCATGGCCGTTCTGTGTAAGCCGGCGATAGCCGTGCCGGAGCACGTCATCACCAACGAGGAGACCCTCGAACTGGCGCGCAGGCTCCACCACGACCATCCCCAGCTCGGTCTGGCGTTACGCCTCATCAAGAACACCGGGGTGCGGAAGCGGCATCTGATCCAACCCATCGACGTGGTGCTGAAGCACCCGGGGCTGGACGAGCGGAGCGCCGTCTTCGAGGCGGAGTCCAAGGCCCGCGTCCCGGCGGTGGTGGTCAGGGCCCTCGAAACGGCCCAGGTGGAGCCGTCGGAGATCGACCTGATCGTCTATGTGTCGTGCACCGGTTTCATGATGCCGTCACTCACGGCGTGGCTGATCAACAAGCTGGGCTTCCGGCCGGAGACCCGGCAGCTGCCGATCGCCCAACTGGGCTGTGCGGCCGGCGGCGCGGCGGTGAACCGGGCCCATGACTTCTGCTCGGCCTACCCGGGCGCCAACGTGCTGATCGTGGCCTGCGAGTTCTGCTCGCTGTGCTACCAGCCCACCGACTTGGGCGTGGGGTCGCTGCTGTCCAACGGCCTGTTCGGCGACGGGATCGCCGCCGCCGTGGTCCGGGGCGAGGGCGGCACCGGGATCCGGTTGGAGCGCAACGGCTCGTACCTCATCCCGAACACCGAGGAGTGGATCTCCTACGCGGTCCGCCCCACCGGATTCCACTTCCAGCTGGACAAGCGGGTACCGGGGACGATGGAGCCCCTCAGCCCTGCCCTGCGTGCGGTCGCGGAGCAGCACCGGTGGGACGTGGGCATGCTGGACTTCTACATCATCCACGCCGGCGGTCCACGGATCCTGGACGACCTGAGCCACTTCCTGAAGGTGCCGCCCGAGGCGTTCCGCTTCAGCCGGGCCACCCTCACCCAGTACGGCAACATCGCCAGTGCGGTCGTGCTCGACGCCCTGGCCCGGATGTTCGACGAGCAGTCGGCTCTCAACGGCCACCACGGGCTGCTGGCCGGGTTCGGCCCGGGTATCACCGCCGAGATGTCCCTCGGCACCTGGGCATCGCCCGATTCCTGACCGAGAGGTCGAACCGCTCCCCCATCCGATCGTTCGTCCGGCCGCCGGCACACCCCGGCGGCCGGCCCAGACGGGAGCCGTTACCCGCGCGCCGCCGTGGCCACGACGCGGGGACCGGCTCCCGTACTCGCCCCGGGCTCTGGAGGTGCCTGTGAAGACCGAAGACGCAACCCCCGGGAACCCTGTTCCCCCCGCTGTAGCGCGACGGCCACTGCTGGCGGCGGCCGGGCTGATGCCAGTACTCGTCGGCCTGGCGGGGGATGCGACGACAGGGACGGCCGCGGCCCGTGATCCTGGCGGCACGAGGCCGGTCGCAGCCCGTGATCACGGCGGCATGGGGGCCGCCCCCATCCCGGTGAGCACCCGCGAGGAGGACTGGGGCGACGTCGCACACACCCTCGGCCGCCCGGGCAACCTCATCCGCAGGACCTACCACCACACGCCCTTCCCGCGGCACGACCTGCGCGTGGTCAGCCGCGGCGTCAACATCACCCCCGGGCTCGCCCTGGGCTCGCACGCCTCCTTCGCGCGGTACGACGACGGCAGCATCCTGATGATGGGCGATCTGGTGGTGACCGCGGACGAACTGCCGGCGTTCACCGACGCCCTCCGGGCTCAGGGGATCGCCCTGACCGCCATCCACAAACACCTCCCGGCGCAGTCGCCGGACGTCTGGTGGACCCATGTCTGCGCACACGGGAAGGACGGCAGGGCACTGGCCCGCGGGCTGCGGGCCGCGCTCGACCGCACCGGCACTCCAGCACCGCGCCCGCCCAGACCACTGCGGCCCCTCGATCTGGACACCGCCGGCATCGACGCCGCACTGGGGGCCACGGGCAACAGCGGCGAGGACGTCCATGCGTGCGTCTTCGTGCGCCGCGAGACCCTCGTCGACGAGGGGCACGTCCTGCCACCCGGCCTGGGCGCGACCTCGGCCTTCAACTTCCAGCCGCTCGGCGGGGGACGGGCCGCGCTCAGCGGCGACCTCGCCATGGTCGCCGGCGAGGTCCAGGAGGTGATCGGGATACTGCGGCAGGGCGGCATCGAACTCGTCGAACTCCACAACCACGGCCTGACGGACGAACCGCGCCTCTTCTTCACCCACATCTGGGCCCAGGGCAATGCCCTGGACCTGGCCAGAACGGTCCGCCGCGCGGTCGCCGCCACCAATGTCGTACCGGCCACCACCTGAATGACCGGCGGAGATACCCGGCCTTCCCCCGTTGTGCCCGACGAGTGTCGGGCACAACGGGCATGGGCGCACGCCGGCAGCGCGCACCGGGCGCTCGCCCCCGCACGAAGTGGCCGCCGAACGTCCCGGGAATGCCGGCCGCCCCGGGAATGCCGGCCGTCCCGGGAATGCCGGCCGCCCCGGGAATGCCGGCCGCCCCGGGGATGCCGGGGTCCCGGACAGATGCGGTCGCGATGCAGAGCGCGCGAAGCCCACTGATACTGAGCCAGCGGGGCGGTTACCAAGCGCGGCGCGAGCCGCACGGTCAGCCACCGCCAGGCCCGCGCCGTCATGTGCGCGGCAGCCGCTGGGCGGGGGTGGCCGGCGACCACGGCCGGCGAACCATCTACCCGGCGGCGTACCGACCGCCGGGTCCCGGACAGAGAGACCGAGGATGCTGAACCGACGAGACCTCCTCAGGGCCGCCACCATAGGCGGCCCCGTGGCCCTCTTCCCATGGGGCCTCACACCGAGCCTGGCCCAGATCGCGCCAGCCGCACTGCCGGCCGCTCAGCCCAGGTCGGAGCCCAGGGGGCGGGCCGCCCGGATCGTCCCATTCGCGCACGCCATGCCGGTGCCCCCGGTGCTGAGTCCGGTGTCGCGGACGGATTCCTCGGACCTGTACAAGCTGCGGATGGCCGAGACCGAGGTGGAGATCGTCAAGGGGCTGCTGACCACCGTCTGGACCTACGGCGGCTGCTTCCCCGGTCCGACCATCCGGGCGGTCAAGGGCCGGGAGGTGGTGATCGAGCAGACCAACGACCTCAGCGTGCACACCTCCGTCCACCTGCACGGCGGCCATGTCCGGTCGCGGTACGACGGCCTGCCGATGGACCTCGTCGAGCCCGGCGAGACCCGCGAGTACCGCTACCCCAACGAACAGGTGGCCGCCTCGCTCTGGTACCACGACCACGCGCACCAGCTGGAGGCCGAGAACGTCTACCGAGGCCTGGCCGGCGCCTACCTGCTCAGCGACCCGCACGAGAGCAGCCTGCCGCTGCCGAGCGGCGAGTTCGACATCCCGCTGCTGATCCGGGACGCCCGGATCGAGACGGACGGCAGGCTGGTCTACACCGACCCGTACGAGTGCCCGCACATGCTGGTCAACGGCAAGGAGCGGCCCTACTTCGAGGTGGCGGCGCGCAAGTACCGTCTGCGGGTCTTCAACGTCTCGCCCAACCGCCACATATCGCTGCGCCTCGCCGACGGTGAGCCGTTCACCCAGATAGCCTCCGACGGCGGACTTCTCGCCGAGCCGGTGAAGTTGGACGAGCTGACCCTGGCCGGCGCGGAACGCGCCGAGATCGTGGTCGACTTCGCCCGCTACCCGGTCGGCGAATCGGTGGTGCTGGAGAACACGGCCGCGCTGGAGACCGAGCGGTCCGAGGTGCTGCGCTTCGACATCACCCGGACGGCCGAGGACCGCAGCCGGATACCGGACGTCCTGGCCACCCTGCCGCCGATCCCGGAGGCGACGGTGCACCGGGAGTTCTGGCTGACGACCTTCCCGGACACCAGGATCAACGGGCGCAAGTACGACCCGGACCGGACCGACGTGCGGACCACCGTCGGCACCAGCGAGATCTGGACGATCCACAACCACCTCACCCGGCGGCCGGCCGGGGTCTTCCACGCCCCCCACTCCTTCCACACCCATCTGGTGCGGTTCCGCGTGCTGGACCGTGACGGGGAGCCGGTCGGCCCGGCCGAGGCCGGGCTCAAGGACACCGTCCCGATCTATCCGGGCCAGAGCGTCCGGATCGCCATGACCTGGGGCGACTATCCGGGCCAGTACGTCTATCACTGCCACCACATGGTGCACTCCTCGCACGGCCAGATGGGCCGGATCGACGTGCTGCCCGCGGAATCGGAAGGCGGCGCCAAGGAGTCGGACGAGGCCTTCGCCGGCTCGTCCGCGTCCTCGGAAGCCTCGATGTCCGGAGTCGGCCGGTCCGGATCGTCGGCGTCCGGAACCGGTCGGCGGCATCGGCGGCGGCACCGCCGGCACCGCCACGGGCACCACCACGGGCACCGCGTCGCCGTCCGAGCCTGACTCTGTCGGGGATCCTGGCGTTCGACTGTCCGTGATCACGGTGGTGACCCAGTCTCGCGGGTACCCGGGGCCCGCGAGACTCCCGAGGAGTGCGGGGCGGTGGGCAGCGCTGCGTTCATGCCCCCGCGATCGCGCCGCGGGGTCGGGCGGCGGATCGGCCACCGGGCCGGGGCCCCGTCGTTCGCCGAACCTAGGACGCGCCGAGGGCCCAGCCCTCGGGGTCGGTCCAGGCGGCCAGGGTGCGGCGGCTCTCGAAGCGGCGCTCGCGGCCGGTCAGCGGGTCGGTGAACTCGATGACGGAGGAGAGGAGTTGGAGCGGCCAGCGGAAGTCGTCCGAGGCCGGTTCGGGCAGCACCACCGGGTAGACCGGGTCGCCGAGGATCGGCACGCCGAGCCCGCACATGTGCAGCCGCAGCTGGTGGGTGCGTCCGCTGAGCGGGCGGAGGCGGTAGCGGGCGAGGCCGTCGCGGTGGTCGAGCAGGTCGATCTCGCTCTCGCTGTTCGGCGGGGCGTCGACCTCGCGGGCGGCGATCACGCCCCGTTCCTTGACGATGTGGCTGCGGACGGTGCGCGGCAGGCCCAGCGCCGGGTCGTAGGGGGCGACGGCCTGGTACTCCTTGCGGACCAGCCGGTCGCGGAAGAGCGTCTGGTAGGCGCCGCGGTCCTCCGGCCGGACCACGAACATGGCCAGGCCGGCGGTGAGCCGGTCGAGCCGGTGGGCGGGGCTGAGCGCGGGCAGATCGAGGGTGTGCCGCAGCCGGGAGAGCGCCGTCTCGACGACATGCCTGCCGCGCGGGGTGGTGGCCAGGAAGTGCGGCTTGTCGACGACGACCAGGTGCTCGTCCCGGTGCAGCACCTCCAGCTCGAACGGGACGCGGACCTCGTCCGGCAGGTCCCGGTAGAACCACAGGTGCGCGCCGGGCCGGAACGGCGCGTCGGGCGCGACCGGCCCGTCCTCGCCGACGATCTCCCGCCCGTGCAACGCCGCGTCGATCCGCTCGGCCGCCACGGTGGGCAGCCGCTCGACCAGGTGGGCGCGAACGGTCGGCCAGGGACCCTCGGCCGGGAGCCGCAGGTGCACCGGGTCCACGCCGTTGCGCTGTGGGAGGGGGGAGGCCGGGCGGCGGCTCTTGCGTCTCATCTCGCGGCCCAGCCTAGTCGGGTACGCCCGGCCGTCTTCGTCCGAGGTGCCGCCCGCGGGGGGCGCGGAGCAGAGTGGACCGTAGGCCCGCTCAGCCGCTCAGCCCTGGAGGACGCGTGACCGCCGACGACAGCCCGGCCGGTGTGCCGCCGCTGCACCTGCCGCCACGGACCCGGCTGCTCCTGTACGGCGCCTTCGCGCTGCTGGTCGGCGCCGTCGTCGCCGATCTGGCGACCGGCCCCGGCACGACGCTCTCCCCCGTCCTCGCGGTGGCTCCGGTGCTGGCCGGAGCGACCACCCGGACGGCCCGGGTGCCGCTGATCGCCGGGGCGATCGCCGTCCTCGCGGTCGGGCTGCTGGAGACCACCAACACCGATCTGCCGACCGAGGTGCACGTCACCTCGCTGATCACGGTGCTCGCCGCGACGTTGGCCAGCGCCGCCAACGTCGTCCTGGTGGCAGCCCGGGAACGGGAGCTGTTCCGGGTCCGGACGGTGGCCGAGGCGGCGCAGCGGGCCCTGCTGCGCCCGCCGCCGGAGCGGATCGGGCGGCTGCGTATGGCCGTGCGGTACGTCGCGGCGGCGGCCGAGGCGCGGATCGGCGGGGACGTGTACGCCGTCGTCGAGACCCGCTTCGGCGTGCGGATCCTGCTCGGCGACGTGCAGGGGCACGGGCTGCCGGCGGTGGAGACGGCGGCGGACGTGCTGGGCGTGTTCCGGGAGGCGGCACGGACCGATCCCGACCTCACCCGACTGGCGGAGCGACTGGACGCGGCGCTCAGCGCGCGGTCGGAGGACGGGCGGTTCGCCACCGCGCTGCTGCTGGACGTGACGCCGGAGCGGGGGTCGGTGACGATCGTGAACTGCGGCCATCCGCACCCGCTGCTGCGCCGCGCGGGCAGGGTGAGCGACCTGGAGCCGCCGTTCCCGGCGCCGCCGCTGGGCCTGCTCGGGCTGACCGGCGGCGGCTACCCGGCGGGCCGCTTCGAGCCGCGGCCGGGCGACGTGCTGCTCCTGCACACTGACGGCGTGTCCGAGGCCCGGGACGCCGAGGGCCGGTTCTACCCGCTGGCGGAACGTCTGCCCGGCCTACCCGCGGGGAACCCGGCGGACCTGCTGGGCGCCCTGCTCGCGGACGTCGACGGCTGGGTCGGGGACGCCGGGCTGACCGACGACGCGGCGGTGCTGGCGCTGCGCTGGGAGTACTGACGGCGACGCAGGGCCGATTGACAGCCCAGCAGGGCGTCAGTCAGTGACAGAGGCACGACCACCGGAACCTGAGGATCAGCATCAATGTCAGTGGCGTGTGCAAGGCTTCACGCACGGTCGGGACCTGCCCGGCCGCTCGGTCGGCGGGGTGCCGGCCGGGGGACGACCGACGAGGGGAGCGTGCCGTGGGTGCCAAGGCGAGCGGGTCGTTCGAGCTGACCGCTTTCGAGCCGGTGGAGACGGAGGAGCGCGAGGGCGCCTCCTTCGGGCGGGTCAGCATCGCCAAGACCTTCACGGGCGGCCTGAGCGGGCGGAGCGAGGTGCGGATGCTGTCCGTCGGCGACGCCTCGGGCGGCCCGGCCTCGTACGTCGCGGTGGAGCACGTGACGGGTGAACTGGACGGGCGCAAGGGCTCGTTCGTGCTCCAGCACGCGGCCTGGGACACCACCGGGGTGACGATACGCGTGGTGCCGGGCACCGGGACGGGCGAGCTGGCCGGGATCACCGGGGAGTTCCAGCTGGCCGTCGACGAGTCCGGCACCCACACCTACGTGCTGGCGTACGAGCTGGGCTGACGCCGGCTGCGGGGCGCGCAGCCGGCGGGCCGTCCGTCACAGGACGGACTGGGTCGCCTCCAGCCGCTGGATCGCGGTCCGGACCGCGGTCGTGAAGCTCCAGAACAGCGGCAGGGTGTTGGCCGCCGCTTCGGCGCGGGTGTTCTTGCCCGGGGCGAACATCGCGGCGCGCAGCTCGGTGGTCATCTCCAGCTGGGCGCCCATCCCGAGCAGGCTGCGGTTGCAGATGTTCTCCGGCGAGACGCCCGCGATCTCCTCCTCACCGGAGGCGGTCACGGCCCGGACGCCCGCCGCCGTGAACTCCTCCACCAGGTACCGGCGGAAGGTGGAGTTCAGACCGCCGACCAGCACGGCCCGGGCGCCGGCCTCCAAGCCGGCTTTTGCGGTGGTACAGCCGTGCAGCGCCAGCACGTTGAGGCTGCCGGCGCACATCGCGCGGGCCACGCCGTCGTCGCAGTGGGTCGAGGTGACGTGCAGCGCGCTGTTGTTGGAGGAGCGCAGGCCCTCGAACATCCAGAAGTCGCGCACCGGCCCGGCGGCCGGGGTCGGGGCGAGGTCGGCCGGGTGGTACCCGGCGACGGCCAGGCACAGTTCGGAGGTGCCGCCCTCGATGCCGCCGCCGTGCGGGGCGATGACGGTGGTCCGGATGAACGGCGTAAGGTCCTGCGGGCTCTGGTCGTCGATCAGGTGCCGACGGTAGCGGCGGCCGTAGTCCACGCCCTCGGCCAGGGACGGGTCGGCGTAGAGGGCGCTGTTGGAGGGGTAGAGGTCGGCGGCGTTCGCGGGGGTGCTCCCCAGCGTGGCGCCGATGGCGCTGAGGGCCGGGGCCGCGGCGAGCGCGGACATCAGGGTACGACGGTTGATCACGGTCGGGACCACAGGAGGTGGGGGATAAGTAAAGTCACAGCAAAGTCACATCCAACTCCACGCCATTCCAGGGCGGGAGCGGCCTGATCGTGTGACGCCACTTCGACGGACGCGTGTTCACGCCCACGGGACACCCTCCACGCTGCCACGATGATGCGATCAGTGCACGATCGGCCTCGAAGGGTGGCTCATGACCCGCACAGCGACGGCCCGTACGGTGACGGCCCCCGGGGCGACGGCCCGTACGGTGACGGCCCCCAGGCCGGTCACGGTCGAGGAGGTGGTCGGCCGGCTGCGGGAGATCGCGGCAGAGCTGCCCCCGGCAGACGGGGTGGCGGTCTTCAACCGTGCCTACCTCACAGTGACGGAGGCGGTGCGCGACCGACTCGTCGGCGGGTACTTCGCCGACCCTGCGGCGATGGCCGAGCTGGACGTGGTGTTCGCCGGGCGGTACCTGCTGGCCGTGGCCGCCGACGCTGCCGGGCAGGAGCCGCCCGCCTGCTGGCGGCCGCTGTTCGCGCTGCGCGCCCACCCGGGCGTGCACCCGCTGCAGTTCGCGTTGGCCGGGATGAACGCCCACATCCAGCACGACCTGCCGCTGGCCGTGGTCGACCTCTGCCTGCGCCGTGGCTGCGAGCCGGACGGAGTCGAGGCGGACTACCACCGGATCAACGAGGTGCTGGCCGAGGTGGAGACGGCCGTGCGCGAGCAGCTGATGCCCGGGCCCGACCTGCTGGAGCACGCCGAGCCACTCACCCACCTGCTCGGCACCTGGTCGGTCGAGGCCGCCCGCGAGGGGGCCTGGGCGGCCGTACAGGCACTGTGGGAGCTGCGCCGGCTGCCGGGCGCTGCCCGGGCCCTCGCCGCCACGCTGGACGGCTCGGTCGGGCTGCTCGGCCGCGCCCTACTGCTCCCGCTCGGACCGCACCACGGGCGGGACGGACAAGACGGCCAGGGCCAAGGGCACGACGGGCACGGCCGGCGGCAGGACACGCCCGAAACGGCCGCGGCCGCCCGGCTCCCCGAGGCGAGGAACCGGACGGCCGACGGTACGGACGCGGGCGGGCAGGCCCAACTCGATCAGGCCCAGCTCGATCAGGCCCAGCTGGAGTGCAGCGGCTTGCCCTCGGCGTAGCCGGCCGCGCTCTGGATGCCCACGATCGCCTTCTCGTGGAACTCCTCCAGGGTGTTGGCGCCCGCGTAGGTGCAGGAGCTGCGCACGCCGGCCACGATCGAGTCGATCAGGTCTTCGACGCCCGGGCGGGCCGGGTCGAGGAACATCCGGGAGTGCGAGATGCCCTCCTCGAACAGCGCCTTGCGGGCCCGGTCGTAGGTGGAGTCCTGGGCGGTGCGGTTGCTGACCGCACGAGCCGAGGCCATGCCGAAGCTCTCCTTGTACTGGCGGCCGTCGGCAGCGGTCTGCAGGTCGCCCGGGGACTCGTAGGTGCCGGCGAACCAGGAGCCGATCATCACGTTGGAGGCACCGGCTGCCAGCGCCATGGCGACGTCGCGCGGGTGGCGCACGCCGCCGTCGGCCCAGACGTGCTTGCCGAGCCGGCGGGCCTCCGCGGCGCACTCCAGGACGGCGGAGAACTGCGGGCGGCCGACACCGGTCATCATCCGGGTGGTGCACATGGCGCCCGGGCCGACGCCGACCTTGAGGATGTCGGCGCCCGCCTCGACCAGGTCACGGACACCGGCGGCGGAGACCACGTTGCCGGCCACGATCGGGATCCGCGGGTCCAGGCCGCGCACCGCGCGCAGCGCGCTGATCATGCTCTCCTGGTGGCCATGTGCGGTGTCGACCACCAGCACGTCGGCCCCGGCGTCGATCAGCGCCTTGGCCTTGCGCGCGACGTCGCCGTTGATGCCGACGGTGGCGGCGATCCGCAGCTTGCCGTTCGCGTCCACGGCCGGGGTGTACAGGGTGGCGCGCAGCGCGCCCTTGCGGGTGAGGATGCCGACCAGGCGGCCCTCGGCGTCGACCACCGGGGCGAGCTTGCGGTGCGCCTCGGAGAGCTTGTCGAAGGCGGCGCGCGGGTCGATGCCCTCGTCCAGCAGCAGCAGCTCACGGGACATGATGTCGGCGAGGCTGGTGAAGCGGTCCACGCCCTGGCAGTCGGACTCGGTGACGACGCCGACCGGCTTGCCGTCCTCGACCACCACGAGGGCGCCGTGCGCGCGCTTGGGCAGCAGGGAGAGCGCCTCGGCGACGGTGGCGCCGGGGGCGAGGGTGATCGGGGTGTCGACCACCAGGTGGCGCTGCTTGACCCAGGAGATGACCTCGGCGATGACCTCGGTCGGGATGTCCTGCGGGATGGCGACCAGGCCGCCGCGGCGGGCGACGGTCTCGGCCATCCGGCGGCCGGCGATGGCGGTCATGTTGGCGACGACCAGCGGGATGGTGGTGCCGGTGCCGTCGTTCGAGGAGAGGTCGACGCCCTGCCGGGAGCCCACGGCGGAACGGCTGGGGACCATGAAGACGTCGTCGTACGTCAAGTCGTACGAGGGCTTGAGGTCGTTCAGGAAACGCATGAATGGGCTCTCTGGCTGGGAGAAATTACACCTCGGGTGCGGTTGCGGCGATGCCGCCGGGGCGCACTCGGGCGCCCGGCACCCAGCATTCGATTCTCCGGGAGGGCGGGGGCAAAAGCCAGTTCGAGGAACATTGCTGGTGCTGTGCACAAACCGTGATCAATGCTCCGCGCGTAGACATGGATGATCCTCCAAGCACCGGCTCCCACATCGGCTTTTCGCCCCGGCGCGGGCTGCTCCCGTAGCATTCACGCGGTAACGGCGAGGCGAGTGGGAAAGCGGCAGCAGGCGTGAGCATCGAGCAGAAGGACGTCGAGCGACAGGACGTCGGGCATGGCCAGGTCGAGGGCACCGAGGAGGAGATCGACTTCGGTCCCGGCCTCGACCCCGAGCGGCTGAGGCTCTGCCTGGAGGTGCTCGCGGAGCTGGACGAGCTGCACGTCGACCACCCGGACGCGATCACCGTCCGCAAGGCCGTCGGCGGCATATTCCGGACCCTCAAGCAGCGCCGCCGCCAGGAGACCCGGGCCCGCAAGACCGCCAACGACCGCGAGGTCACCGCCCGGACGGCCACCGGCGCGCCCACCCGGATCGACGACGAGACGGCCGGCGCCTTCGGCCTGACCACCGTCACCACCACCGAGATCGCCGGCATCCTGGAACGGCCGCGCTCCTGCTACATCTGCAAGGGCCGGTACGTCGAGGTCGACGCCTTCTACCACAACCTGTGCCAGCCCTGCGCCGCCCTCAACCGGTCCCGCCGGGACGCCCGGGCCGACCTCACCGGCAAGCGCGCGCTGCTGACCGGCGGCCGGGCCAAGATCGGGATGTACATCGCGCTGATGCTGCTGCGCGACGGCGCCCACACCACCATCACCACCCGCTTCCCCAACGACGCGATCCGCCGCTTCAAGGCGATGCCGGACAGCGCCGAGTGGATCCACCGCCTCAAGATCATCGGCATCGACCTGCGTGACCCGGCCCAGGTGATGGCGCTGGCCGACGAGGTGGCCGCCGACGGCCCGCTGGACATCCTGATCAACAACGCCGCGCAGACCGTCCGCCGCCCGCCGGAGTCCTACCGCGAGCTGGTCAACGCCGAGTCCGCCCCGCTGCCGGCCGGTGAGCTGCCGCAGGCCACCACCATCGGCCGCTTCAACAGCGGCAGCGTCGACCTGCCCGCGCTCCCCCACCAGGCGAGCGGCGGCGAGCAGCGGCTGGCCGCCGAGGACGTCACCTCGCTCGCCCTGGTCACCGGCTCCGCCACGCCCGCCCGGATCGAGGCCGGAACGGCGATCGACGCCGGCGGCCTGGTGCCCGACCTCGCGCCCACCAACAGCTGGGTGCAGACCGTCAGCGAGGTCGGCCCGGTCGAGCTGCTGGAGGTCCAGCTCTGCAACTCCACCGCGCCGTTCATCCTGATCAGCCGGCTGCGCCCGGCGATGGCCGCCTCCGCGTCCCGCCGCAAGTACGTGGTCAACGTCTCCGCGATGGAGGGCGTGTTCCAGCGCGGCTACAAGGGCGCCGGCCACCCCCACACCAACATGGCCAAGGCCGCGCTCAACATGCTCACCCGCACCAGCGCGCAGGAGATGTTCCAGAGCGACGGCATCCTGATGACCGCCGTCGACACCGGCTGGATCACCGACGAGCGGCCGCACCCCGACAAGATGCGCCTCGCCGACGAGGGCTTCCACGCCCCGCTGGACCTCGTCGACGGCGCGGCCCGGGTCTACGACCCGATCGTGCGCGGCGAGGCGGGCGAGGACCTGTACGGCTGCTTCCTCAAGGACTACGAGCGCGCCAACTGGTAACCAGCTGAAGGAGATGGCGAGATGAGCACAGCACCGACCGCACCGCTGCTCGGCGCCGGGATCATCGTGCCCACCGGGGACGGCCGGGTGCTGATCGGCCGCCGCACCACGGCCGGTGAGCCGCCCACCTGGAGCCTGCCCGGCGGCAAGGTCGACCTCGGCGAGTCCTTCGAGCAGACCGCGGCCCGCGAACTCGCCGAGGAGACCGGCATCCTGCTGCCCGCGGCGCAGATGCGGGTGCTCGCCGTGCACCTGGACCACGAGCTCGGCCGGCCCCGGCTGACCGCCGCCGTGCTGGCGCCGCCGAGCCTGGCCGAGGCGGTGGTCACCGAGCCGCACGCGTGCGCCGGTTGGGAGCGCTTCGCGGTGGACGAGCTGCCGGAGCCGATGTTCTACCCGTCCGCTCTGGTGCTCGGCAGCTGGCTGCCCGGGCTGGACGACATCCGGCGGGACCGGACACACGGTTACACCGTCGCCCGCCGATGACCTGCGCCCGCCCCGACGCCTGTCGATGGGCAGGCGTCGGGGCGGGCGAATCGCCTGCGCTGATCAGCCGTTGCGGGCCGCCTCCGGCCCGGTGATCCGTCGCAACAGCGGCAGCGTCGAGGCGATGATCCCGAGCGAGGCGAGCAGCCCGAAGCCGGTCAGTCCGTAGTACGCCAGGCCCGGGGACACCAGGCTGTAGTCCATCTGCGCCTTGAGGAACATCGCCGCCGCGGCGAAGCCCGTCCCGATCAGCAGCAGCGGCAGAGCCACGTTCTCCTCAGCCGTCAACTCCGGTACCAGCTGGCCGAACTGGAAGACGAAGCCGAACTTGTCGCGGCGCAGGGCGCTGCGCTGGGCCTCGCTCATGGCGTCCAGGCGCTGCCCGTTGAACAGCACTTCGCCCGCGTCGGGCACCAGGATGCCCACCAGGCAGGGCAGCAGCTCCACCAGGGCGCCGGTGCGGCGCAGTTCGGTGAGTTCGCACATCCGGCGCAGGTGCGCGGCACGCTGGGTGTCCAGGTACTGCTCGGCGTCGCGGCCCAGCATCAGGGCCAGCACCACCTTGGTGAACAGCATGGACTGCAGGTTGGGTTCGGGCGCGACCGGCTCCTGGAGCCAGGTCTCGAACCGCGGGGACAGGAGGCGGCCCCCACGACCGCCCCCTGCTCCGCACCACGGCCCGGAACCCCCACGGTCCGACCGGGCCGGCCTCGCGCTCAGGCACGGAGAGCGCGGCCGGAATCCGGCCTGCCCGGGCGGGCGGCGCCCGCCGAGGGCCGAACGTCCCCGGATGGTGGGGTCGGCGGGCCACCAGGCGATTTCTCCGAGCGCGCACCACTCTTGTGCGCGGGGGGCCGTCGGGTGGAGATTGGGTGATGAAACCCTGTACGTCCCCGCGTCCTTGAGGAGTCCTCACCGTGCGCAGCACACCCCGCTCCGCCCGGCCCGCGTCGCTCCCGCGGCGAACCGGCCGTCAGCTGCGGCGGGCCTTCGGCGCTCGGCACGAACCGCTGGCCCGCCCGCTCGACCGCGCGCGGGCCCGGACCTGGCTGCTCGCGATCGTCGGCGGGCTGGTGGCGGTCGCCGTCTCCGTGCTGGGCGCCCTGCTCCTCTACCGCTCGACGGCGCCGCAGGCCGCCGCCGACCGGGTGCGGCTGCACCGGGTGGACGCCGTGGTCGTCGTCCTCCCCGACCACGGCGCCGTCACCGGCAGCCGCTTCGCGGGCGGCTACAGCAGCCTGATCGAGGTCGAGGCCGCCTGGAACTACCCTGTGGGCACCGCGCACACCGGTACCGTCGAGGCCCCTCGCACGGCCGTCGCCGGCACCGTCGTCCCGATCTGGGTCGACCCCGCGGGCAGCCCCACCACTCCCCCGGCCAACCGCGCCGCCCTCGCCGTCTCCGCCGCCTGCACCGGCGCCGGCGCCCTCCTCGCCCTCCTCACGCTGCTCACCCTGGTCCTGCGGCTGCGCCTCCACGCCCTCGACCGCCGTGCCGAGACCGACTGGACCACCAGCTGGGCCCGCCTTGAGCCGCTCTGGAGCGGCCGCGCCGGACACCGCCGCGAGGAGTGAGGAGCCGCCCGCTCCCGAAGCCCTTGTGCCCCCTCAACCGTTCGGCGAGGGGGCACAAGGGCGTTCGGCCTCAGAGGCGCTCGGTCCAGGCGGGCGCCGGGGTGGGCTTGGCGGCGTGGTGGGTGAGGACGGCCACCGCGACCAGCAGGGCGAGGGCCAGGGCCAGCGCGGTGGGGACGTCGGCATGGAGGACGAGGAGCGCGCCGAGCAGGGCGCCGGCGAACATCCAGGCGGCGGAGGCGAGGCGGCGCAGGCCGGTGAGGTCGGCGGCGAGGGCGGTGAGGGTCATGGTGAGCACGGTGGTGGTGAGGTCGGGGACCTTGAGCGAGCGGACCACCGCGTTCTGGCCGCCCATGGCGAGGGCGAGCAGGCCGATCAGGGTGTAGCGGGCGGGTTCGGAGCCGTGGCCGATGACGGCCGCCAGGACGGTACTCACGGCGACCAGCACCGCTTGGGCCGCGACGGCGGCGGTCAACAGCCGGCCTCGGTGGCCGGGCAGGTGCCGGGAGAGGTGGCCGCCGACCAGGGCGCCGAGCAGGAACGCGGCGAGGGCGGCGAGTGAGGCGGTGGCGGAGAGGTTCGCGGCGCCGGCCAGGGCGAAGCCGAGGAAGACCACGTTGCCGGTCATGTTGGCGACGAAGACGTGCCCGAGTTCGAGGTAGCTGACCGCGTCCACCACCCCGGTGACCACGGTCAGCACCAGCAGCATCGGCACCAGCGGCCCGTGCTTGGGGTCGGGTTTCAGCATCGGGCCTCCCAGGCGGTTCGCGTGACGGTCCTTCCGTTCTACTCCCTCAGGCGAGCGCCGGGCTGCCGGACTCGTCCGCCTCCTCGTCCAGGTGCCAGTGCAGGTCCCGCACTCCGGGCTCCAGCGACAGCCGGGTGACGACCTGCTCCAGGGCCGGGGTCACCTGCCCGGTGATCGCCACGGTGGCGCGCAGGCTGGTGGCGTCACCCTGTTCCGTACGGCGGGCGCGCAGGCCGGTGGGGGCGAGGCCGGAGGCGGCCAGGGCCTGGAGCAGCAGGGCGCGGATGTGGGTCTCGGACTTGCGGTCGCACTCCAGGTGGACGGTGGCCCGACAGGTGGAGTCCGGGTCGCTGCCGGACTGCGGGGCCCGGTCGAGCAGCCGGCCGGCCGGGCGCAGCACCAGGTGGACGGCGAGCACGGCGAGCGTGCCGAGGACGGCGAGCTCCAGCTTGCCGGAGGCGGCCAGCACCCCGACGGCGGCCGAACACCAGAGCGTGGCGGCGGTGTTGAGGCCGCGCACGCCGGCGCCGTCGCGCAGGATGACGCCACCGCCGAGGAAGCCGATGCCGGAGACGACGTACGAGGCGACCCGGGTGGGGCTGCCGGTGTCGCCGACCGCCTCGCTGTAGAGCACGAACAGGGTGGCGCCGGCGGCGACCAGGGCGTTGGTGCGCAGGCCGGCCATCCGGGCCCGCCACTGGCGCTCGACGCCGATCAGCGCGCCGCAGGCGACGCCGGTGGCGAGCCGGACCAGGAACTCGACGGTGGTCAGGGTGTGCACGACGGCACCTCCTCCAGAGGAATCACGGGGAACGCGGGGAAAGCGCACGGACGGGTGGCGAGCCGCTGTCCACCACCCGTCCGTGCGGGACGTGCTCGGTGGCTCAGTGGCCCAGGGCGGTCTGGAAGATCTTGATGATGACCATGATCATCGCGAGCAGCAGGTAGGCGCGCAGGGCGCCCATGCCGATCTTGCGGGCGGTGGACATCACCGGCTTGCCGAGGGTTTCCAGCGGGGGCATCCGCCAGTTCTCGCGGCCGGTGCGGTCATGGGGGCACCCCCGGCCGGAGGCTGGGGGAAGGTCCTCCTTGGTGCCCCGGCGGCCGAAGGTGAAGAAGTACCCGGCGACCAGGACGCCCGCCACGCCGCAGCCGGACATGATCCACAGGATCGCGTCCGAGCTGATGTCCGGCCAGACCACCGAGGCTGTCAGGATCATGGACAGCATCACCAGGACGCCGACCACGGCCGAGGTGAAGGCGTTGGTCCTGGGCCCATTGACCCACGGGCCGAGCACCGCCTTGTCGTTGCAGAGCAGCAGCAGGAAGACGGTCGCGGAGGGCAGCAGCACCCCGGCCAGCACCTGGACGAACTGGGTGATCAGGCCCTGGGTGTAGCCGGTGGACAGCAGGGTGATAGCCGCTGCGACCACGACCAGGCCGGCGTAGACCGCGTAGAAGCCCTTGGCGCCCTTGACGCCCCGGTGCAGCGAGTGCTTGATGCCGAAGACGTCGCCGATCGCGTAGGCGGTGGACAGGGACACCGCGAAGGCGCCGATGATGGAGGCGTCCAGCAGCGCGATGGCGAACAGCACGCCCGCCAGGTGCCCGGCCTTGTCCTCGACGCCCTTGGCCACGGCGGCCGCGTCGGAGAACTGACCGAAGCCGTCGGTGCCCGCGAAGGCCGCCGCCGTGAGGCCGATCAGCGCGGCCGCGCCGACGATGACCACGACGATCCCGATCCACAGGTCGACCTTCTCGTACTTCATGAAACGCGGGGTGATCCGCTTGTCGATGACGTACGACTGCTGGAAGAACAGCTGCCACGGGGCGACGGTGGTGCCGACGATGGAGATGATGACCATCATCACGGCCGCGAGCTGGCCGGAGCCGCCGGGCAGGGTCGGCGTCACGAAGTCGTGGGCCATCTGCGAGGTCTTGGGGTGGACCATGAAGTAGATCGGCACCAGCAGCAGCGAGCCCACGCACAGGGTGATGGCGACGCGCTCGAAGCGCTGGAAGGAGCCGGTGAAGGCCGAGGCGATGATGATCGCCGCCGCCAGCACCACCGAGGCCGCCTTCGGCAGGCCCAGGTACCCGGCGGCCAGCGTGACGCCGATGAACTCGGTGACCAGGGTCAGCGCGTTCAGCAGGAACAGGTCGATGACGCTGAACGCGCCCCAGAACTTGCCGAAGCGCTCCAGGATCAACCGCGCGTGGCCGACCCCGGTGACGGCGCCCAGGCGCAGCACCATCTCCTGGTTGACGTACAGCACCGGGACCAGCATCAGCAGCGTCCAGAGCAGCTGGGTGCCGTAGTTCTGCCCGGCCTGGCCGTAGGTGGAGAAGGCGCCCGCGTCGTTGTCGCCGACCATCACGATCAGGCCGGGCCCGATGATCGCGAGCAGGGTCTTGAGCCGGGCGGAGAGCCCGTGGCGGGGGGTGGCGTCGTCGAGCCGGATGGTGCCGAGCGCGCCCTTGATGTCGCCGACGTGGGCGTCGTCGAGGACGGCGGAGCGGGTGGCGGCGGGAACGGTGGGGACCGTGGGGACCTTCGGGTCCAGCATCACGTTGGTCATGGCGGGGCCTCCCTGCCCTCTTCCTTGAGAGGGCGACAGGGGGCACGCAGCGGTGATCCTCCCTGCGGGCGCACGGCACCGCCTCCGCACGGCGACGCTGAGCGGCGGCGCGGCCGTACGGACATGACGGTACGTCAGGCGGCTTGCGTCCGGGCAGGGTTGAGCGCAGGACGAAGCGCCGGGTGAAACGCGCGGGGAAGGTTGTTACCGCGTGCCGGAGGTGTTCGAGAGCATGCGGGGGCAGGGGCAACTGTGGCCCGGACTAGGGCAGTCCACGTCTCTCGCCTCCTCCCGGCCGGGGGCGCACCGTCTGTGCGCCGCATCACGACACGGCAAGGAGCACACCAGCCCCGAATGGACCGGTACACCCCAACTCGTCAGAGCTTTGGCACTCCACGGCGTGTCCAGCCTGTTGGCCGGAAGCCACTTGGGGTCAACCCTTAAGTCGGGAAGACCTGTCCTGAACCTGGGCGTCTCTCGACGTCGTCGGGTCAGTGGCCTGTGTCCGTGAAGACGCCTCACCGAACGAGGTGCCTTTTCAAACCTCCAAAATCATAGACCCGCCACGGACGGCCCGCTCACCATTTCGGCCGACCTTCGACACCTTTGTAGAACCTTGACCAATCGCGCCGCCTCCGCCCTCTCGCGCCCGGTGCTCGCCGTACCATGGGCCGCGTTCCAGCGGGCGAAGGACGCCGGCGGTCGGTTCGGCAAGGGAAACCACGGCGGTGCTACGGGGGTTCGGCGATCTGGAGGCCGAGATCATAGACCGGCTCTGGTCCTGAGGCCGTCCGGCCGCGGTGCGCGAGGTGGTCGACGACCTCCAGCGGCAGCGGCCGGTCGCTTACACCACCGTGACCACCGTCGCCGACATCCTGCACACCAAGGGCTGGCTGCGCCGGGACAAGGTCGGCCGCGCCTGGGTGTACGAACCGACCTGCACCCGCGAGGCGTACACCGCCGAGCTGATGCACCAGGCGCTGGAGACCACCCCGGACCGGGCCGGCGCGCTACTGCGCTTCGTCGACCGGATCAGCGGGGACGAGGCCGCCGCCCTGCTCGCCGCCCTCGAACAGGTCAAGGCCCGGGACACCGAGTGACGCTCGCCCTGCTCGGCCTCTACCTGGCCGTGACCGGCGTCCTGCTGCCCCGCCGGCTGGCCGGCTCCACCCGGCTCCAGGCCCGTCCGGCCCTGGGCGCGGCGCTGAGGCTGGTGTTGACGGCCTCCTTCACCGTCGCCCTGGTGCTCGCCGCGCACCACGCGCTGGAGCCACACCCGTCTTGACACTCGTCACCCAGCGGAGTGCTAAGGCTTCGCCAAATCGAGAACAAGGTCACACACATGGCCCCTCCTGCGGGTACGCAAACGGGCGCTAACCTGCGGACATGAAGGTCCCGCCCGAAGGGCTCCCCCTCGCTGCCGAGTTCCCGGCCGCGCACCGTGAGCAGTGGCAGCAGCTCGTCGAGGGCGTGCTGCGCAAGTCCGGTGCCCAGCCCGAGGACGGCGCCGCCGCCGAGCGGGCGCTCAGCACCGCACTCCAGGACGGCCTGCGCGCCCGCCCGCTGTACACCGCCGAGGACAGCTCGGCCGAGCCCGGCTACCCCGGCTTCCCGCCGTTCGTCCGCGGCGGACGGCCGCAGGGCTCCGCCGTCGCCGGGTGGGACGTCCGGCAGCGGCACGCCGACCCCGACCGGCGGCGCACCAACGAGGCGGTCCTCGCGGACCTGGAGAACGGCGTCGGCTCGCTCTGGCTGGAGCTGGGCGCCGCGGGCCTGCCGGTGACGGCCCTGCCCGAGGTGCTCGCCGGGGTGTACCTGGACCTGGCCGCCGTGGCGCTCGACGCCGGCCCCGAATTCGCCGACGCCGCCGAGCAGTTGTTCAAGCTGTACGAGGAGCGCGAGATCTCCCCCGCCTCCGCCTCCGGCAACCTCGGCGCCGACCCGATCGGCCTCCAGGCCCGCACCGGCGACGCCGCCCGCACCGACGCGCTGCTCACCGCGGCCACCGCGCTGGCCGCCCGCTGCGCCGCCGACCACCCGAACGTCCGGGCCCTCACCGTCGACGCCCTGCCGTACCACGAGGCCGGCGCCTCCCCCGGCCAGGAGCTGGGCTGCTCGCTGGCCACCGGCGTCGCCTACCTGCGCGCGCTGACCGCCGCCGGGCTGTCGGTGGACGAGGCGCTCGGCCAGCTGGAGTTCCGCTACGCCGCGGACGCCGACCAGTTCCTGACCATCGCCAAGTTCCGTGCCGCGCGCCGCCTTTGGGCCCGCGTCGCCGAGGTGTCCGGCGCCTCCGCCAAGTCCTCGGCGCAGCGCCAGCATGCCGTCACCTCCCGGGTGATGATGACCGCCCGCGACCCGTGGGTGAACATGCTGCGCACCACCATCGCCTGCCTGGCCGCCGGGGTCGGCGGCGCCGACGCCGTCACCGTGCTGCCCTTCGACAGCGCGCTCGGCCTGCCGGACGCCTTCGCCCGCCGGATCGCCCGCAACACCCAGTCGATCCTGCTGGAGGAGTCGCACCTGTCCCGGGTGATCGACCCGGCCGGCGGCTCCTGGTACGTCGAGCAGCTGAGCGAGGAGCTGGCGCGGGCCGCCTGGGCCTGGTTCCAGGAGATCGAGCGGGCCGGCGGCCAGCGCGGCGCTCTGGAGTCCGGTCTCATCGGCGAGCGGATCGCCGCGACCTGGGCGGAGCGGTCCGTGAGGCTCGCCAAGCGGCGCGAACCGGTCACCGGCGTCAGCGAGTTCCCGCACCTGGACGAGCAGCCGCTGGTCCGCGAGCCGGCCCCGGCCGGGCACGCCGGCGGCCTGCCGAAGGTGCGCCGCGCCGAGGCGTACGAGGCGCTGCGCGACCGCTCGGACGCGGTGCTCGCCGCCACCGGCGAGCGGCCGAAGCTGTTCCTGGCCTCGATCGGCAGCGCCGCCGCGCACACCGCGCGCACCACCTTCGCGGCCAACCTGTTCCAGGCCGGCGGCATCGCGACCAGCTCGCACGAATCCCTCGACCCGGCGGCCTTCGCCCAGGCGTTCACCGCCTCCGGCGCGACCGTCGCCTGCCTGTGCTCCAGCGACGCCCTGTACGCCGAGCACGCCGAGGCGGTCGCCGCCGCGCTCCGGGCGGCCGGCGCCCAGCGGGTGCTGCTGGCCGGGCGGCTCGCCGAAGTGCCCGCCGGAGTGGACGAGTTCATCCACGCGGGCGGGGACGCGGTCGCCGTCCTGACCTCCCTGCTGGACCAGATCACCGGTGCGATCAGCGCCGAGGAGAACGCCGACGAGGACAAGGTGGCGCGATGATCCCCGACTTCACCGGAATCGGGCTGGACGGCGAGGCCGCCGCCGACGTCACCGACGCCCAGTGGCAGTCCGCCTGGCGGCAGTCCACCGGCAAGGACGTCGACGAGCTGGTCTGGGACACCCCCGAGGGCATCGGCGTCAAGCCGCTGTACACCGCCGCGGACCTCGCCGGTCTGGACTTCCTGGAGACCTACCCGGGCGTCGCCCCGTACCTGCGCGGGCCGTACCCGACCATGTACGTCAACCAGCCCTGGACCGTCCGCCAGTACGCCGGCTTCTCCACCGCCGAGGAGTCCAACGCCTTCTACCGCCGCAACCTGGCGGCCGGTCAGAAGGGCCTCTCGGTCGCCTTCGACCTGCCGACCCACCGCGGCTACGACAGCGACCACCCGCGCGTCACCGGCGACGTCGGCATGGCGGGTGTCGCCATCGACTCCATCTACGACATGCGCCAGCTGTTCGACGGTATCCCGCTGGACCGGATGTCGGTGTCGATGACCATGAACGGCGCGGTGCTGCCCGTCCTGGCGCTGTACATCGTCGCGGCCGAGGAGCAGGGCGTCCCGCCCGAGAAGCTCGCGGGGACCATCCAGAACGACATCCTCAAGGAGTTCATGGTCCGCAACACCTACATCTACCCGCCGCAGCCGTCGATGCGGATCATCTCGGACATCTTCGCGTACACCTCGCAGAAGATGCCCCGGTACAACTCGATCTCCATCTCCGGCTACCACATCCAGGAGGCCGGTGCGACGGCCGACCTGGAGCTGGCCTACACCCTGGCCGACGGGGTGGAGTACCTGCGCGCGGGCCTGGACGTGGGGCTGGACGTGGACGCCTTCGCGCCGCGGCTGTCGTTCTTCTGGGCGATCGGCATGAACTTCTTCATGGAGGTCGCCAAGCTGCGCGCGGCCCGGCTGCTCTGGGCCAAGCTGGTCAAGCAGTTCGACCCGAAGAACCCCAAGTCGCTGTCGCTGCGCACCCATTCGCAGACCTCGGGCTGGTCGCTGACCGCCCAGGACGTGTTCAACAACGTGACGCGCACCTGCGTCGAGGCGATGGCCGCCACCCAGGGCCACACCCAGTCGCTGCACACCAACGCCCTGGACGAGGCGCTGGCGCTGCCCACCGACTTCTCCGCCCGCATCGCCCGCAACACCCAGCTGCTGCTGCAGCAGGAGTCGGGCACCTGCCGGGTGATCGACCCGTGGGGCGGCTCGGCCTACGTCGAGAAGCTGACGAACGACCTGGCGGCCAGGGCCTGGCAGCACATCCAGGAGGTCGAGGCGGCCGGCGGCATGGCCAAGGCGATCGACGCGGGCATCCCCAAGATGCGCGTCGAGGAGGCCGCCGCCCGTACCCAGGCCCGGATCGACTCCGGCCGCCAGCCGGTGATCGGCGTCAACAAGTACCGGGTCGAGAGCGACGAGCAGATCGACGTACTCAAGGTCGACAACTCCGCGGTGCGCGCCCGGCAGATCGAGAAGCTGCGCCGACTGCGCGAGGAGCGCGACGAGGCCGCGTGCCAGGACGCGCTGAACGCGCTGACCCGGGCCGCCGGGGCCGGTCCGCAGCGCGGCGGTTCGCTGGACGGCAACCTGCTGCACCTGGCCGTCAACGCGGCCCGGGCCAAGGCCACCGTCGGCGAGATCTCGGACGCCCTGGAGAAGGTGTACGGCCGCCACTCCGGCCAGATCCGTACCATCTCCGGCGTGTACCGTGACGAAGCGGGCCCGTCGGCTCCCCTCCAGCGCACCCGGGACCTGGTCGAGCGGTTCGAGCAGGCCGAGGGCCGCCGCCCGCGCATCCTGGTCGCCAAGATGGGCCAGGACGGCCACGACCGCGGCCAGAAGGTGATCGCCACGGCCTTCGCCGACCTCGGCTTCACGGTGGACGTCGGCCCGCTGTTCCAGACCCCGGCCGAGGTCGCCCGCCAGGCCGTCGAGGCGGACGTGCACATCGTCGGCGTCTCCTCGCTGGCCGCCGGGCACCTGACGCTGGTGCCCGCGCTGCGCGCCGAACTCGCCGAGGCGGGGCGCGAGGACATCACCATCGTGGTGGGCGGGGTCATCCCCCCGCAGGACTTCGACGCACTCTACGAGGCGGGCGCGGCCGCGGTGTTCCCGCCGGGGACGGTCATTCCGGAGGCCGCCTACGACCTGCTGAAGTCGCTGGCGGCCGACCTCGGCCACGAGCTGTGATCGCCTGATCGTATGCCTCCGCGGACGATCGACCTCGACAGCTATGTGACGGGTGTCCTGGACGGCTCGCGCGCCTGGATCGCGCGCGCCGTCACCCTCGTCGAGTCCACCCGGCCCGACCACCGCGCGCTCGCGCAGCAGTTGCTCCAGCGGCTACTGCCGCACGCGGGCGGCGCGGTGCGGGTGGGCATCACCGGCGTACCCGGTGTCGGCAAGTCGACCTTCATCGACTCCTTCGGCACCATGCTGACGGGCCTGGGCCACCGGGTCGCGGTGCTCGCCGTCGACCCGACGTCGAGCCGGACGGGCGGCTCCATCCTGGGCGACAAGACCCGGATGGAGCGGCTGGCCGTCGACCCGAACGCCTTCGTCCGCCCCTCCCCCACTTCTGGGACCCTGGGCGGTGTCGCCAAGGCCACCCGGGAGTCGATGGTGGTGATGGAGGCGGCGGGGTACGACGTGGTGCTGATCGAGACCGTCGGCGTCGGCCAGTCCGAAACGACGGTGGCCGGGATGGTCGACACTTTCCTGCTGCTCAGCCTGGCCCGCACCGGCGACCAGCTCCAGGGCATCAAGAAGGGCGTGCTGGAGCTGGCGGACGTCATCGCCGTCAACAAGGCGGACGGCCCGCACGAGCGCGACGCGAAGGCGGCGGCGCGCGAACTGGCGGGTGCGCTGCGGCTGTTGCAGGCCCCGGACGCGGCGTGGACGCCGCCGGTGCTCACCTGCAGCGGCCTCGACGGCGCCGGGCTCGACGTGCTCTGGGAGCGGTTGCAGCAGCACCGAAAGGTCCTCGACGCCACCGGCGCGCTGACCGCCAAGCGCCGCGAGCAGCAGGTGGAGTGGACGTGGTCCATGGTCCACGACCAGCTGTACGCGAGGCTGCACGAGCATCCCGAAGTGCGCAGGCTCGCCCCCACGTTGGAGGCTCAGGTCCGCGCCGGCAGCCTCCCGGCGGGATTGGCGGCACAGCAAATCCTGGACACCTTCTTCGGCTAGCGGTCACACCCCGACACGAAGCCGGCCACCACCGCGGCCGAGAAGAGCACCCACCACACGAGCCGCCCGACGGTCGCCACTACGCCATCTCGGGCAGAGCATGAAGGTCGTGCGCTGTGCCCCACCCGTGCGTGGGGCACAGCGCTTCGGCGGTTTCGAGGTACTCGAACCAGACCACCTTGCTGGCCCCCGCCGGGTGCCATCCCCACGCGTGCGCCAGCGCCTCGACCAGCAACAACCCACGCCCACCCGTCGATTCGTCGTCCCGCTCCCGCGCCGGCAACTCCGCGCACCGGTCGGCGATTTCCACCCGCACCCGCCCGGCCCGCCACCGAACGGTCACGACGCAGCGCTCCTTGGTGTGCACCATCGCATTGGCGATCACCTCACTCGCACACAGCTCCAGCTCGTTGAACGCATCAGCCGACAGCGGCACGCCCCACTCCCGCAGGATCGCCACCACCAACCGCCGCGCCGCCGGCACGGCTTCGACCCCCGGCGGCACCCCCCACTCCAAAGGAACCGGAAACCGCGCATTGCTGAGCGGGCTGACGATCACGTTCCACCCCCACTTGCTCCTCCATCACCGCAGATGGACAGGGCCACCGACGCGCGGCAGCGAAAGGGATTCCATCCATAGCTCTCTGCCATGGTGGCAACACTGAAAGTAGTCGTAGAAAAACTGCGAGTCAAGTGACCCTGCTACTCGCAGACCTTCACCGAGTCGTGCGAGACTCAACCAATCCAGGAAGGGGAGAACCATGGGATTCGGTCTGGTTGTGCGCTTCGTCGCCCACGACATGGCAGCGGCTCACGCCTTCGACGCCCTGGCGGCGGAAGCCCTCGAAGGGATCCGCCGTCAGGAGCCCGGAACACTCGTCTACGTCAACCACGTTGTGCCGGAGGAGCCTCGCGTCCGAGTCTTCTACGAGCTGTACGCGGACCGTGCGGCGTTCGAGGAGCACGAACGTCAGCCGCATGTCCGCCGATTCCTGGCCGAGCGTGGCCAGTACCTCGAATCATTCGAGGTCACGTTCCTGGAGGAGATCTCCGGCAAGGGCTCATCGGGCGACAAGGCCGCCCGATGAGCCCTGAAGAGCAGCGGGCGTTCGGTGCCCGAGTCGCCCAGCTCCGCAAGAGTCGAGGCATGAGGCAGGATCAGCTCGCCGCCGCCATCAGCCGAACCGCCAGCTGGGTATCGCAGGTCGAGCGCGGCGTCCAGCCCGTGGTCCGCCTCGATGTGCTTCAGTTGCTGGCGAACGGCCTCGGCGTGTCCGTTCAGACGCTGAGGCCCGATGCGCCAACACCCGCCGCACCGCCACCGTCAGCAAAAGGGCACAGCAACGACCTTGACCGGGTTCGACTTTCTCTCTCGGGCCATCCGACACTCGATACACTGCTCGATGAGAACCCCAAGACAGCCGCACCCGACATTGCCGAGCTGACCGCCGCCGTTGAGAATCTCTGGCATCTGACGCACAGCGCGGAGTTCGCCGAGCTGAGTACGGCCACCATCGAGGTCCTGCCACGGTTGGAAAGAGCCTCGCGGACTGCCACCGCCAACCAACGACCCGAGATCCACCTGCTGCTCAGCCGGGCATATCAGGCAGTTGCAGCAGCGTTCGTTCGCCAGGACGAGGCCGATGCGGCCTGGGTGGCCGCTGATCGCGCAATCCGCGCCGCTGAGCAGTCCGGACAACCACTGCATGTCTTCGCCAGCATCTACCGGTTGGCCCACGCATTCGTCCGGCTACAGCGGCTGGACCAGGCGGAACACTCGGCAGGAAATGCCGTGGCAGCCTTGCGTACGTACACCTCGAAGGCCAACCCGCCGCCTGAAGCGCTCTCCGTTCTCGGCGCGCTCCATCTGGTTCTCGCGTTGGCCGCCGCCCGCGCCGGCCAACGCGAGCAAGCCCGGCAAGAGCTCGCGAACGCAAGAGACGTCGCGGAACAACTCGGCGAGGACCGGAACGACTTCAACCTGGAGTTCGGCCCTACGAACGTTGAGATCCAGGCCGTTTCCGCGGCCGTCGACCTCGGCGATGCAGGCGAAGCCCTGGACCTCGGTCTCCGAATCGACGCCAGCCAGCTCTCGCCCGAGCGAGGGTCCAGGTTGCTGATCGACCTCGGTCGCGCGCACGCTCAGCGTCGGCACCTCGGGGAAGCCATCGATTGCCTCCTTCGAGCCGAGGAGTTGGCACCGGAGAGCGTCCGAAGCCACGTGGCCGCCCGGGCGACGATCCGCGAGCTCATCCTCATCGCGGGCCGGAGCGCACCATCGGCGCTGGTAAAGCTCGCCAAACGCGCGAACGCAACGGGGTGATCAGATGCGAATCGGAATCACCGGCCATAGAGGGCTGACGGCCGAGGTCGAGGAACAGGTTCGGCAGCTGCTCGAAGAGGCTCTCGCGAGCGAGGATCCGAGCGCGCTCACGATCGTGTCCTGCATCGCGGACGGGCCTGATGCATGGTTCGCGGAGATCGCGCTGGAGCGGAGTGCACGGCTGGAGGTCGTCATTCCTGCCGATCGGTATAGGGACGGGCTGCCGGAATGGCATCACCCGCGCTACGACCGGCTGTTGGGAAACGCCAGCGCCGTTCACCACACCGGGCACGTGGAGTCTGACGAAGCCGCGCACATGGCAGGGAGCGAGATCCTGGTCCAGCAGGTCGACAAGCTCCTCGCCATCTGGGACGGCCTGCCCGCCCGGGGCTACGGCGGGACGGCGGACGTGGTCGCGTACGCGCGGGAGCGCGGCGTGCCGGTCGAGGTGCTATGGCCGCAGGGGGTACACCGGTAGCCCGGAAGCGCTCCGTTGGCACCCGTGAGATTTACCAGCGGGCCCGCCCCACCTGGTCGGGCCCCTCGAACGATCCCGTGCGCGGCCTCGGCATCCTCAACCCTCGTCTCGGCTTCCGGCTTCGAGCCGGAGGCCTCGTCCACCCGGGCGCCCTTTGTAGGTATGGAGGCGGCGGGGTACGACGTGGTGCTCATCGAGACGGTGGGTGTGGACCAGTCCGAGACGGCTGTGGCGGGGATGGTGGACACTTTCCTGCTGCTCAGCCTGGCGAGGACGGGCGACCAGCTCCAGGGCATCAAGAAGGGCGTGCTGGAGCTGGCGGACGTCATCGCCGTCAACAAGGCGGACGGCCCGCACGAGCGCGACGCGAAGGCGGCGGCGCGCGAACTCGCGGGTGCGCTGCGGCTGTTGCAGGCGCCCGATGCCGCGTGGACTCCCCCGGTCCTCACCTGCAGCGGCCTCGACGGCGCCGGGCTCGACGTGCTCTGGGAGCGGTTGCAGCAGCATCGAAAGGTCCTCGACGCCACCGGCGCCCTGACGGCCAGGCGGCGGGAGCAGCAGGTCGAGTGGACGTGGTCCATGGTCCACGACAAGCTCTACGCGCGGTTGCACGAACATCCCGAAGTGCGCAGGCTCGCCCCCACGTTGGAGGCTCAGGTCCGCGCCGGCAGCCTCCCGGCGGGATTGGCGGCACAGCAAATCCTGGACACCTTCTTCGGCACCCCCTGACCGGAGCAGAGGACCATCGCCACCATCATTCAGGACGTCGTGATCGAGGCCGACGCGGACGACGACCGGGACGCCGTACGGGATGTGGGCGCGGTACCAAGCGCCTCATCCCGGGGTACGTCCTCGAGACCCGCATGGACGGCGACGTCCGCTACCTGTCCATGCCGGGAGGTGCGGTCATCCGCGAGCCGATCGTCAGCATCGACGACGACCTGCGGCGGCTCGCGTACTCGGCTGTCGAGGGCTTCAGAATTCCCCTCACCCACCACCACGCCTCGTTCCAGGTCCTGCCGGAGAGCCCCGGCCGCTGCCACCTCGTGTGGACCACCGACGTGTTGCCGCAGGAGATGGCCGAGCAGGTCCACCTCCGCGTCGCCAGCGGTGTCCAGGACGCACCCTGTCCGCACCACACAGAAGATCGCGTCCACGATCCGCCGACGCGGGTGCTTCTCCCCGCGCCGGGTCTGCGAGAGAGGGGCGCCGAGCGGGCCCGGCGGGTGGGCTCACCGAGCGCGTTCAGCGGCACAGGGTGCGCAGGGCGGTGAGGCAGTCCGCGGCCCGGCGCTGCGGGTCGGTGTCGGTGCTGGCCCAGGTGATCCGGGCGTCCGGTCGGATCAGGACGGCGGTGACGTCCCGCCACATCGGATCCGCCGCCTGGGTGTCGACGGTTCCTGCCCGCTGCTCCAGGCCATCCGTGGGGCATGGTGTCCGCGTCCCGCCGAGGTCCAGCAGTAGTGGTCGGCCGTGGTGCATCAACGGGTGGACGGTGGGTGCGTCGGCTGTGTCCAGGGCGAGGCCGGCCAGTCGGGTGCCGTTCAGCGGGTGCGCGCCGGGTGTGGTGTCTACGGGGAGCGGGTCGTCGAAGCCGGCGATCCGGCGGGCCCACTGGCGGTTGGTCTGCGGTTCGGTGAGCGCGGCGGACCAGACCTCGCGCAGCGCGATCTGCTCCGGGCTCGCCGCGGCGAACAGGGCGAGCTGCGCGCGGGTGTTGTCGATGACGGCGCGGGCGGCCGGCCGGCGCTCCGTGTCGTAGCTGTCGAGTAGCCCGTCGGGCGCCCGGCCCTGAAGGGTGGCGGCCAGCTTCCAGCCCAGGTTGGTGGCGTCCTGGATGCCGAGGTTCATGCCCTGCCCACCGGCCGGGAAGAACATGTGTGCCGCGTCCCCGGCCACCAGTACCCGTCCGGCTCGGTACCGCGCGGCCTGGCGGGTGGCGTTGCCGTAGCGCGCGAGCCACCGGGGGTTGCGGATGCCCAGGTCCCGTCCCAGCAGTGTGCGGGTCTGCTCGCGCACCTCCTCCAGGGTTAGCGGTTCGCCGGTGCCGCGGTGCATGGTGGCCGTGGACAGGCCCGCCAGGCGGTGGACGCCGTCGCCGATCGGGGCCGCCAGGAACGAACCGGCCGGCCCGGTGGCGGCGAGCGGCGCGGTGGGCGGGTCGTCGAGTTCGACGTCGGCGAGCCATCCGGTCAGGGTGGTGTCCTGACCGGGGAAGTCGATGCCGGCCGCTTGGCGCACCGCGCTGCGCGTGCCGTCGCAGCCCACCACCCAACGGGCCCGCACGGTCCGGTGGGTGCCGCCGGCCCGGATCACCACCTCGACGGCGTCCGGCCCCTGGGTGAGCGAGACGACCTCCTGCCCGCGCAGCACTCGGGCGCCCACGGCGACCGCGTGCTCTTCCAGGAGCTGTTCGGTGACGGACTGACCGAGCGCCAGCATGAAGGGGTGCACCGCCCCGACCGTGGAGAAGTCCAGCCGGGTGGTCGCCGCGCCGAAGTGGCCGGTCGGCACCGGGGTGCCCCGTTCGATGAACCGCTGCGCGAGGCCGCGGGTGGCGAAGGTATCCAGCGTGCCGGCCTGCATGCCGACCGCGCGCGAGCGTCCGTCCGGTGCCGCCCGGCGTTCCACGACGGTCACCTCCACCCCGTGCAGGCGCAACTCCGCGGCGAGCCAGAGCCCCACCGGGCCGGCCCCGGCAATGAGCACATCGAGCATGACAACACTTCCTCTCACTTTTCGGACGATGTCCCGGGGCATCGGCGCGCCGATGCCCCGGGACGGGGGCGGCCTCGTGGCGTCAGGTGGGCAATGTGGCTCAGCGGGCGCTGCCGAGGTTCCGGTCGGCCTCCGCGCCTTCGAGCATGAGGGTGGTCTCCTCGATGCGGCGGAAGCGGCCGTCGGGGGCGAACTCGGCGAAGAGGTAGACCTCCATGCGGACGGTGGAGCCGTCGGTCTTGATGACCTCCATCGTGTGGCGGTCGGCGTAGCGGTCACCGTCGACGAGTTCGTCGTGCACCTCGACCGAGCCGCCGGCGACGACCGTGCGCAGGTGGGCGATGTGGGCGAGGAACTCGGTGCGGTTCGCCCAGCTTCCGTCGGTGCGCTGGCGGTAGTCGGGGGCGAAGTGCCGGTCGGCGGCCTCGTCGAGGTCGAGGCCCGGGGTGAGGAGCAGGTCGGTGAGGGCGGCGCGGGCGTCGGTGCGGTTCATGGGGATTCCTTCGGTCGGGTGCGGGCGTGGCCCGCCCTGGATCGATCAGAGATGCGTGCCTTAAGCACGCTTATGACCGTACAGGAAAAGCGTGCGCTGCGCACGCTAATCTGGAGGGGTGAAGAACTCGACGGGACACGACATCGCCGATGCGCTGGGGCTGCTCCTGCGGCGGAGCACTCGCGCCCGCCTCTACACCCAGCTGACCGAGGGGCTGGGGGAAGCGGTCGACGACCTCACCTACCCAGTCCTCAGCGGCCTGGCCCGAACCAGGGCGTGCAGCGCCGCCGACCTGGGCCGTGAGATCGGGCTGGACCGCACCACCGTGACCCGCCGCGCCGACCGACTGGAGCAGGCCGGCCTGCTCCAGCGCCAGCCCGACCCGGCCGACGGCCGCGCGACCCTCCTCGCGCTCACCGAGCAGGGCCACAACATCGTGTCGGTCACCAGACAGCGACTGGCGGCCAGCATCGAGTCCTCGCTCGCCACCTGGCCCCAGGCGGACGCCCAAGCCTTCGCACACCAGCTGCGCCGCTTCGTCGACGAGGGCCCGTTCGCCGCCGAACGCCACTGACGGCCACCGGCCCACCGGGGCCGGCCGGTTCGGCATGCAAGCTCAGTATTCATCGCAGATCCGGCGGTACTTCACTCCGGCGGGAACGCACTGCCGCCGTTCCCCTTGGATCATGGGGCGGCCCACGGTCACGCAAACCTTCTCGATGACAGTGTGCAGATCATGGAACATGCCGGCGTCCAACAGCCGCACCGTGGCATCGTCACCGTTGGTGGCCAGGTCCTGCCCATCCGGACCGATGAGAAGCTGCTACTCCATCGATTTCGGTGAGCGTGAGTTCGAGGCTGCGGACTCGCCTGGGACCGCGTCCGCGCCTTTGCACACCGTCGGGGCGGGACAGGACTGCTGGCCGAGCTGCACCACCAGGCTTGCGGACATGGAGGCGGCTCACCAAGAGGTCATCGCGCGCCACGGGCACCGGCATCCGCATGAACGTCCTCAGCCCCGGAGCCGTGGACACCTGCAGCACGCGGGTGCGGATCAACCAGGGGCGGACCGCTGCCCGCGCGGATGCCGTGGCCGAACGCCTGCCCGCCTCGGCCTGGCACCGGCACATCACCCTGGCCATGCTCGCGCTGGCCTTCCTTGCCGTCCTTGCCGCCGACGCGACGCCGGCAAGGACCGCACAGCCGAACCGACCCGCCCGCAGCACCGACCCGATCGACCTGACCGTCCCCGAGATCCGTCACCTGCTCGGCGCCCTGCCGATCCCGACGGGCGCCTCCCCGCGCAGGCTGCTGCACTGGTCAAACTGGCGCAGACGCCACCAGGAGAAGCGCACCGCCCCCTCGAACGCGCTCGTGCCACCCGCTCTGGCACGGGAGCGGCACGAGCACCACCGGTTCAGCGTCGCATCGGCCGGAACAGTGCGTCGTCGTAGTCCGGAAAGATCACTGGCATCGCGCGACGGAACGCGGCGACCTCCGTGCTCTCCCCCAACTCCCGGCAGAGCGTCTGCGGCCAGTACCAGTAGCCGCGGGAGGCGAGCAGCCGTTCCAGGTAGGCGTCGAACGAGTACCCGGTGTCGTACAGCTCCTCGCCGAAGTAGTGGTAGTGGACGGAGTCGAGGGGGGGAACGAACGCCGCGCAGGCCTCGGGGACGAACATGTCGAAGGGTTTGACGGGGCGGTACTCCTGATCCTGTGGCGAGTGCCAGGTGACGCCGTGCCAGTCGGCGAAGACCTCGCGCAGCGGGAGGAGGTTGATGAGGCCCTGGTCCGAGAGGTCGTCGTGGAGGAGCTCGGGGACGGTGTGACGCCACCTCAGACGGACTGCGCCGACTTCGCGGTAGAAGGCCTCGACGCCGTTCGGGAGGCGGCCGTGGGCCAGGCAGACGGCGAGCTCGATGTCGGATGGTGGGGTCGGCGGTGCGACGGTGGCCTCCAGGAGCTGCACACGGGGGTTGCGTTCCAGGTCTTCGATCATTGCGGCCAGCCGGGCGCGGGGGGTGGTCACGTACGTCTCCTTCACGGGCGCCAGCAGGTGTTACAGCCGGTTGTTCTCGATCTCCCACGCGTCGCCGCGCAGTTCGTTGCCGGCGGTGTCGTAGACGGTGTACTCGGCCTCGATCTTGCCGGCGAGTTTGGCGGCGTAGTTGGCGTCGATGTCGGCTTCCACCGAGCTCGCGAGCGGCGCGAAGTCCTTCCCGGCCGGGTGGGTGCTGTAGTCGGCCGTCACGGCGTACTCGACCACGTTGCCGTTGGTCAGTACCTCGGCCTTGACGTCCTTCTCGACCTTCGCGTGGTGCGCCGAGTTCGCGGACTTGCAGAGTGGAGTCAGGTTGCTCATGGTGTTGCCGGGGCCGCCGACCTGCTCGTTGAGCAGGTGCCCCTGCACCATGAACTTGCTGAACCAGTCGGCGGTCGCGCCGCTCCCGGTCGGCCACCAGGACGGCTGGACGCTGGGCTTGGAGCCCTTGCCGAGCTGGCCGGGCCAGAGTTCGGCATGCATCGAGGTGCCGACGCCGTTTCCGTTCAGCCCACCGTAGGTCACGTACGGCTTGCCGGCGAAGGCGCGTTGCACCGGCAACTCCAGCCCGGGGGTGGTGGCTTGAGCAGCGACCCGCTGGACGGCCGGAGGTGTCGTCCGACTCAGCGCCCGGACGGCGTTCGCCTCGGCGGCGCGCTCGAAGCGGTCATCCGGGTCGCTGACGGACAGTCCGTTGCCCTGGTCGGTACCGGCCACGGGGCCCGAGCGCTGCTGGATGACGTGGGTGAGCTCGTGGGCCAGCGTGTGCTTGTCGGCGCCGCCGTGGCCGAGCACGACGTGCTCGCCGGAGGTGTAGGCGCGGGCGCTGATCTCGGCTGCGGAGCGGGCCGCGGCGGAGTCGTCGTGGATCCGCACGCTGCTGAAGTCGGCGCCCAGGCGGGCCTCCATCTCCGCCCGCACGTCGTCGGCCAGTGGGCGGCCCGGCGACCGCAGCACCCGGTGGACGGTCGAGCGCTGCACGGGGGACTCCGACTGCCGTTGTTGCCTGAGCAGTTGGACGACGGCCGCGTTGCCGATGGTGCGCTGCAGCGCACGGATCGACTGGAGGTGCAGCGGCGCGGGCTGCTGCCGTGCGGTCGGCCGGCTGGGTTCCCGGTGCTCGGACTTGCCCTGCGATTTCTGGTCGTGCGCGTGCACATCCACCTCCTGGACAGGCGATTCGAGCCGTGGTCGCGGCGTGTCAGAGCCGGTCTACGACGATCTCCGGGGTGAGGGCAAGGACCGGAGGGGCAGTGTCGGGGGCAAGCCTCGATGGCCTGGCCGACCGGCAGGCGTCCGCGGTCCGCAGTGGTGACGGGTCCGGGAACTCACCGACGCCTGGCCGCCTGGCGGGTGCGGCGGACGAGGAGGTGCACCCGCTGGACGGCCACGAAGCGGTTCATCGCGTCGGCGAGCGTGAGGCGGTACTTGACCCGCAGCTGGGCGCTCAGCCCGGCCAGCCGCTCGGTGCCGATGGCCCGGATCAGCCGGCTGACGTGCCGCTGGTAGACCTCCCAGTAGGGGCGGTCGCCGTCCGGGACGGACCAGAAGAACATCGGGATCTCCTCGACCAGGCAGTTCCGGTCGTAGGCGCGCAGGTACTCGGCGAACACCGGCTCGGGGCGGGCCAGCAGCCACTCCCGGACGAGTTCCATCGAGCGGACCCGGTCGATCAGGCCGCGGGGGTCGGTCTTCTTCTGGGTGATGGACAGGGCGCCGTCCTCGCGCACCCGCCAGTGGTAGATCGGCTCGGCGAGCACGTCGACCCGCTCGGCGAGGAAGTGGTGGGGCACGCTGACCGGGGCGTCCTCGTACAGGATGCCCTCGGGGTAGAGGATGCCGGCGGCGTCGAAGAAGGTGCGTCGGTAGACCTTGTTCCAGGCGGTGCGGTCGGTGACCAGGGCGGGGGTTTCGCTGACGTGGGTGCGCAGCCGGGTCTCGCGGAACGGGCGGCGGTGGGCGTGCGAGGGGGTGAGCCCGGTGGTGCGCAGCCGCAGCGCGTTGCCGGCGGCGAAGTCGGATCCGGTCTCGTCCAGCGTGCGGATCATCAGCTCGTACGCGTGCGGCGGCAGGGTGTCGTCGCTGTCGACGAAGGCCAGGTAGTCGGTCCCCGGGGTGAGGTGGCGCCAGCCGGTGTTGCGGGCGGCGCCGAGGCCCTTGTTCTCCTGCTGGACCAGCCGGAAGCGCCGGTCCTTGGCGGCGTACGCCTCGGCGATGAGGGGGCCGTCGTCGGTCGATCCGTCGTCGACCATGACGCACTCGAAGTCCTCGAAGGTCTGCGCCGCGATCGAGTCCAGGCACTCCGCGAGGTAGCGCTCGACGTTGTAGATCGGGACGACGACGGAGAGGCGCGGCGCCATCGGACGGCCTTTCGCTGAGGAGCGGACGGGCCGTTCGGCCGCCGACCGCCGGTTACCGGCGGTGGTCCGAGCGTAGCGACCGGAGGCCGTTTCCGGGCGAATAGCGGGTGGCGTCGAGCCTTCGTCTCGGTGAGCCGGGTGTGTCCGGCGTCAACGCTCCGCGTCGCGCCCGCGCCCCGTTGACGCCCGGAAGAGGGGGGAAGGCCCCGGAAGAGGGGGGAAGGCCCCGGTCCGCCCGACCGGACCGGGTCCTTCCGTCACCTGATCCGGGTCAGGCGTTCTTGACGGCCGCAAAGCGGGCCTGGACGTCCTGCCAGTTGACGACGTCCCACAGGCGGGTGACGTAGTCCGGGCGGACGTTGCGGTACTGCAGGTAGTACGCGTGCTCCCAGGCGTCGAAGGCGAGCAGCGGGGTGGTGTTCTGGCCCACGTTGCCGTGGTGGTCGTAGACCTGCTCGACGATCAGGCGCTGACCGAGCGGCTCCCAGGAGAGGATGCCCCACCCCGAACCCTGGACGCCGGTGGTGGCGCTGGTGAGCTGCTTCTTGAAGGCCTCGAAGCTGCCGAAGTGCTCGGTGATGGCGTCGGCCAGCTCGCCCTCGGGGCGCTCGCCGCCCTCCGGGGAGAGGTTCTGCCAGAACAGCGAGTGCAGCACGTGGCCGGACAGGTGGAAGGCGAAGGTCTTCTGGAGGCCGACCAGGCCGCCGAACTGCTCCTTGTCGCGCGCCTCGGCGAGCTGCTCCAGAGTGTCGTTCGCGCCCTTCACGTACGCGGCGTGGTGCTTGGAGTGGTGCAGTTCCAGGATCTCGGCCGACATCGCCCGCTCCAGCGCGGAGTAGTCGTACGGCAGGTCGGGAAGCGTGTAGGTGCCCATCAGGACACGGCCCCTTTCGGCGGGTTGGTCGTATCGATCGTGCCGGGACAACACTATTGCGTATTACTTGCAGGAGCGACATATGGGTTCCTGCGTATTCCACACATACCGTCGGGCACAATGGTCACCCGAACGTGTAATGGCTGACAAGGGTGAGTGGCTGTGACAGGGTCGCCGAATGCCGACCTCTCGGTGGACCCGTCGGCGCCACTGGAGTGCGCGGCGCTCAGCCCGTTGCCGTCCAGGTGACCAGCGGCGGGCGGACGGCGGCGCACAGCGGGTGGCCCTTGGCGTCGGTGAGGCCGAGGCGGGCGACCAGCAATCCGCTCGCCACGGCCGACTCGGCGATGGAAGGGTCGACCGCCGCCAGCAGCAGCTTGGCCCGGCGGAACAGCGACCACGTATCGCCCTCGCGCGTCACCCAGTTGAGGTAGACGAACCGGCCGCCCGGCCCGCCCTGGACGTACCGGCCGGTGATGTCCACACCGCCGTCCGGCAGCCGCTTCGCCGCGCACTCCAGCGACCAGCGCGCCCGCGCCGCGTCCCCGGGCTGCGGATCGAGCAACTCGGCCGGGCGGCCACGGCGTTGGACGGCGACGTGGATGTCCCGGTACCCCGGGAACCCGGGCCCGGTGCCGCACTCGCGGCCCGGCAGGTCGGTGGCCTCGATCCTCAGCTCCATACCGCCATGGTCGCCCACGGCGGGCGGAAGGCCGGGTTCAGCTCGGAGGACCCGCCGGTGCGGCGGCCCCGCTCGGAACCGGACGCAGCGAGCCGCACCCCGATCAACCGGTCCGGTCCGCCCCGCCGCACAGGCGGAAAGCCGGTTGAGCCCCAGGTGATCATGTGACAGGCTCATCCGCCGTGCCCGAGATCACCAGGTTGCACGACGACGAGGTGGACATCGATGCACCCCTGGTGCCGCGTCCGCTCTCCACGCGGCGATGCGATGACATCCGGGTCTCGAACAGCACGCGTCATGGAGGACCGATGTCATCGATCAAGAAGTTCCAGGTCACCTTCGACTGCGCGGAACCCGAGCGCGTCGCTCGCTTCTGGTGCGAGGTGCTGGGGTACGTCGTACCGCCGCCGCCGGAGGGCTTCGCCACGTGGGACGACTACAACCGCTCGCTGCCGGCCGAGCGTCAGGGTGCGGCGTTCGTCTGCATGGACCCCTCGGGTGTGGGCCCGCGCATGTACTTCCAGCGCGTTCCCGAAGGCAAGGTCGTCAAGAACCGGGTGCATCTCGACGTGCGGGTCGGCACCGGGCTCGTGGGTGAGGAGCGCCTCGCCGTGCTGGAGGCCGAGTGCGCACGGCTGGTCGCGCTCGGTGCGGTGCGCGTGCAACTGCTGCGTGCCGACGGCGTCAATGAATCGTGCATCGCGATGCAGGACATCGAGGGCAACGAGTTCTGCCTCGACTGAGCGGCCGGCCCGGCGCACCGGCGGGTGCCGGTGCGCCGGGCTTCGCCTTATGAATCCGCGGAACCCGGAGTCCGCTGCGCCGGGACGGCCCGGTCGCGCGCTGGAGATCCAGCAGCTCGCGGAACAACCCGTCGGGGCGGGCGGCCCGTTCGGCCCAGCAGCGGTCCGCGGGGCGCTCCGGCGTGTCCCGGCGGGTTTCACCCGATCCGGGCGATTTCCGTGTCGGCGACGGCGAGTTGGCGACGGCGAGTTGGCGGGATCAGGCAGTCGGCACTTCGAGGGTCAGGACGGAGGGGGTGGTCCCGGGGGCGGCGAGGCGCAGGAGGCCGTGGCCGATGCCGGCCAGGCCGACCATCAGCGAGGGGCTGTGGACCCCTTGCGGAAGGCCGCAGGTCCAGCCCCGGGCCGCCAGGTCGTCGAGGGTGGCACGGGCCTGCCGCTCGGCGGCGGCCTGCCACGATCCGCCGGCGAGGTGGAGGGCCTCCAGGTTGCCGAGATCGCCGTGGCAGAGCGAGGAGTTGTGACCGAAGCCCTCCCGGAGCACCGCACCGAGGGCGGTGTCACGCTCGGCGAGGAGCGACTCGCGCTCTTCGGGTATGAGTCGGGCGAGGTCGGTGCGGGCCAGCGCGATGCCCGAGGCACCGTGGCACCAGAGGGCGGGGTAGCTGGGGCCGTCGGGCCCGTCGTCCTCGCGGACGTCGCGCCAGTTGGCGGCGACGGGGTCGAACAGGGTGCGCTCGCACGCGACGGCGGCGAGGGCGAGTCGGGGCAGGCGGGAGTCGCCGAGGCGGTGCCCGGCCCGGGCCAGGGCCCAGGCGATGCCGGAGCCGCCGTGGGCGAAGCCCGCGAGGGGGCGGGTGGCGGTGCCGGCGAGGGAGGTGGGCAGCCAGCCGACGCCGCCCTCGGGGTGCGGGGCGGCGGCTCGGACGAGGTGTTCGGCGCAGGCCGCCAGCGCGTCGGTGACGGCGGGCCCGGGGCGGACGGCCTCCCAGGCGAGCAGGCCGCCGATGGTGCCCGCGTTCCCGGCGAGGAGGTCGTACTGGGCGTCGCCGGTGGCGGTGGCGGTGACGCGGTCGAGGAGGAGGGAGCCTAGCGCGTCGAGTTCGGGGTCCGGGTGGTGGGCGGTGAGTTGGGCGAGCGCGAAGAGCAGGCCACCGAGTCCGGAGAGGCCGCCGCCGAGGCGGTCGGCGCGCCGCCGGATCTGCCGGCGGAGCGTCATTTCGGCGGCGGAGGCGGCCGTCCGGTGTTCGCGGTCGCCGGTGGCGCAGGCGAGTTGGTGGAGGAAGAGCGTCACGCCGGCCGTGCCGCTGTACAGGTCGGGGCCGAGTTCGGCGGGTGCCCAGTGGCCGGGCGGGGTCCAGTTGGGGCCGACCCAGGCGAGGTCGGCGCTCCCTCGGCAGGCCTCGCGCAGCAGCCCTTCGCCGGCCTCGACGGCCATGGCGAGGGCGCGGTCGGCGATTCCCCGGCCGGGGGCCGCACCGGCCACGGGTGTCCGCGCGACCGCCCGGCCGCGCGGCTCCCGGGCGCCGCCGGCGGTCGTCACCGACAGCCGCAGCAGCTGGAGTTGGCGCTCCAGGTCCTCCTCGCCGAGGGCGTCGGCCTTGGCGAGGGCGAGGTCGAGCGGGGGCCGGTCGGTGACGTCGGGGATGAGGGCGCCGGTGGAGGAGCGGGCGTCGACGCCGTCGGGACGGATGGTGAAGACGGGCACGTCACCGCGCCACAGGTCGGCGCGTTCGTGGTCGACGTAGGCGAGGGCGCGCTCCTCCCAGGCGGCCAGGGCCCAGAGCCGGTCCAGGTGGCGGTCCTGGTCGAGGCCGTCGCGCAGCAGGTCGGGGTGGCAGGCGGTGCCGAGCAGGCTGCGGTACTCGAAGGTGTCGCGGCGCAGCAGGCGCGTCTCGTCAGCAGCGAACGCGCTCAGCAGGGAGCGGAGTTGCCCCTTGTCGGCGGCGAGCAGCCGGTAGGCCTCGGTGAATCCGGCCTCCAACTCCGCCAGGTGGTCGGCCGGTCGCAGCGGCTGCCCGGCCGGCACGGGTCGGCTGCCCGGGGCTTCCATCGGCAACCTCCGGTACTCCACGCGGAGTTCGTCCGTCCCCTGGTTGACCAGGACGGGTGCGGGGCGCGGCGGGAGGCTGGCCGGGTCCCAGCCGAGGGCGGAGAGGTCGGTGCCGCCGTTGCCCTCGTCCCACATCCGCTCGGGGAGCAGGCCGGAGCGCAGCACCGAGTGCCGGGCCTGGTGGCGGGCGAGCCGCTCGGACTCGGACAGGTCCTTGGCGGGCTCGTGCAGGTCGGGGTGGAGGATCGCCTCCAGGTCGATGAGCACGGGTTGGTCCCGGACGGCGAGCAGGTTCTGGGCGTGGCAGTCCACCGCGTCGAGCACGTACATCAGTGCGGCCAGGGTGCCGGCGCGGTGGTAGAAGGCGCTCAACTCGGCCGCGTCCCGGGCCGGTTCGGCGGTGAGGTGGGCGACCCAGCCGTAGCCGTCACGAGCCAGGTGGGCGAGGTCGCGCAGGGGCAGCCGCAGCTGCGGGTTGAGCCAGTGCAGGATCTGCTGGAAGTGGGTCTCGGCGCCGAGGGGCCGCGGCTTGTAGACGATCCGGACGCCGTGCTCGAAGCGCAGTGAACTGACCGTGGCACCGCCGCGATGCGGGTCGCCGAGGCCGGTGGCGAGTTCGGTGAGCCGGCCGAGCGGGCGGCCGTCGGCGAAGGTGCGGGCGAGGGCGGGCAGGTCGGCGGCGAGTCGCCGGAACAGGGCGAGGGTGGTGGTCGTCCACTGCTCCGCGGCGGTGGTGAGGCGGAAGGCCAGGACCGGGTACTCGGCGAGAAGTCGCAGCGACCGCTCGGGCCGGGTGAGCCGGCCGAGGAAGTCGCGGTAGCGCCCCTCGGGGGTGTCGCCGGTCAACTCGCCGGTGAGTCGGGCGACATGGAGCTCGGTGATGACGGTCCGGGTCGCCATCGCGTGGGCGGCGGCGGTGAGCGCGGGGACGGCGAGGGCGGCCAGCTCCTCGGGGGCGCCCAGGGCGGGGGCGTCCAGGGCGGCCAGCCCGGTGCGCAGGCGGTCGTGGGCGGCGGCGAGCAGCGGGGCGACGAGCCCGGCGAATTCGTGTTCCTCAGGGATGTCCAGGGTGGCCGGCCGGTGGAACGCGGTGACGAGCCGCTCGGCCCAGGGGTGCGTTCCGAGGCGGGCGGCGAGCGCGTCCGGGTGCTCGGCGAGCAGGGCGTGCAGGGCGTCGGGGTCGATGCCGTCGGCCGTGAGCCGGCGCGTGAACCAGTCGGCGCGGTCGAACGGCGCCTGGGCCCGCCAGCGCTCCAGTTTCCGGGCGGCCCGCTCACGGCGTTCGGCGCGGTCGGTGTCACCGACCGGCTCCGCGTCGGGCCCTTCCGGCGCCCGGCCGCGGGCGTTCAGCGGGACGGCTCGGGCGGCAGCCCGCAGGAGTTCGGACGCGTCGACCACGGGGCGGTGCTGCCTCTCTGTCTGCACTGTTGCTCTATCCGTTCAGCGCCGGTGCGTGAAGGCGCGCGAAGCGCCTGTCCGGCGCGGGCCCCGGCCGACCGTACGAACCGGGGCCCGCGTCGGATCCCGGTCTCAGTAGCTGCAGAGGCGCCCGCAGCTGGACCAGCCGTCACAGGTGCTGTTCAGCACCGCGGCGGTCACGTAGAGCTCGTCCACGAGCTCGCCGGCCGGGTGGACCTGGTGGCCCTGGCCGAGGGTGAGCCGGAAGTCCTCGTCCTTGAGTGCGCGAACCTGCTCAGCCGTGGGCTGCATGCTGCCTCCTCCAAGCGTTCGGATCTGGCACGGGTGTGCCGGATCGGGATCTTGGCAGCGCCCCACCCGGCGCACCAGTGGCATGCACACCACCGGTCCTTGTTTCGGCCAGGATCGAACCAATGGGAGCCCGGCGGCCGCGCCCTCGTTCCCCCAGGCCGAGCCCGCTCGCTCCCGCCGCCCACCCCCGCCGTCCGATCGTTCGGGTGCCCATACCTGGCCGAAACAGGGGCGGTCGCGCCCGGCTGGACCACGACCTCGGTTTGAACCCGTCGCTCCTGTGGCAGCGCCCCGGACCGAAGGGACGATGGACACCATGCCGATCGCGCTTCGCCGGTAACGGGCCGAGCCCGCCTCGTTCAGCCGGTCCACCCGGACCCCGGCCACGGTGACCGTCCCGGCGCTCGGCCGGTCCGGTCCGGCCACCAGGTTCAGCAGGGTGGACTTCCCGCTGCCGGACGGGCCGAGCACCGCCACCGACTCCCCCGCCCGCACACTCAGCGTGACCCCGTCCAACGCCGCTCGCGCGCCCTCGTAGTCGCGGCTCACACCGCTCAGCTCGATCACCGGATCGCCGCTCATGTCCCCGCTCCTCATCGTGTCCTGCCTGGTGGGAAGAAGGTACGAACGAGCGGCCCGCACCCGCGTCCGCCGCCCGTGGCAGGTTCCGTACCGCGTCCGGCGGACCCGGCGCGGTGTCATCCTTCCGATGTAGTCGCCCGGTGTACCGGCTGCCGTCGGCCGCGGGGCTGTGCCTGCGAGCCGGCGACCGCCACAATGACCCGGTGATCAACGTGATCGACCATCCGACGGTGCGGCGGCTGCGCACGGCAGCGGCCCGACTGAGCGGCGACCCGGGCACGGCTCCCCCGCCCCGGCCGACCCGGCGCGGCCAGCTCTTCGACGCGCTCCTGGCCCTCTTCCTCGCCCTCACCTCCGGCCGCTACGCCACCATCGCGAGCGAACCGCGGGACGGCACCTGGCACGGAGTGCTGCTGCTCGTCCCGCTCGTCCCGCTGCCGCTGGTGCTGCGCCGCCGCTATCCGCTGGCGGTGCTGTGGACGGTGCTGCCGGCCGCGCTGCTGGTGCGGTCGCAGTCCGAGGACATCGCATACTCGGCGGGTGTGGCGGTGATCGTCGCCGCCTACAGCGCGGCCGCGTACGGGCGCCGGCCGGCCGCCGTGCTGCCGAACCTGCCGGTCGCCACCGCCGTGTTGGTGGTGCTGTTCAACGACGCCAAGCTGCCGCACTTCCCGAACGGGGTGATCGCCGTCCTGGTCCTGGTGCCGGTGTTCGCGGTCGCCTACGAACTGCGGATGTGGCGCCGCCGGGCGGACGAGGGGCGGGAGCGGCTGACCGCCCTGGAGCGCGAGCAGCTGGCCGCGCTCCAGCGCGCGGTGGAGCTGGAACGGGCCCGGATCGCCCGGGAGTTGCACGATGTCGTCACTCACAACGTGAGCATGATGACGATTCAGGCCGGGGCCGCCCGCAAGATCCTGGACACCGCCCCGGAAAAGGCCCGCGAGGCGATGGCCGCGGTGGAGACCGGCGGGCGCGCGGCGATGACCGAACTGCGGCACGTGATGGGCCTGTTGACCATCGACGCGGGCGCCGGGGACGATCCGGCGGCCAGTGCCGACCTCAGCCCGCAGCCCGGCCTCGGGCGGCTCGACGCCCTGGTCGAGGGCGTCCGGCGGGCCGGGCTGCCGGTGGAGCTGACCGTGCGCGGCGAGCGCCGGCCCGTCCCGCCCGGGGTCGAGCTCGCCGCCTACCGGGTCGTCCAGGAGGCGCTGACCAACACCGTCAAGCACGCGGGCGGCGCCGACGCCCAGGTCACCGTCGAGTACGCCGCCGACCGGCTGCGGGTGGAGGTCACCGACACCGGCGGCCGCCCCACCGGCGCCGCCACCACCGGCAACGGACGCGGCCTGCTCGGGCTGCGCGAACGCCTCGCCGTCTACGGCGGCGCCTTGCACACCGGTCCCCGGCCACGCGGCGGCTACCGTGTCACGGCCCTGATCCCGCTGGAGAGTTGATGCCCGCCGGAGAGTTGATGCCCGCCGGAGAACCGAACGCCGGAGAGTTGATGAACGAGCAACTGCTGCGCGTGGTGGTCGCCGACGACCAGGCCCTGGTCCGGATCGGGTTCCGGCTGATCCTGGAGTCCGAGGGGATCGAGGTGGTCGCCGAGGCCGAGGACGGCGAGCAGGCGGTCGCCGCCGTCCGCCGGACCAGACCGGACGTGGTGCTGATGGACATCCGGATGCCCGGCCTGGACGGGCTGGAGGCCACCCGCCGGATCCTCGCCGACGGCCCGGGCCGAGCCGAGCACGCACCGCGGGTCATCATGCTGACCACCTTCGACCTGGACCACTACGTCTACGCCGCGATGGCCGCCGGGGCCAGCGGCTTCCTGCTGAAGGACGTCACCCCGGAGCACCTGGCCGCCGCCGTCCGGCTGGTGCGCACCGGCGACGCGCTGCTCGCCCCCGCGATCACCCGCCGCCTGGTCGAGCGCTTCGCCCGACCAACCGCCCCGGACGCCGCCGCCCCGCACCGCGAGCTGGCCACCCTCACCCCGCGCGAGCTGGAGGTGATGACGCTGCTCGCCCGAGGCCTGAGCAACGCCGAGCTGGCCGCCCGGCTGCAGCTCTCCGAGGCGACGGTGAAGACCCATGTGGCCAGGATCCTGGGCAAGTTGGGCCTGCGGGACCGGGCCCAGGCGGTGGTCGCGGCGTACGAGACCGGACTGGTCAGCGTGGGCTCCGTGTCCGATCCGCGATAACGCGCGATAACGCGCGATAACGCGCGATTGGGCGCGACAACGCGCAACGGGAGCCCGGGGGTTGGCACCCCGGGCTCCCGTCTGGGTCAGCCCTGTCGGACCAGGTCGAAGCGGTCCGCGTTCATGACCTTGACCCAGGCCGCGACGAAGTCCGACACGAACTTCTCCTTGGCGTCGTCGCTCGCGTACACCTCGGCGACGGCGCGCAGTTCGGAGTTCGAGCCGAAGACGAGGTCGGCGCGGGTGCCGGTCCACTTGACCGCGCCGGAGGCGTCCCGGCCCTCGAAGGTGTGCGCGTCCTCCGAGGTGGACTTCCAACTGGTGCCCAGGTCCAGCAGGTTGACGAAGAAATCGTTCGTCAGCACGCCCGGGGTCTTGGTGAGGACACCGTGCGCGGACTGCTGGTGGTTGGCGCCCAGCACGCGCAGACCGCCGACCAGGACGGTCATTTCGGGCGCGCTCAGGCCCAGCAGGTTCGCCTTGTCGAGCAGCAGGAACTCGGCCGGCAGGCGGTTGCCCTTGCCGACCCAGTTGCGGAAGCCGTCGGCCTTCGGCTCCAGCGCGGCGAAGGACTCCGTGTCGGTCAGCTCCTGCGGGGCGTCCACCCGGCCGGGCGCGAACGGGACCTCGACCGCGAGGCCGGCCGCCTTGGCGGCCTGCTCGACGCCGACGCCACCGGCCAGCACCACCAGGTCGGCCAGCGAGACCTGCTTGTCGCCGGCCTGCGCGATGAACTCCGCCTGCACGCCCTCCAGGGCGCGCAGCACGGTGGCCAGCCGGTCGGGCTCGTTGACCTCCCAGCCGGCCTGCGGCTGCAGCCGGATCCGGCCGCCGTTGGCGCCGCCGCGCTTGTCGCTGCTGCGGAAGGAGGAGGCCGCGGCCCAGGCGGTGGAGACCAGCTCGGAGACCGACAGGCCGGTGGCGGCGATCCGACGCTTGAGGTCGGCGACGTCGGCGGCGCCGACCTGCTGGTACGAGACGGCCGGCAGCGGGTCCTGCCAGAGCAGCTGCTCGCTCGGGACCTCCGGGCCGAGGTAGCGCACGATCGGGCCCATGTCACGGTGGGTGAGCTTGAACCAGGCGCGGGCGAAGGCGTCGGCGAACTGGTCCGGGTTCTCCAGGAAGCGCTGGGAGATCGGCCCGTAGACCGGGTCGAAGCGCAGCGACAGGTCGGTGGTGAGCATGATCGGGACGTGCCGCTTGCTCGGGTCGTGCGCGTCCGGGACGGTGCCCTCGCCGGCGCCGTCCTTCGGCTTCCACTGGTGGGCGCCGGCCGGGCTCTTGGTGAGCTCCCACTCGTAGCCGAACAGCGTCTCGAAGAAGCTGTTGTCCCAGGTGATCGGGGTGGCCGTCCAGGCGCCCTCAAGGCCGCTGGTGATCGCGTCGGCGCCGACGCCGGTGCCGTAGCTGCTCTTCCAGCCGAGGCCCTGCTGCTCGATCGGCGCGGCCTCCGGGTCCGGGCCGACGTTGTCCGCCGGGCCGGCGCCGTGGGTCTTGCCGAAGGTGTGGCCGCCGGCGATCAGCGCGACGGTCTCCTCGTCGTTCATCGCCATCCGGTAGAAGGTCTCGCGGATGTCGCGGGCGGCGGCGATCGGGTCGGGGTTGCCGTTGGGGCCCTCGGGGTTGACGTAGATCAGGCCCATCTGGACGGCCGCCAGCGGGCTCTCCAGCTCACGGTCGCCGGTGTAGCGCTGGTCGTCGAGCCAGGTGGTCTCGGGGCCCCAGTAGACGTCCTCGTCGGGCTCCCACTCGTCGACGCGGCCGCCGCCGAAGCCGAAGGTGTTGAAGCCCATGCCCTCCAGGGCGACGTTGCCGGCCAGGATCATCAGGTCGGCCCAGGACAGGCTGCGGCCGTACTTCTTCTTCACCGGCCAGAGCAGCCGGCGGGCCTTGTCCAGGCTGGCGTTGTCCGGCCAGCTGTTCAGCGGGGCGAAGCGCTGCTGGCCACCGCCGGCGCCACCGCGGCCGTCGCTGATCCGGTAGGTGCCGGCGCTGTGCCAGGCCATGCGGATCATGAACGGACCGTAGTTGCCGAAGTCGGCGGGCCACCAGTCCTGCGAGGTGGTGAGCACCTCCTGGATGTCGCGCTTGACGGCCGGGAGGTCGAGGGAGTTGAAGGCCTCGGCGTAGTCGAAGTCCCCACCCAGCGGGTTGGCCACGGCGGGGTTCTTGGCGAGGATCTTCAGGTTCAGCCGTTCCGGCCACCACTGGCGGTTCCCGCCGCCCTGGGTGGGGTGAAGCGCGCGCCCGTGGTTGACCGGGCAGCCTTCCGCGCTCGCCTCTACGCCGGTTGCATCGTGGTTCTCAGACATGGGAATCCTTCCCTACAAGGCGGATCACGGTGTCTCACTGCTACCTACGGCACCAACTGCTGCTACCGCTGTGTACTGCCGCTACTTCCGGGTATCGCTGTGTCTGCTGCGTACTGCTGCTACCCAGGCTAGCGCCGGAGCCGATCCTACGGTGGACGCAATCCAAGTCAAGAACGACACCAAATCCATATGCGGTCGGGAACCGGACCACAGCGGATGTGTATTGGTAAACTCCGGTCTCCCCCATGACCTGAATAGGTGAACCGATATGAGTGACCTGCTGGAGCGGCTGCGCGGGCGCGGCTGGCGCCTCACCTCCCAGCGGCGCGTCGTCGCCGAGGTCCTGGACGGCGAGCACGTGCACCTGACCGCGGACGAGGTGCACGCCCGGGCGGCCGAGCGCCTCCCGGAGATCTCCAGAGCGACCGTCTACAACACCCTCGGCGAACTGGTCACCCTCGGCGAGGTCATCGAGGTCTCCACGGACGGGCGCGCCAAGCGCTACGACCCCAACGCGCACCACCCGCACCAGCACCTGGTCTGCACCGGCTGCGGCGCCATCCGCGACGTCCACCCGCTCGGCAACCCGCTCTCCGACCTCCCGGCCGACCAGCGCTTCGGCTTCGCCGTCTCCGGCGCCGAGGTCACCTACCGGGGGCTCTGCCCGGCCTGCGCGGGCTGATCATTTCGGCCGCCTCCGTCGACGTTCGGCCCTTCGCGGCGAACCAGGACGTGTAGTGTCCTGATCATGCGGATGGGCGAGGGAGTGGTCGGCCCGCTCGTGCCGCTGTGGGGCGCGAGCAGCTGGTGCCAGACGCCACCCCAGCAGCACCGGCTGATCGAAGCCGCCCCGCAGGGGGCGCCGCTGGTGGTCTCGCTCAGTGGGCTACCCCCTCGGCTCCCAACGGACCGGCAGGCTCTTGAGGCCGTTCTGGAAGTTGGAGACCAGGCGCTGCGGGGGCCGATCCGGGTCCAGTGCGAGACCGGGGAGACCGTCGACCAGGTGACGCAGGGCGAACCTCATCTGCAGGCGGGCGAGTTGGGCCCCGAGGCAGAAGTGCGGGCCGTAGCCGAAGCTCACGTGGTCGTTGGGGCTGCGGGTGATGTCGAAACGGTCCGGCTCGGGGAACACGGTCTCGTCCCGGTTGGCGGCGGCGTGGTGGACGACCACCTTCTCGCCCCGGCGGATCGACCGGCCCCCGAGCTCCAGGTCCCGCGTCGCGGTGCGGCGGATGTGCACCACGGGAGGCCAGAAGCGCAGCGCCTCCTCCACCGCCGAGTCGGTCAACTCCGATTTCACCCGAAGGAGTTCGTACTGGTCCCGGTGGGCGAGGAGGGTGAGGAGGGCGCCCGGGACGCCGTTGCGGACGGTCTCGTTGCCCGCGACGGCGAAGAGGAAGAACATCGTCTCGAACTCCTCGACCGTCAGGCCCGCTTGGAGGGTGCGGGCCAACACGCCGCCCGGGGCGGGCCGGCGGGCGAGGGCATGGGCGTAGGCGTACATGTCGGCCAGGGCGGCGCGGGAGCGGGGGTTGACCGGGCGGCCGTCCGCAGTGGTCCAGGTGGTGGGGCGATGGGCGAGCGCGGCGCGGCCGAGGTCGGTCAGGTTCGACGGATCCGCGGTGCTGGAGTGGGCGTAGTCGGCGTCCTGGTAGCCGATCACCCGGTTCGCCCAGTCGAGCAGCAACTGCCGGTCCTGCTCCGGCACCCCCATCACCCGGGCCAGCGTCCACACCGGCAGATCGGCGGCCAGCCGGGCGAGGTCGGCGGCACCGGCCGGCCGTACCGAATCGATCAGCTCCCGCACCCGGTTCTCGATCGCCTCCGACAGCTCCGCCAGGGCCCGCGGGGTGAACGCCGCCGCCACGATCCGGCGCAGCCGGGAGTGGTCGGGCGGGTCCTGGTTGAGCATCATCGCCCGGACGAACTCCAGATCGGCGGGCGCGTCCGGGTCACGGATCTGGGTGGCGCCGAGGTTCGAGGAGAACAGCTCGGGGCTGCGCAGCACGTGCTTCACGTCCCCATGCCGCAGCACCGCCCAGTACCCCGTGCCGCCCGGCCAGTCCCCCACCGCCGGCTCCTCCACCCAGCAGACCGGCGCCTCAGCCCGCAGCTCACGGAACAGGTCGTACGGCACACCCTCGGCGTACGTCTCCGGGAGGAAGATCCGATTCACCCGCGCCTGCTCGAAGCCCATGCCGACCGACCGTACGCCGCGCCCCGGCGGCCCGCCAGAGTGCGGGATGTCGCGGCTGCGCCGATCGGTGGCCGGGATCCCGTAGGGTCGGCCAATGGCGAAGTACTTCGACGTGCACCCAGAGTCCCCCCAGCCGCGCACCATCAGCACCGTGGCCGAGAGTCTCCGGTCCGGGGCCCTCATCGCGTACCCGACCGACTCCTGTTTCGCGCTGGGCTGTCGGCTGGACAACCGCGGCGGCCTTGAGCGGATCCGGTCGATCCGGCGTCTCGACGAGCGCCACCACTTCACCCTGATGTGCGTGGACTTCGCGCAGCTGGGCCAGTTCGTCCAACTCGACAACAACGTCTTCCGCGCCGTCAAGGCCGCGACGCCGGGCAGTTACACCTTCATCCTCCCTGCCACCAAGGAGGTTCCCCGCCGGCTGATGCACCCGAAGAAGAAGACAGTGGGAGTCAGGATCCCCGACCACACCGTCACCCGGGCCCTGCTCGCCGAACTCGGTGAGCCGCTGGTCTCCAGCACCCTGGTTCTCCCCGGTGAGGACGAACCGATGACACAGGGGTGGGAGATCAAGGAGCGGCTCGACCACATGCTGGACGCCGTGGTGGATTCGGGCGACTGCGGCACGGAAATGACGACGGTCGTCGACTTCTCAGGCGGCGGGCCGGAAATCGTCCGGCGAGGGGCCGGCGACCCCACACGCTTCGAGTGACGGGCCGGGCACGCTGCTCGACTCCGTCGGCAGGCGGCAGTGCCCGGTATGCCGTGATGATTGATGTATGTGTGTAGAGGCGGATCACGAACCGGACGACACCCGTCACCGGGAGTCCGGGGTCGCACCGCCGCACGTCGCGGCGCCCTCCGCGGCTGTCGGACTCCCGCCGCCGACCGGGCGGATGCTCTCCGGCATGCCGATGGATCCGCCGCTCGTGGGGCCGCGGCGGTCCGCTTCGCCCGCCCGGGCCCGGCCGGTTCGCCGCGGCTCCTCGATCGACCGGGCACACCGCCACCGGAGCGCGCGGTGAGGCTCCCGGGCCGCGGCGGGGCCGACCGGCGGCGTGGGACGGAACCGGGTGGGACGAAGCCGGGTAGGACGGAGCCGGGTGGGACGGAGCCGCGGGTGCCCGCCCAGCCCGCCTGGATACGCTGGCTGCCGGCCATCTATGTCGCGGCCATCCTCGCGCTGGAACCGATCACTCCCGTGCAGTGGCCGGTGAGCTTTCTGCTCATCGCCCTGCCCGTCGTCGCCGCCTACGCCCACGGTCCCGCCTTCGTCGCCGCCGTCACGGTCTTCGCCGTGGTCTTCGAAGGCGTCCTGGCGGGCACTCCGTGCTGTGCGGGCCGCGACATTGGTTATCTGTGGGAGCGCCACTACGTGGCCACCTACTTCTCCACGGCACTGGTCGGGATGCTGGGCGCCCTTCTGGCCGCCCACCGAACGCGCCGCGAACGCACCCTGGCCACCGTGCGCTCGGTGGCCGAGACGGCGCAGCGCGTGCTGCTGCGTCCGGTCCCCCACCTCCTGGGCCGCATCAGCATCGAAACCCTGTACCTGTCGGCAGCCGCGGAGGCCCGCATCGGCGGCGACCTCTTCGAGGCGATGAGCACCGCGCACGGTGTGCGCCTGCTGATCGGCGACGTCCGGGGCAAGGGCCTGCTCGCGGTGGAGACGGCAGCGGCGATGCTGGCCGCCTTCCGCGAGGCCGCCTACGACGAGCCCGATCTGCCCGCGATAGCGCGTAGGTTGGAGCGGAGCATGAGCCGCCGAGCCGCCCAGCTCCCCGGCAGCGAGGAACGCTTCATCACCGCTGTGCTCGCCGAGATTCCCGGCGACGAGCCCGTGGTCCGCATCGTCAACTGCGGTCACCCTCCGCCGCTGCTCATCGACCAGGGCCGGGTCAGCGAACTGGCCCCGTGTGATCCGTCACCGCCTCTCAACCTCGGCGTGCTGCTCGGCGGCGACTACCACGTCGACGTGGAGCCCTTCCGTCCGGGCGACCAGCTGCTGCTGTACACCGACGGCGTGACCGAGACCCGCGACCGCGCCGGAACCTTCTACCCGCTCACCCAGCGTGTCCGCGACTGGACCGCCCTTCCGCCACGCGAGCTTCTGAACCACCTGCACCGGGACCTGATCGCGTACAGCGATGCCGCCCTCGACGACGACATCGCCGTGCTCGTCGCGCACCGGCTCCCGGACGGGGAGGAGCCGGGTCCACCCCCCGATCCCGCCCGGGACGAGTTGAAGGGCGGGCTCGGCGGCGACGGCGACGGCGGCGCCGACAGCGCGGAGCGGCGGCGCTGGGCCGCCACCCTGCGGCAACCCCTCGCCGGCGACCGCACTGACGCGAACTGATCACACGGGCTGCGTCGGCACCGCCCTCGCTACCTGCCCCAGATCGTCCGGTACGCCTGGCGGTAGCCCGCCGGGTCCCAGGAGGTCGCTCCGCCGCTGTTGGCGGCCGTGGTGATGTGGACCGGGGCGACGTAGCCGCTGGCGGGCTGGTGGGAGAAGGCGCGGTTGAACTCGTCGACGATCTGCCAGCCCTGCTCGGTGAGGGGCTCGGGGACGGTGGCGGCCTGGTACTGCCTGCTGTCGATGCGCTGGAAGGCCGAGGGGTCGCCGTCGCCCGCGGCGATGTTGTACGGGGCGCCGTTGCCGGGCCTGCCGGCCGCGCGCAGGGCGGGCGCGGCGTCGGCGAAGTACAGGTCGTTGATGGCGACGGAGTGCGTCCACTGGCCCTGGAAGCGGGCGAGGAGGGCGGAGACCGCCTGGGGGGTGCGGCTGGTCGCGTCCGGGATGGGGATGTTCTCGGAGGCCAGCAGCCTCACGCCGGGGCAGGTGGCGAGGCCGTCCTTGATCAGTTGGGACTTGTTCTTGGCGAACGGGACGGAGTCGTCGGTGAAGACGACGACTCCGGCGTTGCCGTTGGACTCCGCGATGACCCAGTCCGCGCTGAGCCGGGCGACGTCCCCGACGCTGGTGGTGATGTTGCTGAAGAGCGGGGGATTCGTGCTCGGCCCGGGGGCCGCGACCGCGTGCCAGCCGATGAGCGGGATGTGTGCCGCGTCGGCCTGGGCAACCTGCTGCGCGGTCAGACCCGGGTCGAAGCCGCCGATGACGATGCCCGAGGCTTCGAGGTTGACCGCCTGGCCGAGCGCCGCCTGGATGCCGGCGGGCGTGCCCTGCCCGTCGATCACCCGGACGCTCCAGCCGATGACCGTCGCGGCTTCGGTGACGCCCCTGGCGACACCCGCGACGCCGGGGTTGGTCATGGTCTGGGCAACGTAGACGATGGTCCTGTCGGGAACCGCCCTGGGCCCGCTGGTGGGGCCGTTCCAGGGGGCTTCGACCTGCTCGGCCCGCTGGACGTCCGCCTTCGCCCTGGCGAGGGTGGCCGCCGGGCAACCAGCCCTCGACGGCCCTGCGACGGGGGCCCCGGTCCCGGTCGACGGGCCGCGCTGGCAGCCGTCCAGGGCGGTGCCCGCAGTTGCCAGCATGACTGCTGCCAGCGCGGTCGCGGCACCGCGCTTCACCGTGTGTCCCGGGGGGAAGCCACGTCCGTCGACGGCGGCGTGAGCGGACCGCGGTTCTCGGTGGCACCGGCCCGCAGCCGGCGGCGTGCGGAGTAGCCGGCCAGGCCGACGGCGAGGAGCAGCGTCGCGCCGTTGAACAGCGGCACGGCCCAGAAGTCCGCGCCGAGCTGCCCGATGCCGGCCAGACCGATGGCGAGGACGGCGACGGCGACCACCGTGCCCAGGGCGTTGGCGCGTCCGGGTTTGATCGCGGTGGAGCCGAGCAGCGCGCCGACGAACGCGGGCAACAGGTACTCCAGGCCGACGCTCGGGTTGCCGATCTGCTGCTGCGCGGCGAGCAGGACCCCCGCGAAACCGACGACCAGGCCCGATCCGGCGAAGGCACAGACGCTGTAGCGGCGGGTGGGGATTCCGACGAGTTCGGCGGCGCGCGGGTTGGAGCCGATGACGTACAGGTACCGGCCGAGCGGCAGCCGCTCCTGTAGCAGCCACAGGACGGCCGCGAGCGCGAGCACGTAGGAGGCGGACACCGGCAGTCCGAGGAAGGTGGAGTCGTAGAGGTCGGTGAAGGCGACCGGCAGACCGCCGGTACCGGGGAGGACCCGGGCGCCGCCGGTGATCCAGCCGGTGAAGGCGTACAGGATGCTGCCGGTGCCGAGCGTGGCGATGAAGGAGTCGATCCGGCCGAACTCGACGATGACACCGTTGACGGCCCCGAAGGCCGCTCCGCCCAGGATCACCGCCAGGCAGGCGAGCGGCCAGGGCCAGTCGCCGTCGACGATGAGCCGCAGCACCACGACGTGCGCGAGACCGAGACCGTAGCCGATGGACAGGTCGAAGTTGCCGGTGGCGATGGGGATCGTCGCACCGAGCGCGAGGATGGCGGGGATCGACTGGTTGGACAGGATCGAGGAGACGTTGTCGAGGGTGGGGAAGGTGTTCGGCCGCGCGACGGAGAAGATCAGGAACAGCAGAACGGCGAGGGCCGGCAGGCCGTAGCTGCCGATCAGGTGTCCGCGCCGACGGCCCTGCGGGGACCGGCGGAAGGGGGGGTCGGTCATCGGCCTGTCGCACGCCGGTCGCCGTCACCGCCGGTGACGGGAGGCATGGCCGAGGCGGCGGAGGTGAGTTCGGTGACGGTGAGGGCCGCACCGGTCAGCTCGGCGGTCACGGTCCCGCGGACGAACACCAGGGCACGGTGGCACACGGTGGCGACCTCCTCGAAGTCGGTGGAGATGAGCAGGACCGCGAGGCCGTCGGCCAGCGCCTGGTCGAGCAGGCGGTAGAGCTCGGCCTTGGCGCCGACGTCGACGCTGGCAGTCGGCTCTTCGAGGATCAACAGCCGCCGGTGCACCTGGAGCCACCGGCCGACCATGACCTTCTGCTGGTTCCCGCCGGACAGCGTGGCGATCGGCGCCTCGCTGTCGCGGGGGTGCACCGAGAACCGCTCGATCAGGGCGGCGGCCTGGGCCCGCTCGCGCCGGGGGCTGATCCAGTGCAGCGCCGACCGGCCGGCCGACCGGGGGTTCGCCAGAAGGTTCTCACGGACCGTCAGTTCGGCGGCGCAGCCCTCCTCCTGACGGTTGCCGGTGACCAGGCCGACGCCGGAGCCGACGGCACCGGCCACCGTGCGCGGGGTGTACGGTCGGCCGTCGAGCAGGGCCCGCCCGCCGAGGATCGGACGGGAGCCGGCGAGGGCGCGGCCCAGGTCGAGGTGGCCGGCGCCGGTGAGGCCCACCATGCCGAGGATTTCGCCGGCGCGCAGCTTCAGGCTGACCGGCCCGGCGTTCGTGGTCCGCACCGCGTCGAGGCTCAGCACCACCGGACCCTCGGCGGGGGTGACCGGGGCGGCCCGGTGGCCGACCGGTTCGCGGCCCACGATGTCGTGGACCAGGCGCCGGCGGCTGTGGCCCGCGAGCGGGCCGGAGCTGATCAACCGGCCGTCGCGCAGGACGGCGAAGGCGTCGGCGACCTGGTAGACCTCGTCGAGCCGGTGGGTGACGTAGACGATGCCGTGCCCTCGGTCGCGCAGGGTGCGCAGCACGGCGAAGAGCCGGGCGCAGTCCGCGGCGGGGAGGCTGGCGGTCGGCTCGTCCAGGACGATGAGCTCCGCCCGCGTCGCCAGCGCGCGGGCGATGGCGACCAGCGAGCGCTCGGCGGGGGCGAGGTCGGCGATGCGCGCGTCGGCGTCGAGGTGCCCGGCGATCAGGGCGAGGGCGTCGGCGCAGCGCTCCCGGGTCCGCCGCCAGGAGACCAGCCCGTGGCGGCGCGGGTAGCCGGCGACCAGGGCGATGTTCTCGGCGACCGTCATCCACTCGACGAGACCGAGATCCTGGTGGATGAAGGCCATACGACGAGCGGCGGCCTCGGTGCCGAGCGGGTGCCCGGCCACCGTCACTTCGCCCTGGTCCGCGTGGTGGATCCCGGCGAGTGTCTGGATGAGGGTGGACTTGCCGGCGCCGTTCGGACCGAGCAGGGCCAGGACGCTGCCGCGATGGATGTCGAGGTCGATCCCGGCCAGCGCGGGAGTGCCGCCGAACCGCTTACCGAGACCGCGGATGCGGACGAGTGGGCCGCGGCGCGCGGGTGGGCCCGCCAGGGGGTCGGGGGTGTCGTGCATGGACCACCGTTCCTACCAGCTCGGCTCGGCCGCCGTGGTGTTGACACGCCACGGCGGCCGTTGATGTCCGGAGGGCGGGTGATGTCCGGAGGGCGGGTCATCCGATGTCGGGAATGTCGGCGAACTGGCTCTCGAAGAAGTGGCTCTCGAAGAGGTCGGGGAGGCCGTCGGACGCCTCCAGGGCGCATTCGGCCCAGATGACCTTGCCCCTGGCCGTGTAGCGGGTGCCCCAGGCCTGGGTGAGCTGGGCGACGAGGAACAGGCCGCGGCCGCCCTCGTCGGTGGTGGCCGCGTGGCGCAGGTGGGGGGCGGTGCTGCTGCCGTCGGAGACCTCGCAGATCAGGGCGCGGTCGTGGATCATCCGGACCTGGATGGGCTCGGTGCCGTAGCGGATGGCGTTGGTGACCAGCTCGCTGAGCAGCAGTTCGGTGACGAAGGCGGCCTCGTCCAGTCCCCAGTCGCTCAGGCGGCGGGCGGCGGCGGCGCGGATGTCGCCGACGCGGGCCGGGTCGGCGGGCAGGTCCCAGGTGGCGATCCGGCCGGGGTCGAGGGCGTGGGTGCGGGCGACGAGCAGCGTGACGTCGTCGGCCGGGTGCTCGGCTACCACGGCCTCCACGACCGTGCGACAGATGTCCTCGGGGGAGCGGTTCGGGTGGGCCAGGGCGGTGCGCAGGCGGTCGAGGGCCGCATCGGGGTCGCGGCGGTGGCCTTCGAGGAGTCCGTCGGAGTAGAGGACCAGCTGACTGCCTTCGGGGAGGTGCAGCTCGGCGGTTTCGAACGGCAGGCCGCCCAGGCCGAGCGGGGGCCCGGCGGGGAGGTCGGGGACGGTGACCGTGCCGTCCGGGTGGATCACCGCGGGTGGCGGGTGACCGGCGCGGGCCAGCGTGCAGCGCTGCGAGGTCGGGTCGTAGACGGCGTACAGGCAGGACGCGCCGATGATGCCGTCATTGCCGGTGGCGGGCTCCACGCCGTCCTCGTCCCGGTCCAGGCGCCCCACGAGGTTGTCCAGGTGGGTGAGGAGCTCGTCGGGGGCGAGGTCCAGTTCGGCGAAGTTGTGCACTGCGGTGCGCAGGCGGCCCATGGTGGCGGCGGCGTGCAGTCCGCGGCCGACGACATCGCCGACGACCAGGGCGACCCGGGCACCGGAGAGGGGGATGACGTCGAACCAGTCCCCGCGCACCCCGGACTCGGCGGGCAGATAGCGGTGGGCGACCTCGATGGCGCTCTGCTCGGGCAGGCTGCGCGGGAGCAGGCTGTGCTGCAGGGCCAGGACCATGGCGTGTTCGCGGGTGTAGCGGCGGGCGTTGTCGATGCAGATGGCGGCGCGGGTGGCCAGCTCCTGGGCCAGCGAGCGGTCGTCGTCCCCGTAGGGGGCGGGGTTCCGGGCGCGGTAGAAGCCGGCGATGCCCAGCACGACGCCGCGGGCCAGCAGCGGGACGGCGATGAGGGAGTGGACGTCGTACGCGAAGAGGCGCTCGGCCGCCTCGGGGTCCTGCGAGATCCAGCCGGCGGCCCTGCGCAGATCGGGTTCCAGCACCGCCTGCCCGCTGGCCAGGCAGCGGCGGTGGGGCGTGGTGGGGCTGAGGTCGACCCGTCCGCCGACCGGGTAGAAGGGGCAGTCGGTGCGGATGCCGTGGACCACCGTGCGGTGCAGTTCGCTGCTGGGATCGGCGGGCTCCTCGCCGCGCAGGACGGTCTCGGGCAGGTCGATGGTGACGTAGTCGGCCAGCCGCGGGACGGCCATCTCGGCGAGTTCCCAGGCGGTGCGGGTCACGTTCAGGGTGGTGCCGATGCGGGTGCTGGCCTCGGACAGCAGCTCCAGGCGGCGGCGGGCCGCGACGGCGTACTGTCCCACGCCCGGCTCGCCCAGCAGCAGCAGCCTGGTGGCCGCGCCGGGCGCGGGAGCGAACGGCGCCTTGGTCCCGCGATCCGGTGCGCCGTCCTCGGGGTGCCGGAGCGGCGGGACGGCGGCGGTCATGGCGGGCGCCGGGACGCCGACCGCCCGACCGGCCTGGTCGGGGGCGGCGGGCCGGGGCGGCGAGTCGCCGTGCAGGATCGCCTCGATGACGAAGCCCTCCACCCCGGACGCGCTGGCCACCGGGCGGCTCAGCAAGGTGACCCGCCGCCCCTGGGAAAGGGTCACCTCGACCGCGGTGCGGCGGGCCGAGGAGATCAGCTCGGTGGCCATCTGTTCGAGCAGTATCCGGTCGTGCCGGTCCAGCCCGCTTCGGGGCAGCTCGTCCATCCCGACCAGGCGCCCGTCCCCGGCCGCCTGGTCGGTCTGGGCGCGGCGCCGGGAATCGAGGTACGCGTGCAGCAGGGAGCGCTCTCGCGCCGAGCTCTGCGCCAGCAGGCGCCGCTCGATGGCCGTGGCGGCCTTGCGGATCAGGTCCGCCATCTGCGGGTCCGCGTAGGCGGGCGGATAGGCGAAGCAGAGGACGCCCTCGATCCGTCCGTTGAGGGGGTCACGGACGGGAATCGCGGTACAGGCGTTCGACTGGCCGCGCTCGGCGAAGTGCTCGGCTCCGGAGACCTGGATGAGCCGCCGTTCCGTGAGCGCCAGCCCGATGCCGTTGGTCCCGCCGTACTGCTCGGCGAACACGAAGCCCGGGACGCTCTGGATCGCGGGCAGCTGCCTGACCATGGACACGTCGCCGAAACGGCGCTGCAGCACCGCCCCGTCCCCGTCGGTCAGGGCCACGTTCATCCGGCTGCCGGCGAACCTGGATGCCAGCCGGTCCAGCACGGGCCTGGCCGCGCGGACCAGTCGGCCGTCCAGATCGATGTCCGGCCGGTACGGGAGCTCGGACCCGTCCGGGGAGATCCCCATCGACTGGCAGCGTTGCCAGGAGTTCAGGATCAGACTCCGCACGCCACCCTGGACCGGTTCACCGAGCATGAACCGCTCACGGGCCTGCACGGGGCCGATCCCCGCCTCGTCCGAAGCTGTCATGGCCGCCACAGCGCTCACATTTCCGCGGAGCTGCACCCTTCGATGCAATATTAGGACTTTGCCCGTTATGCGGTATTTGTCACAGGATCGCGCGCACTCCCCGAGCACGGTGGCGGTATCGCGAGCATCACCGCATCATCGGCAGAGCGGGGGCCGGGGTGAGGAGTGCCATGACCAGTGCCAACGGACCGGCGATGACCCGCGAGGAGTTCGACGCGCTCTTCCGGCAGCTGCGCCGCGACCATCTCCCCGGGCCGGTCGAAGCGATACGACGGGTGGCGGCCGCCGGACTCGTACGCACGGGTGAGGTCGTCGCCATGGGGCGGCCGTGGGACAGCGTGCCGGGGCCCGACAACCGCAGGCCGGCACTGCACCAGATGACCGAACTGGCGGACGTCACGGCCCCCGAGCCGACCGTGCACCGGGACTTCATCGCCTCCGACTTCCACGGCAAGGCGCAGACGCACCTGGACGCGCTCTGCCACATCGCGTACGGCGGACTGCTCTTCGCGGGAGTGCGGGCGCGGGAGGTGTTCTCCTCGCAAGGTGCCGCCTACGGCGCGGTGACCGACCTGCTGCCCGGGCTGGTGGGGCGAGGAGTCCTGCTGGACGTGCCACGCCTGCGCGGCACGGCCTGGCTGGAGCCGGGAGAGGCGATCGGCGGCCCGGAGCTGCTGGTCTGCGCCGAGGAACAGGGCAGCCCGCTCCGCCCCCAGGACATCCTCCTGGTCCGCACGGGCCACCTCGCCCGACGGCGGCGGCTGGGCGCGTGGGACCCGGACGACCTCAGCGCGGGACTGCATCCCGGCGCGATGCGCGTGCTGAGTGAGTCGCAGGCCTCGGCACTGGGCAGCGACGGCGACAGCGACGTGCGCCCGAGCCCCGTCGACGGCGTCCACTCGCCGGTCCACGTGCTGGCCATCACCGCCCTGGGCCTGTCGCTGATCGATAACCTGGACCTGGAACCGCTGGCCGAGGCGTGCGCGCGCACCTCAAGGTGGGAGTTCCTCCTCGTCGCCGCGCCCCTGAACATCCCCCGCGGCACCGGCTCCCCGGTCAATCCGCTCGCGGTCTTCTGAGCGCTCGCGGTCTTCTCGGCGGGGTCGGGGGCCGGCCGCGCTCCGGGCGGCGCTGTCACCACTCGTCGTAGTCGCCGATCACCCGGAAGCTGCCCACGGCGCCGTCGCCACCGAACATGCTCCCGTGGGCGGTACGGGTCACCACGCCATTGGTGGCGCCGTAGGGGCCCACGGTGGTGACCGGAGAGCCGTTGTCACAGGAGAAGCCGCGGTAGACCTCGACGACCTTCCGACTGTCGTTGAAAACACTGAAGCTACTGGAGCCCAGTCCGCTGGCGGCGGTGATGCATCCCTCGGCGTCGGCGGAGTACGTACGTTCGTTGAAGTAGATCCTTCCCGCTTCCTCACGGCCGTGGCCGCGTCCGCCGTCATGGCGGTCGCGGCCCTCGCGCCTCTCCCCGTTTTCGCTGCCGCCGTTCTCGCCGCCGCCGCCCGAGACAGCCGCGGCCGGGGCGGCTTGCTGGACGGGCTGGGCCGCCGACTGGACGGACGGGGGCGCCGGGGCGGCTTGTTCGACAGGCCGGGCCGCCTGCTGGACGGACGGGGACGCCGAGGTGGATCCGGCGAGGGCGTAGGTGATACCGGTGGTTGCGAGGGCCGCCACGCCTATTCCGGCAGCGGCCACGGCCAAGATGCGCGTGCGCATGTCACTGTCTCTCTGTCTCGCGGACGTCGGCCGGGTGACCGACCCGCGATGAACGTAACGAGAGCCCTTATGGACTGTCATTTCGGACATGTCCAAGGTGTGACACCATGAGTCCAGCCAAGTGAAAATGCGGCAGGTATCGCATACCCGTGAAATATCCGCGCCTCACGAGGCCTCTTCCAGGTTGAGATCCATTCCGCGCGGGCGGCGACACCGGAGCGGATGCGGCCGGTAAGTCAGTTACCACGCATCGCCCGAACCACCTGCGCTCGCCGACGCCCAGGAGCACAGTGGGGACATGGAAGTCCGAGCACGCGCGGCCCGCCACCAGCAGCGCGGACAACGGAGCTGGGCGCTGCTGCTGATCCCGCTCGCCCTCATCGCGGCGATCACCGTGGTCGATCTCCACTCCCCCACCAGCATCCACCTCGGCCCGCTCCTGGTGATCGCCCCTGCCCTCACCCCCTCGTTCGCCGGCCTGCGCCCGACCGCCCTCGTCGGAGCCCTGGCCGTCGCCGCCCAGGTCCTCATCGCCTTCCTCCACGGCGGCCTCACCACCAGCAACCACATCGCGCAGATCGTCGCGCTGACCGTCCTGTGCGTCCTGATCATCATGTTCACCGCCATCCGCGAGCACCGCGCCAGACAGCTCGCCCGCGCCCAGTCAGTCGCCGAAGCCGCCCAGCGCGCCCTGCTGCGCCCGCTGCCCGAACAGATCGGGCCGCTTCAGATCGCCACGATGTACCTCGCCGCCGAAAAGGAGACACAGATCGGCGGCGACCTCTACACCGCCACCCGCACCGCGGGCGGCACCCGCATGGTCATCGGAGACGTCCGGGGCAAGGGCCTGGCCGCCGTCGGCGAGTCGGCCCTGCTGGTCAGCGCCTTCCGCCTCATCGCCGCGCAGCACGACAGCCTGGCGGACCTGGCGTCCACGCTCGACCACAACGTGGGGCGCTACCTCACCGACTTCGCCCAGGAGAGCGGCGACATCGTCGAGCACTTCATCACCGCGATCCTCCTCGACCTGCCCGACGACGAGCCCGTCGCCCGCATGACCAACTGCGGGCACCCGCCGCCCCTCCTGCTGCGCGACGGCCGCGCGCTGCCCGTCGACTCCGTGCCGGCCGCTCCGCCCCTCGGCGTGAACGACCTCGGCGACGGCAGCTACCCGAGCGACGACTTCCCGTTCGCAAGAGGCGACACCCTGCTGCTGTACACCGACGGGGTCACCGAGGCACGCGACAACACCGGCGAGTTCTACCCGCTCGCCGATCGCGCCGCCCACTGGACCAAGTGCTCCCCCGAGGCACTCGTCAACCACATCCGCCGCGACCTCCTCGCCCACGTCGGCCACCGCCTCAACGACGACGCCGCCGTCATCGCCATCCGGCGTGCCGAACCCACCGCCGCCCACGCCGCCGAGGCCGGTCGGAACCCGGCCCCTCCGCGAGAGTGATCCAACGCCGAATCGGCAGGTCGGTGCCGGCGGCCGTACGCGGCTGAGTTCCGGCCGAAGAGCACGGCGAACGCCGTGTCGAGGGCCTCGTACGTTTCGCCCGCCGTCATCGCGTCCCGGTGGTGAGCACCATGCGGAAGCGGGCGGTACCGGAGAGCATCCTCCGGTACGCCTCGTCGGCCCGGCCGAGCGGCGCGGTCTCGATCATCGGGCGGATGCCCTGCAGGGCACTGAACGCCATGGTGTCCTGGATGTCCTGCGCGCTGCCGGACGGGTGGCCGCGAACGGTGCGTGCGCGCATGAGCAGCTGGACCGGGGTGATCCGAAGCGGCTCGCTGTCCGCGCCGATGACCACCAGTTCACCCCGGTGGGACAGCCCGTCCACGGTCGCCGAGATGGCGGCGGAGTTCGCGGCGGTGGCCAGGACGACCCTGGCGCCGCCGAGGGACTGCAGCGCGTCCGAGACGGGCGTGCCGGCCGTGCTGTCGATGTAGTGGTGCGCGCCGAGCTGCTTGGCGAAGTCGGCCTTGTCGGCGCCGCGGGCGATGGCCACGGTCTCGAAGCCCATGGCAGCCGCGTACTGCACACCCAGGTGGCCGAGGCCGCCGATGCCGAGTACGGCGACGAGGTCGCCCGGCCGTGCTGAGCTCGTCCGCAGCCCGTTGTACGTGGTCACTCCGGCGCAGGCCATCGGCGCGGCATCGGCAGCCGCCAGCGCGTCGGGGATCCGGGCCAGGGCGTCGACCGGCACCACCGCCGCCTCGGCGTAACCACCGTCGTACGCCCAGCCGGGGACCTTCAGGTTCAGGCACAGGACGAAGTCGCCCTGCCGGCAGGCGGCGCAGTGCCCGCAGCTGCCGCCGAACCAGCCCACCGCCACCCGGTCGCCCACCTGCCAACCGGCGCTCTGTGTCCCCTCGCCGAGCTCGTCGATGCGCCCGGCGATCTCGTGCCCGGGGACCAGCGGAAACCGGACGCCCGGCAGCCCGGCGTTCACGAACATGGCGTCGCTGTGGCAGATCCCGCAGGCCTCCACGGCGACCCGCACATGACCGGGGCCCGGCCGCGGCACGTCACGCTCGACGATCTCGAACGACCCGCCGACGTCGGCCACCTGCGCCACTCGATAGGTACTCATCCGGATTCCTCCCGCTGCACCGGCACGACCACCCCTCGGAACCAGCAGACCAGCTCCGGCCCGAACACGCTCGCCGAGCCCGGACCCGGAGCGCGGCATCGGCCGCGACCCCCGGTAGCGCGGAAGACCCGCGCGTCCCGGCGCACGAAAACGACTCGCCCCTGCGCGTGTACGCCTTGGACCGTACGGGTGTCATGGCCTGGACTACCGCTTCCCGGCAGGGGAAGCTTCTCTCGCATGTCACTGACGGTGACTGCGGGTGCTGCGCCCTGACTGTGGGTGAGCCACCCCGCTGCGTCGAGTCCTGGGACGGAACCCATGCGAACGAGGATCACCAGGCATCTGGAGTCCGCCTTCCCTGAGCTGGCCGTCGGTGTGAAGGCCGCGCCGGGACGCCGGCCGGTCCTGCCACCGGAGTTCAACTGGCGCGACTACACCGTGCTACTGCTGCACGTGGCTGCGGAGATCGAGCACTCGCTGATGGTGCAGTACCTCTTCGCCGCGTACTCGCTGGGCGGACCACAGGTCCCCGAGCGCCTGCGCGCGGACGTGCGGCGCTGGCAGGAGATCGTCCTCGGCATCGCCAAGGAGGAGATGGGCCACCTGCTCACCGTACAGAACCTCCTGATCGCGCTCGGCGGCCCGGTCCACCTCAGCCGGGAGGACTATCCGTGGGGCACGGACTTCTACCCGTTCCCGTTCACGCTCCGGCGGCTCACCCCGGAGACCCTCGCCCGGTACATCTGCGCCGAGAGCCCGCCCAACTGGACCGGCGAGGAGGCCGAGCGGATCCGGCAGCTGGCCGCCGGCAAGCAGGGCGTGCCGGTGAACCGCGTGGGCGCCCTCTACGAACGGCTGGCCGACATCCTGGGAGACCGCGGCCGGATCCCGGACGCCGCCTTCCAGGCCGAAACCCTTCCCTATCAGGCCTCCTGGAACGAGTGGGGCCGCGGCTACACCCTCGGTGAACGCGGTCGGGACGCCGGCAACGTGCCCGAGACCCAGTCCCCCGACCTGCTGATCATCGGCGTCTCCTCGCGCGACTCCGCCCTGAACGCGCTGAAACTCATCGGCGAGCAGGGCGAGGCGTTCCCCCCGCTCCAGGCCCCTGTCCCGGCGGCCGGCAGCGCAGTCGGCGCGGGCCCGGGGGAACTCTCCCACTTCTTCCGCTTCCTGACGATCTTCCGCGAACTGGAGCGGCTCGACCCTCCCGACCAGGACGCCGCCGCACGGCCGGTAGCCGAGAACCCGCGCACCGACCACCGGCTCAACGAGGAGACCCTGGCCCTGACGCATGCGCTGGCCCTCGCTCCGGACCAGCCGCGCCCCGAGGTCACCCCCATCACCCACCCCGAGGCCGCCCGCTGGGGCCACCTGTTCAACCTGCGCTACCGCATGTTGCTGACCGACGTCGCGCACGCCTTCCGCCTGATCGGCCCGCTCGACAACGGCACCGCCCTGACCGCACGCGGATCGCTGATCCACCGCACCTTCGGCGAGATGTACAACCTCCGGGCCGTCGCCGGGATGCTGCTCCAACTCCCGCTCGACCGCGAGGGGTCCACCGGTCTACTGGCCGGCCCGCCGTTCGAGATGCCGTACACGCTGGACCTCCCGGCGGGCGACCGTAACCGCTGGCTGCTCCAGCACGACCTCACCGAGGCCTCGCTGCGCGCCGTCGACACCCTGCTCCGGACGAAGCCGACGGCCGAGGGCGAGGCGTACCTGCGCGCGCTGCGCGAGACCGACCTCCAGGCGCGGGACTTCGTCGACCGCGTCCTGGCCGAGCGCTGAACGACCCCGGGGGAGCGACCAACCACCTACGAGGAGAGAGCGTGGCCATCAAGGAACTCCGGATTCTCCCGCCCCTGGCGATCGGCCGCCTGGGCGCGGCCGCCCGGCCGATGGACAACTACGAGGCGCTGGTGGACCCGCACCGCCCGCTGGCGCCCCGACAGCTGCGACCGGCCCCGACCTTCGAGGTGGATCCGGACAGCGGGGCCATCAGGTCGTACGAGGCCCCGCCCGAGCTGCGATTCACCGAGAACGGCGACGTCCGGCCGGTGGCCCCGTTCCTTGAGGTCTGGGCGCTGACCTCGGAGCCGGGCCGGGAGGACGTGCTGGAGCCGCTGACCCTCGACCTGCTGGCCCGGAACGGGCTCGGCCCCGAGGACGTGCGCTGGACGGTGCACGTGGCCAACCACAAGATCCACCGACGGACCGGCGACGAGAACGACCGGATCGACGCGCAGGTCGGCCCCGTCAACGACCACGCGGTGCACCCGCTGAACGGCACCTGCCCGAACTTCTGGGCGGACCGGCACCTTCCGCTCGGCCACGTCCGGTACCTCAGACCCACCCCTGAGTTCCCCGGGATCAGGCTGCGCTTCACCCCCGCCGCCGGCCGCGTCTACGGCTCCAGCAAGGAGGAGCACCCGAAGCCCGACCCGAACGTGACGGCCTTCCTGTACGACGCCAACCGGGGCGGCTGGCTCGGCTACCACGACGACCCCGCCAGTCCCCGGGTGACCAACCCCTCCCAGATCTACGCCGGGTCTTCCGACCAGGACGGCAACTGGGTCAGCAAGGGCTATCTGGACGACGAGTGCGACGGCCTGGTCAGGGCGGAACTCACCATCGACGGCACCCTGTTGAGCGCCTACGGCCGGATCGGTGCCGGCCCGCCGGCCTACGCTCCGGACAGCTTCCCGGTCCGCGCCGTCGCGGACGAACTGGAGCAGGCCATGTTCGGCCCCACCGTCACCCCCGACGAGGTCTCCCTGGCGGCCGCCGAGGAGGTGGTCCGGCGCGCCTTCGACACCGTCCGGCTGATGAACACGGCCGTCCTGAACGGCAACACGGTGAACGGCCAGATCCGTGGCGCCTCCACCATGGTCGCCCAGGACACCAACGACACCGGCCGCCTGTACGAGCCGATCATGGCTCCGTCGCTGGTCGACCGCACCGCGCTGCTGAACCTGCACCAGCAGGTGCTCACCGGTCTGCGCAGCGGCACCGCGCCGTGGTTCGCCGACGTGCTGCGCGACTTCGACGACGTCGGCGACCTGTCCGACAAAGGACGGCGCAAGATGCCGGCCCTGATGCGCGGCGCGGACGGTCGCTCCCTCGCGCTGACCCGCCGCCAGGTCGACCTCATCCGCAAGGTCGCCCAGCTGGCGATCTTCACCGACAACGGGCCCGCCAGCGCCGCCACTTCGGCCGCCGCCCCCGAGGAGCAGGGATGACAGAGCCCCAACCGATCACCTCGATCCAGCCGACGAACCTCTCGGCACAGCTGCACTACCGGGCGCCCGGCAATCCGCCCAGCACCCTGGCGGCCGCGGCCATCTCCAACGCCTTCCCCGGCCTCGAATTCGACTTCCGCAACATCTGGCGCCGGATCCTCGAAGGCGTCGAACTGCACGAGGCGGACAACCTGGTGGTCCGGGCCGACCCGGACCACCAGGTCCTCGAAGGCTGCCGGCTGCTCAGGGTGGCCGGTGAACCGGTGGTCGGCAGCCTGGTCGGCCCGCAGTTGCCCCGGGGGGCGTCCGGCCCTCTCACCTCGGCCGCCAACCCCGACGGTGTGACGATGCTGGAATGGTCCAACTCCCTCGCCAAGGTCCTGGACGACCATGCCGGTCGGGCGGTGACCTGCGAGTTCACCATGCAGCCGAGCGACAACCCGGTCGGCATCCCGGACGACCCGGCCAAGCTGCGCTCGGTCGACCTGGTCGTCCGCCCGTTGTTCGCCATCAGCGAGGCGGCGCAGGACCGGCTGGCGGTGATCGACGAGCAGCTGGCGCAGCCCGGCGACCTCACCCGCAGCCTCTGCTCGCCCTGGCAGAACGACTACCGCGAGTGCGCCTGCTACTACTGGGCGGCCAGCCGGCCCGACTACGTCAACGTGGACGTGGACGAGCAGGGCGTCAGCATCGGCAACCACTGGCTCTCGGTGCACCGCGAGCCCAGGGAGTACGTGCTCGACAACGGCCGGGACACCCGCCTCCTGACGTACGACGACCTCTTCCGGGAGTGGCAGCAGCACCTGCGGTTCATCGTCGGTGGCCGGGACTACCCGGACCACCGCTGACCATCCGGTCCATCTCTGGCGAGGCCCATCCGATGAATCCTTCCCCCACCGGATCCGCGACCTGCGGACCCGCCCGCGAGCTGTTCGAGCTGTCCACCCCGGCCAGCCCCGACCTCCACCTGCTGCGTACCGAGGTCGGCCGGCACGCCCTGGTGGTCAACGGCAGCCGCCTGTTCGACCTCGACGCGGACAGCTACCGGGCCCTCGACCGCGCCCGGCACGCCGGGGACGGCCCCGAGCTCTCCCGGCTGATGTCCGAACTAGGGCTGGACGCACCACAGTTGATCGACGACCAACCGCCCGTCGAGCCACCGGTGCGCGCGCTGTCGCTCTCGGTGGCGCAGAAGTGCAACCTCGGCTGCACCTACTGCTACGCCCAGCAGGGCAGCTTCGGCAAGACACCCACCAGCATGCCGGTCGAGACCGCGCTCGCCGCGGTCGATCTGCTCTTCCGCGCCGCCGCACCGGGCGAGCGGGTGAACCTCTCCTTCCTCGGCGGCGAGCCGCTGCTCAACCGGCCCGTCGTGCACGCCGCCACCGAGCATGCGGCGCGGCTCGCGGCGGAGCGCGACGTGCCGGCGACCTTCTCGATCACCACCAACGGCACCACGGTGACGGCCGCGGACGCCGACTTCTTCGAGCGGCACGGCTTCGCGGTGACGGTGAGCCTGGACGGCACCCAGCAGGTGCACGACTCGCTGCGCCCGTACCGGGGCGGACAGGGCAGCTTCCGGAAGGTGATCGCCAATGTGGCCCCGCTGCTGGCGGCGCAGCGCCGGATGCAGGTCTCCGCCCGGGTGACGGTGACTCCGCACAACCTCGCCCTGCGGGACACCCTGGACTCCTTCGTCCAACTCGGCTTCCACAGCGTCGGCTTCTCGCCACTGCTGAACTCCCCGACCGGGCGGGGCGAACTGACGCCCGCCGATCTCGAAGTGATGCTCAATCAGATGGTGGAATGCGGTGAGGAGTTCGAGCGGCAGGTGGTCGCCGGCCGCCGCTACCCGTTCGCCAACCTGGTCAACGCACTGCGTGAACTCCACCGGGGCACCCACCGTCCGTACCCCTGCGGCGCCGGCGCCGGGTACCTGGGCGTCTCGGCGGAGGGCGAGCTCGCCGCCTGCCACCGCTTCGTGGGCGATGCCCGGGGCGCGATGGGCAGCCTCGACCGGGGCGTGGACCGCGATCGCCAACTGGCCTGGCTGAGCGAGCGGCACGTGCACCGCCAGGAACCGTGCCGCTCGTGCTGGGCGCGCTACCTGTGCGGCGGCGGCTGCCACCACGAGGTGATCGACCGCGGCCGCCCCGCCTGTCAGTACATCCGCGGCTGGCTGCACTACGCCCTGGGCGCGTACCACCGCCTGCTCGCCCGGAAGCCCGACTGGTTCCGCCCCGGGCCGGCCACCGGGACACCGGCGTGAGCGAGCGAAGCGAGCTCACGATCAGCAGGTGCGCGTTGCGCGAAGCGCCTGCCGAGTGGTGGGGGTACCCCCGGCCGGAGGCTGGGGGAGAGGTGGGCGCATGAGCGTCAGGGCGGCGCCCGCCTCCCGGATCGACACCGAGATCTGCGTCCTCGGTGCCGGACCGGCGGGGGCCCTGTGCGCCCGACGGCTGGGCGAACTGGGCCACCGGGTACTGCTCGTGGAGCGGCATCCGTTCCCGCGCCCGCACATCGGCGAGGCACTGACGCCGGCCGTCTGGCCGCTGCTGGACAGCCTCGGGCTGCTGCCCGCCGTACGCGGCGCGGGCTTCCTCACCCCCACCTGGTCGAGCGTGCGCTGGGCGGACGAGCAGGTGCGTCGGATTCGCCTGCCGGCCGGTACGTGCGGACTCACGGTCTGCCGCGGGCGATTCGACCAACTCCTGCTGGACGCCGCCCGATCCGTCGGCGTCACGGTGCTTCAGCCTGCCCGCGCCCACCGGCCCGACCGCCGCGCCGAGGGATTGGAGGTGCCCGTCACGACGCCCGACGGGTCCCGGCTCCTGCGCGCCCGGTTCCTGGTCGATGCCACCGGGCGGGCACGGATCCTCGGCGGGCGCGTGACGCGCACCGGCCCGCGGACCGTCGCGCTGTACGCGGCCTGGCACGTCGAGACCCGGCAAAGCCCGCCGACCTGCCTGGAGGCCGGGCCGCACGGCTGGCTGTGGGGCACGCCCCTGCCGAACGGGTCCTACCGGGCCATGGCCTTCACCGACCCGGAACAGCTGCACCGGTCCGGCGTCCGCCGCTCCTCCCTCGCCGGCTTCCTGCGAAGCCTGCTGGGCGGTTCCGAGCTGCTGCGCGGACTCGCGGGAGAGCGGCCCGCGAGCGCGGTGGCGGTCTGCGACGCCACCGGTTACCACAATCCCGACCCCGTTGGCGAGGACCGCATCAGCCTGGGCGAGGCGGCCTTCGCCCTCGACCCGCTCTCCTCCTCCGGAGTGGACAAGGCCCTGCAGACCGCCATGGCCGGGGCGGTCACCGTGCACACCCTGCTCGACCCGGGCGGCGACCGGAAGGCCGCGCTGGCCTACTACCGCGACAGCCAACTCGCCTCGGTCGAACAGCACGCACGCTGGGCCGGCGGCCACTACGCCGAACACCTCCCGCACCGGGGCAACACCTTCTGGCGTCGGCGCGCCCGGCCGCTCCCCGCCCCCGGGCCGGCCGCCGCACCCGCGCCCCGCACGAACCTGGCCGCGCTGATGCACCGGCGGGTCCGACTGGCACCGGCCGTTCGGCTGACGGGCACCCCCTGCGTGGTGGGCGACCAGGTGGCGCTCCGACCCGCGCTCACCCACCCCGCGCTGCCCCGGCCGGTGGCCTACCTCGGTGGGCACGCACTGGCCCCACTGGCGGAAGCCCTGCGCGGCGAACACACACTCGCCGAGGCCCTGCGGGCCTGGAGCCGCACCCTGCCGGCCGAGCAGGCCCTGGCCGTCGCCGCCTGGCTGTACGAACGAGATCTGCTGCTGCTCCAGCCGTGACCGGAGGCGCCTCCCATCGTGGTGACGCCCGATCACCTTCACGTGCGCCTGATCGAGGGTCACGGGAGACCCGACGCCACGCGAGGTCGTGGCGCCATGACGCCGTGGCCGACGGACTGGGGCGGCGTCAGCGGCGCGAACGGCGGCGGAGATCCACGATGACGCCCGCGAGGCCGCCGAGCGCGACGGCGGGGACGACCGACGCCGCCCAGGGTTGGCCGGCCAGCGCTCCTGAGACCATCACCAGAGCGATGAGGGCCAAGGTGACCGTCCAGGCGGGGATCGATCGCGGCAGCAGCGGTAAGGACTGGCCGTTCCGCCACTGCCGGGCCACCCTGACGGCAAGAAGAACCATTGCGACCGCGAGAAGCGGCGGCACCATGTCGTGGGTCATGTCGCCAGGATGCCATGCCCGGGATACGGGCGATCTGTGCACGACCCGGCACTTCCGCGGACCCCCGTCCCGGGTGATCCGGCTGACCACCCGGTTCCGGGTGGGGTCGACCCCCTGCCCCTCAGCCGCTGCCGACCCGACGGATGCCGATCTGATTTCCGACAAGCCATTGAGGGCGGGCCACTCACACGCCTACACTCGCGCCCGTCCGTGACCTTCCGTCCCGGACACCCCCACGTACCCGGGCCGTTCGATCCGACCCGGGTCACCCGCCGACGTCCCCCAACCAACCCTCATGGAGGACTACTTGAAGGCAGCAACGATACGCCGCATGCTCCTGGCGGGGGTGAGCAGCCTGGCCCTCGCGGCCTCCGGCGCGCTCGCCGTCCCGACGGTCGGCAGCGTCGTGGCCACCGGCTACCCGGTAGCCCATCCCACGGTGGCCGACTACGCCCAGGTGTCGACCGGCGCCACTCCCCCCACCCAGACGCAGTGCGCGAGTGCGGGCCGCCGCTGCTTCAGCCCGCAGGCTGTCCGGGCCGCCTACAACCTCGGTCCGCTGTACGCCAACGGCTATGACGGTCGGGGCCAGACGATCGCCATCTTCGACTCGTACGGCAGCGACACCATGGCGCATGACCTGCACGTCTTCGACCAGGCGTTCGGCGTCAACGCGATGTGCGGCGAGGAGGGCGTGACCTGTCAGCCGGGCATGCCGACCTTCAGCGAACTGCACGTCCAGGGTTCGCCGGGCACCACCGCGCCGCCGTCCACCAGCCAGGGCACCGGCCAGGAGAGCAAGGCCGCCTGGGCGCTCGAGGTCGCGCTCGACGTCGAGACCGCGCACGCGATGGCCCCGGGTGCCAACATCCTGCTGGTCTCCACGCCCACCGCGGAGACGCTCGGCGTCCAGGGCTTCCCCGCCCTGATGAACGCCGAACAGTACGTCGTCGACCACCACTTGGCGAACGTCATCTCGCAGTCCTTCGCCTCCGCCGAGGGGGCGTTCGGCAGCCCCCAGTCGATCGAGCCCCTGCGGCACGCCTTCAAGTCGGCGGCCCTGAACGGCGTCACGGTGCTCGGCTCCTCCGGCGACAACGGCACGGCCGGCTCGGAGAAGACCCCGGTGAAGTCGGGCGGCACCACCCTCCCGTACCCGTCGGTCGAGTGGCCGGCCTCCGACCCGCTGGTGACCGGCGTCGGCGGCACGTACCTGTGCACCGACCCCAACGCGACCGGCGGCCGGACCGTCGACAGCACCGACAATCCGGGCAAGTGCCAGGCCAACCCCGGTGCAGCCGAGGTCGGTTGGACCAACGCGGGCGGCGGGTTCAGCCAGGTCTTCGACAAGCCCGCCTACCAGTCGGCGCTGCCCGCCGGCTCCACCCCGATCGGCGCCAAGCGCGGCGTGCCGGACGTGTCCCTCCAGGCCGCCTCCAGCACCGGCGCGCTGGTCTACCTGTCGCTGCCGCCGGACGGCTCCTCCGGCCTCAACTGCGGTGGCACGCCGTGCAGCACGGGCTGGTACGACATCGGCGGCACCTCGCTGTCCTGCCCGCAGTGGGCCGGCCTGGTCTCGATCGCGGACCAGATCAACGGCGGCGGCCTCGGCCAGATCAACCCGGCCCTGTACAAGCTGAGCACCGACCCGGCGAAGTACGCGGCCGACTTCAACGACGTCACCCTCGGCAACAACACCGCCGACCCGACGGTGCCTGGCTACCCCGCCACCACCGGCTGGGACCCGATCACCGGCCTCGGCACGCCCAACGCGGCGAACCTGCTGCCCGACCTGGTGAGCGCCGCCCACACCGGGTGAGTCCGGTCGGCAGCACGAGGGGCCCGGCCGCACCGAACCGCGGTGGGTGACGGGTCCTGACCACTTCGCCCCGTCGAGCCGTTGCCCGACGGGGCGAAGTCGTGCGGGAGAAGTCGGCCGGCCCGGCCTCTCACGCGGTGTCGGGGTCGGTGTCGATGGACTCGCGCGGGCCCGCGCGCCGGGGCACGGCGGCCGGTCGGCCCGAACTCCCCCGCACCACCAGCTCGCCGGCCAACTCCACCCCCGCCGTCGGCGCCGGCTGCCCGCGCACCTGGTCGAGCAGCCGCCCGACCAGCGAGACGGCGATCGCCTGCAGCGGCAGCCGGACCGAGGTCAGCGCCGGATGGAGATGACGACAGAGCGGCGTGTCGTGGAAACCGGTGACCGCGACCCCGCCCGGCCCGACCGTCAGCCCCTCCGCCCGCACCGCCTCGTACACGTCCAGCGCCAGCAGGTCGCTGCCCGCCACGACGGCGGTCGGCCGGTCGGGCCCGCGCAGCAGCGCCCGTACCGCCGCGGTCCCCGAGGGCGCCGACGCCTCCGGACGCGCCGCCGTCCGCGGGATGTGAGCCGTTGCGGCAGCCAGCCCCAGTCGGCGGGACTCGGCGAGGAAGCCCGCCCGCCGCGCCGCCATCCAGGGCAGTTCCTCGGAAGCCCCGAGGTAGCCGATCCTCCGGTGGCCGAGCGCGGCGAGGTGGCGCACCACGGCGGCCATCGCGGCGTCGTTGGCGACGTCCACCCAGTGCTGCGGCTCACCGGGCCCCGTCCGGCCGAAGGTGACGAACGGGACGCCGAGCCGGGCGACGTGCCCGACCCGGGCGTCCTCGCGGACCACGTCCGCCAGAACCAGCCCGTCGACCTGGCGGGCCGCCACCAGTTCGTCGACGGCGGCCGACGGATCCGCCGTGGGCGGGACGGGCCGGAACAGCAGCACCCGCTGCCCCTGGGCCCCGGCCGCGTCGACCAGGGCCTCCAGGAAGCCGGCCATCAGCGGGTTGGGGTCGAAGGGGTCGTCCACCGGGGCGAGGTAGCCGATGGTGCGCCGGGCGCCGCTGCGCAGCGAGCGGGCCGACTGGTCGGGCTGGTAGCCGAGTCCGCGGATCGCTGCGGTCACCCGCGCCAGCGTCGCCGGGCGGACCCGGTGCGGGGCGTTGAGCGCGTTGGAGACGGTCTGCCGGGACACCCCTGCCGCGCGGGCGACCTCCTCGATGGTGGTGGCGCCGCGCCGCGGTCGGCGTGGTCCCTCGGGCATGCCGTCCTCCAGGCCGGTGATCGGGGTGGTCAGGGGCGGCGCAGCGTCAGCAGCCCGCCGCGGGGTACGGGGATCCCCTGCGCCCGGTCGAGCTCGACCTCGCCCTGCCGGACGATACGCCCCCGGGCGTCCTGCACGGTGACCGCGGCCGTCCCGCGGCCGCCGGTCAGCCGGACGTCCGGGTCGGCGTCGGCGTTGGCCACCATGAGGGTGCGCCAGTCCGTACCCGAGGCGTCCACCGGCAGGGCCGCGTAGCGGGCCACCACGACGGTCCCGGCGCCGAGGGCGGTGACCATCGGGTACCCGAGGTCCGGACGGGCCGGGCGCAGCTCGCCGAGTTGCAGGGTGTCGAGGTGCGCGCGGAAGACGCCCAGCCAGAAGGCGATCGTCTCCCGCTGGGCGGTGCTCTGCGCGGCAAGGTCGACGGAAACCTGCGGCACCGAGAACAGCACGTTGATCAGGTGGCAGGCGATCTGCTCCGGCGGCTCGGCCGGATGCCACATCAGCATGTCGGAGTGGACCGGGACGGGTCCGGCGGCGAGCCGCAGGTCGACGGTCCGCTGCCGGTTCTCCTGCGGGCCGAGTGGGCAGTCGGTGGCGCGGACCATGGTGACGTAGGGCCACAGGCCCGGGCTGACGTACGGCTGGCGGTGCTCGACCATCGCCTCGGGATCGGCGGCGGTGATCCGGCCGCGGATGGCGGCGAGCAACCGTTCCACGCCCTCGTCCACTCCCGTGCAGTCCGCCTCCGGGCCGGCGGCGGGGGGCTCGGCGCGGACGAACGAGTCGACGAAGTCGACCTTGAGGCCGTCCATGCCCCACTCCTCGACGGCGCGGGCGAGCCGGTCGGTGAGGAAGTCGCGGACCTCGGGATAGCGCGGGTCGGCGACGATCGCGCCCAGGTGCGCGGCGTCGGCGAGGGCGTGGTGTCCGATCTTCCGGTAGGCGGCGCTGTCCTTGCCGATGAACGGCAGCGCGTACCAGAGCAGGTAGCGCACGCCGAGCTCGTGCACCCGGCGGACGTGGGCGGCGGTGTCGGGCAGTGAGACCGGCTCCCAGTCACCGCAGTGGGCGTAGCCGCGGGTGCGGTCGGCGGTCATCCAGCCGTCGTCCACGATGATCACGTCCAGGCCGAGCTGTTTGCCGAGCGCGGCCTGGGTCTCGACGCCCTCGGGCGTGATGTCCTGGTGCATCGAGTACCAGGTGGAGTAGGCGGGGCGGCGGGCGGCCTCGGGGATGTCGGCGGTGCGGCCGCTCCCCCACCAGGCGGCGAGGTCGGCCAGGCAGCGGGCGAAGTGCCGCCCCGAGGTGTCGATCCGTACGGTGAGCCGGCCCTCGGCCTGGGCCCAGAACCGGAACTCGCCGGTCTCCTCGACCACTCCGGCCCCGGCCAGCACGTCGGGGCGCTCGGCGGCGAAGGCGCACAGCGCGACGTCCCCGGTGCCGACCAGCGCGGCGATCGGCGCGCCGGCCGCGAGGCCGGTACGGCGCGGGGCGCTCCACGCGGCGGGCAGCCAGCCGGTGCCGCGCGGCTCGGGGGTCCAGAAGGCGGTGGCGTCCACGCAGGGGACCCGCCACTCGATCCGCACGTCCCCCGGGCTCTCGGCGCTCACCTCGACCACTCCGTCGGCGACCGCACGGACGGCGGCCGCGCCGCTCGCCTTCAGGTCCAGACCCTCCGCGTACAGCGGGCGCAGGCCGTCGGCGAGGATGGGGGCGTGCGGTTCCCAGATGTCGCTCACGGTCTCGGACATGCTCAGCCTTTCGTGGCGCCGGCCAGCAGGCCGGAGATGAACTGCCGCTGGAGGACCAGGAAGAGGACCATCATCGGCAGGGTGGACAGCGCGGTGCCGGAGAGGATCGCGCCGTAGTCGGTGGTGCTCTTGTTGCCGTACAGGGTCGCGAGGGCCACCGGCAGGGTGTGCATGTCGGGGCTGCGCAGGGCGATCAGCGGCCAGGCGAACTGGTTCCAGGAGCCCAGGAACAGGAAGATCGAGAGAGCCGCCAGGACCGGCCGCATGACCGGGACGACGACGCTCCACAGCACCCGGAACTCGCCGGCGCCGTCGACCCGGGCGGCGTCGAGCAGTTCGTCCGGCAGGCCGCTCAGCGACTGGCGCATCAGGAAGATCGCGAAGGGCACGCACAGGCCGGGCAGGATGATCGCCTGGTAGGAGTCGAGCAACCCGAAGCTCATCATCATCTTGAACAGCGGTACCAGCATGACCTGTTCGGGCACCACGAGGGTGGAGAGCAGCAGCGCGAAGAGCAGGGTGCGGCCGCGGAAGCGGAACTTGGCGAAGGCGTAGCCGGCGAGCAGCGCGACGACCAGCGCGCCGGCCGTCTGGACTCCGGCCACCAGCAACGAGTTTCCGATCACCCGGAGCAGCCCGATCCGGTGCTGGAGCCGGTCCAGGTTGTCGCCGAGGTGGCCCCCGGGCAGCAGTGCGGGTGGCCAGTCGAAGATGTCGGTGTCCTTCCGGGTGGTGGCGATCACCAGCCAGTAGAACGGGCCGACGGACAGGCCGGTGACGGCGGCGAGGAGGAAGGTCAGCGGCCAGCCGCGCAGCTTCTTGAGGTTCATCTGTCCTTGTCCCCCATCAGGCGCATCTGGACCGCGCCGAGCACCGACACCAGCAGGGTGAGCGCGTAGGCGATGGCGGAGGCGTAGCCGAAGTCGAAGTACCGGAAGCCGTTCTGGTACAGGTACATGGACACGGTCAGGGTGGCGTTGTCCGGGCCGCCGCCGGTCAACACGTACGGCTCGTCGAAGAGTTGGAGCGTGCCGATGGTGGACAGCACGACGGTGAACAGCAGCACCGGACGCAACGCGGGGACGGTGACGGCGGTGAAGCGGCGGATCGGTCCGGCGCCGTCGACCATCGCGGCCTCGTACAGCTCCCGGGGGATGGACTGCAGACCGGCCAGGTAGATGACGGCGTTGTAGCCGGTGTAGTGCCAGGTGAGCACCAGGACGACCGACATCCGGGCCCAGAACGGCTGGCCGAGCCAGTCGACGGTGGGCAGGCCGACCGCGTCGAGCAGCCAGTTGACCGCGCCGTCGTCGGTCCTGAGCAGGAAGGCGAACATCACGCCGGCGGCGACCAGGCCGGTGACGGCGGGCATGAAGACGCCGAGTCGCCACACGGCGCGCCAGCGCACCAGGGCGGAGTTGATGCCGACGGCCATCAGCAGGGCCAGGCCGAGCATCAGCGGGACCTGCACGACGAGGATCTCGCCGGTGTTGCGCAGGGCCGTCCAGAACAGCGGATCGTCCAGCAGGCGGCGGTAGTTGGCGAGTCCGGCGGCGCGGGTGGCGGTGCCGGAGCCGGTGGTGAAGGAGAGCAGCAGCGAGTCGACGATCGGGTAGGCCTTGAACACGCCGAAGGTGACCAGGGCCGGGGCGAGCAGCAGGTACGGCAGGGCGGCGCGGCGCCACCGGGGACGGCGGCGGGTCCGTGCGGCCTTCTCGGCGAGTACGACGGGCTGGACGGCGGCGGTCATGCGATGCCGCGTCCGGTCTGCTGGGCGAGCTGCTTGGCGGCGCCCTGGAGGACGGCGGCGGGGTCGCCGCCCTTGAGGAAGACCTTGGTCTGGGCGTCGCCGGCGAGCTTGAGGGCGCGGGCGTAGTCGCCGGAGTAGTTGGTCGGGTCGCCGCCGTCGAGGGCCAGGTCGGCGAAGGTCTTCAGGACGGGCTGGCCGCCGAAGTACGGGTGGGGCGCGGCGTACATCGGGCCGGTGTACGCCGCGGTGAGCGCGGGGAAGACGCCGCCTGCCTCGAACATGCTGTTGACGGAGTCGGGGCGGGTGAGCGCGTACTCGACGAACTTCCAGGCGGCGCGGCGGCGCGGGCTGGCGGCGGAGACGGCCAGGTGGGTGGAGTTGACCAGGGCGGTGCGCTTGCCGCCCGGGGTGACGGCCGGGGGCTTGGCGAGGCGCCAGTTGCCGCTCTGGTCGGCGAACTTGGACTCCAGGTAGTGCGCGGCCCAGGCGGGCGTCGGGGCGACGGCGAGCTTGCCCGCCTTCATCGCGGTGGCCCAGCCCTGGTCGCCGGGGACGTCGGCGATCAGTCCGGCGTCCTCCAAACGCTTGACGGTGGCGAGGGCGCGGACGCCCGGCTCGGAAGCGAGGGTGATCCTGCCCTGGAGGTCGAAGTAGAACGCGCCCTGGAGCTGCATGAGGGACTGCAGGAAGTCCAGGTCGGGGGCCGGGTTGGCGGCCTTGCTGATGCCGATGAGGGAGATGCCCGGGTTGGCGGCCTTGAAGCGGTCGGCGACGGCGATCAGGTCGTCCCAGGTGGCGAGGGCGGTGGGGTCGACGCCCGCCTTGTCGAAGTAGTCCTTGCGGTAGAAGAAGCCGAGCGGGTTGACCTCCCAGGGCAGCGCGTAGACGTGGCCGTCCTTGCCGGTGACGACGGGCCACAGGCCCTTGGCGAACTTGTCCTTGTGCGCGTCGGCGCCGTAGGCGGAGAGGTCGGCGAGGCCGCCGGGGAACTTCTCCAGGTAGCCGGGCAGGTAGTCGCAGCCGATGTGCAGGACGTCGCCGAGGCCCTGGCCCCCGGCCGCCAGACCGACGGTGATCTTGTCCCAGATGGCCGGGTTGCCGATGTCCTGCACGTCGACCTTGATGCCGGGGTTGTCCTTCTCGAAGGCCGGGACGACTCCACGCAGGGCGGCGGCGGCCGTGGCCCAGGACCAGACGGTGACGGTGCCGGTGTCGGCGTCCCCGCCCGAGCCGCCACCCGAGCCGGAGCCGCCGCAGGCCGCCAGGGTGCCACCGGCGGCCAGGGCCAGCAGGCCGGCCCCGGAGGTGCGGAGCAGGTCTCGACGGGAAAGGTGTGACATTGCATCCCTCTCTGTGGGGCGGCGCAGGAGGCAAGGGGGAGAAACGGGGCTCGCGGGGCGCGCTTTGAACGTTCAAACACACAAAATAAGCCAGACCCCAACAGGTTCGCACGAGCGGAAGCCAGCAAACGCCCGCCCGCCACACGCCGTCAACCCCTGCGCGCGTGGCGAGCGAGCTCCGAAACCGATCCGTTACCAGCCCTGCTCGACACCCGGACGGCCGAGGGACCGGACCCGAGGCCGGCGATGGTGCGGCGCCGGCCCGTCCGGGCGCCGCCCTGGCAGGATGACCGCATGGAACGCGTGCTGGGAATCGGTGGGTACTTCCTGCGGGCCGTCGACCCGACGGCCCTGAGCACGTGGTACCGCGACTGCCTGGGGCTGGACGCCGATGAATACGGCCTGTGGCGTCAGGGAACCGGGCCGACGGTGTTCGCGACGTTCGGGTCCGAGACCGACTACTTCGGGTCCCGCGCCCAGCAGACCATGCTCAACTTCCGGGTCCGCGACCTGGACGCGATGCTCGCGCAACTGCGTGCCAAAGGGGCGGACGTCGCCGAGGAGACCCAGGACATGGAGGGCGTCGGCCGGTTCGGCTGGGTCATCGACCCCGAGGGCAACCGCATCGAGCTCTGGCAGCCCGTCTGACTACGGGTCCGCCCGTAACAGCCTTGCGCGGGAAGTCGGCAGGGCCGACCTCCCACACAGCGTCAACGGGACTTCGCGGGGGAGGGTGCTCAGGAGGCTGTTGATTTCAGCGAAGCAACCGGGTTACCGGTTCACGTGAGCGGGTGTTCGGCGGCCCGCTGGAGCACTGTGCGCAGCAGCTCTTCGGCGTTGCCCGGGACGGCTGCCCAGAGCTGCGACTCGACGTGGGCGGCCTGGCGGCGGGGGCTGATGGCGCGGATCGAGCGGGAGAACTGGCCGCTGAGGCACCACCAGGTCTCCAACCGGGCCCAGGTGAGTCGTCGGGTCACTCGGGAACCTCCGAGCGCAGGTAGATCGGGTGGGCGGTTTCGATCCCGATGAACGCGATCGCCCGTACGGCGCCGAACTCGACCAGCTGGTGGGCGATTCGGGCGGCGGAGGCCTGAGAGAAGTAGTCGGCGAGGTAGCCGGCCTGGTCGTCGTCCAGGGGAAGACGGGCGAGGCTGGTGCGGATGGCGTGGAGGGCGTCGGAGAGCTTGGCGAAGGTGGCGGCCTTGGTGACGTCCTTGATCTCGACGGAGACGGGGAAGGGGAGTTCGACGCTCACTGCACGCCTCCGATCAGGGCCCACATCGCCTTGCCGATTCCGCCCTCACGGGGGTGGCAGCCCCAGCCGGCGGCGAGCTGGGAGACGAGCCAGAGGCCTCGCCCGGCCTCCTCGTGGGCGGCGGCGGGATGCGCGACCGGCCGGTTCGGGTCGGCGTCGTGCACCTCGATGCGGAGCGCGCCGGGGTGGAGTTCGAACCGGAGGTAGATGAGCCGTCCGGGCGGGGTCTTGGCGTGGACGACGGCGTTGGTGACGAACTCGCTGAGCACCAACTCGCCGGTGTCGAGCAACGGTTCACCGGCAGGACGGCCGGCGACGAAGTCGCGGAGCAGCCCTCTGGCGACGGGGACGGACTTGTGGTGCCGGGGCAGCCAGCAGGAGTACTTCTCCAACGTTCCGGGCATGGCAGGGCCTCCTCCGCGTGTGGTGGGAAAGATCGCGATCCGAAGGGCGGCGGGAGGCAAAGGGATGCCCGAGCGATGAGCCGCAGGATCACGCTGTGTGGTGCAGTGCACTACGCCAAGTAGCATGCACTGGTGCCGATCTAGATCGCAACATGAAGTCTGCAATTTGCAGAACGCTGCGCCCTTCCCCGACGATCCGTCACAATGCAGATTGGAGAGGGCAAGAGAGGATCGGGCATGAACGACGGACCAAGGCCGACAGTGCGCGGCCGTCGGCTGGGCTCGGAGCTTCGTCGGCTTCGGGAAGCAGCAACAAAGACCGCCGAGGACGCTGCGAATGCTCTTCAGTGCTCCCGCGCGAAGATCAGCCGGATAGAGACCGGATCGGTGGGTATCCGACGGCTTGACCTCGGTGTCCTGCTCGACCTCTACGGGGTGACCGAGCCACGAGACAGAAACGCTCTCGAGATGCTGGCCCGCGACAGCAAGAAGCGCGGATGGTGGCGTGACTACGGCGACACGATCCCTCCCACCTACGCCGATGTCCTCGATCTGGAGGGCGAAGCGCGGTACATCCGGATGTGGCAACCCCTGGTCATCCCAGGCCTCTTGCAGATCGAGGGTTACGCCCGGGCGCTTCTGGAGGCGAACCCTGCCGCCGTCCGCCCGGAGAGGATCGACCCGCTGGTCAAGATTCGAATGGATCGGAAGACGACCTTGACCAAGCCGGACCCGGCGCGCTTCTGGGCAATCATCTGGGAACCCGCTCTCAGGTGCCCAGTGGGCGGAACTGATGTTCACCAGGCACAGCTCAGTTACCTGGCCGAAGCCGCACAGCTCCCCAACGTCACCCTGCAGGTGGTGCCGCTCAACATAGGTGCGACAGCCGGAGCCTGCGGAGCATTCGTGATGTACGGGCTCACAGACTCCCCCACTCCAGGGGCCGTGTTCCTTGAGACACTGACGAGCAGCCACTATTTGGAACAAGAGGCAGAGCTCGATGGCTACGGTCTCGTCTTCGAGTACCTGCGGTCATCGGCGCTGAACCCCGGACAGTCGCTGGATATGATCACAGCAATCGCGGCAGAGACCTGAATGCAAGCGCCACAACATAAGAGGGTGAACCCATGATCGTGCCGGAGATCTCCACTCGGGGTTGGTACAAGAGCAGCTACAGCGCACAGGCTAATGAGTGTGTGGAGACTGGGCGTATCACCGCTGGAGGCATGGCCGTCCGGGACTCCAAGAACCCCAACGGACCGGCACTCGTCTTCCCCGCCGACGCATGGGCGGCGTTCGTCACCGCCGTCAAGACCGGGGACATCCCCACCGCCTGAACGCACCTGCGCGAGAAGTCGGCCCGGCCGACTTCTCGCGCACAGGAGGGAACGCCCGTGCTCACCGATGCCACGACGAGACCTGTCGCCGTCCTGGTCAACGGGCTTCCCGGCGCGGGGAAGACGACCCTGGCCCGCGCCCTGGCCCGCCGCCTCGGGCTGCCGCTGTTCAGCAAGGACGTCATCAAGGAAGCCCACGCCGATGTGCTGGGCACCGAACGCTCCGACGCACCGCAAGGACGCTGGAACGCCTCACTCGGCGCCGCGTCGAGCGAGACGATGTGGGCGCTCCTGGCAGACGCGCCCGCTGGTGCCGTCCTCGAATCCTGCTGGCCGACCCAGTTTCGCGACTTCGTCGTGCAAGGCCTGAACCGCGCCGACAACCCCATCACCGTGGAAGTCTGGTGCGACGTCCCACTGGAGACCGCCCGGCGTCGCTTCGAAGCGCGCCATCCACGTCATCCGATCCACGGCGACCTGCTGACGGCCGACGACTGGGAGCAGTGGCGCCGGAAGGCCGCACCGCTCCGGGTCGGCCCGACCCTCCGCGTCGACACCACCCGGCCGGTCGACATGGAGGCGGTCATCGACTGGATCGGAGCGAACGCGGCGGTGGTGCGGCGCCGGACCGGCTGACCGCCGTCCTGGCAGGATGGCCGCATGGAACGTGTGCTGGGAATCGGTGGGTACTTCCTGCGGGCCGCTGACCCGACGGCCCTGAGCGCGTGGTACCGCGACTGCCTGGGGCTGGACGCCGACGAGTACGGCCTGTGGCGGCAGCAATCCGGGCCGACGGTGTTCGCGACCTTCGACGCCGACACCGACTACCTCGGGTCCCGCACCCAGCAGACCATGCTCAACTTCCGGGTCCGCGACCTGGATGCGATGCTCGCCCAACTGCGCGCCAAGGGAGCGGACGTCGCCGAGGAGACCCAGGACATAGAGGGCGTCGGCCGGTTCGGCTGGGTCATCGACCCCGAGGGCAACCGCATCGAGCTCTGGCAGCCCGTCTGATCGCGACCTTGCGCGAGAAGTCGGCCGAGACCACTTCTCGCGCAGCCTTCGTTCCGCCCTCAGCGGCCGACTTCGCGCAGACGGAAGTCCTCGACCGTCTCCCGCCGGATCAGCAGGCGGGCCCGGCCGTCCTTCACCGCGGCCACCGCCGGGCGGCCGACCAGGTTGTAGCCGGACGCCATCGACAGCTGGTACGCGCCGGCCGCCGGGACGGCCAGCAAGTCCCCCGGGCGCAGGTCGGCGGGCAGGACCGCGTCACGCACCAGGACGTCGCCGGCCTCGCAGTGGCGGCCGACCACGTCCACCCGGGCCCCGCCCGCGTCCGAGCGGCGGCCCACCAACCGTACGCTGTAGGGCGATCCGTACAGCGCCGGGCGCGGGTTGTCGCTCATCCCGCCGTCCACCGCCGCGAAGCAGCAGCCGTCGGCGGTGTGCTTGACGGACAGCACCCGGTAGACCGCCACGGCGGCCGGTCCTGCGATCGCGCGGCCGGGCTCGACCAGCAGGCGCGGCACCTCCAAGTCCGCCTCGGCGCAGCGCACTGCCAGCCGGTCGGTCACCCGCACCGCGAATTCGGCGAGGTCCAACTCCGCGTCCCCGGGCAGGTAGCGGATGCCGTGGCCGCCGCCGAGGTCCAGTTCGGGCAGTTCCACGTCGTGCCGCTCGCGCACCTCGGCGAGCAACCGGACCAGTGCGTCCACCGTCTGGAGGTACGGTTCGATCGAGGTGATCTGCGAGCCCAAGTGGCAGTGCAGCCCGGAAAGTTCCAGCCCGGGCTGGTCGAGCACCCGGGCGATCGCGTCGGCCGCGTCGCCGCCCTCGACGGAGAAGCCGAACTTCTGCCCACCGACCCCCGTCTGCACCGCCGCGTGGTGCCCGGCGGCGATCCCGGGGACGACCCGGACCAGCACCTTCTGCGGGGTGTCGGCGGCCACCAGCGCGGCCAGCCGAGCAATCTCGGCCGGGCCGTCGATGACGATCCGCCCGACCCGCAGCCGCCGCGCCAACCGCAGCTCCTCCGGGGACTTGGCGTTGCCGTGCAGCAGGATCCGCTGCGCCGGGAAGCCGGCCGAGACGGCCAGCCACAGTTCGCCCGACGAACAGACGTCCAGGCCCAGCCCCTCCTCCGCGACCCAGTCGGCCATCGCACTGCACAGGAAGGCCTTGGCCGCGTACAGCACCTCGGCGTGCGGCAGCGCCCGGCGGTAGGCCCGCGCGCGGCTCCGCACCTCGCCCTCGTCCAGGACGTACAGCGGGGTGCCGAACCGCTCGGCGGCCTCGGCCAGCCCGACCCCGCCGACCAGCACCTCGCCGCCCGGGCCGGGCCGCGCCGAGGCCGGCCAGGGGCCGCCGAGCGCGACAGCGGAGGCGGCGGCGGGAACGGGTACGGCGGCGGTGAGCTGGGTCATGGTGGCTCTCCTCGGGTCAGTCTTCGAACTGCATCGCGATGCGGCAGTGCGCCGGGCGGCTACGGTCGTGGGCGGGCGCGGGCTCCGAAGGCCGTACCGGCGGCTCGGGAGCGGCCGGGCGGTCGAGCAGCCGGACCACCCGGCGTAGCGGCGGCTCGACGGCGAGGGCGGAGTCGTTCATGGCGAGGGTCCCTTCGGACGGTGGGCCGCATGGCCCGGACCCCTCCAGTGGAAACCCTCCGCACACCGACCGGCCTTGCCCTTGACGCAGGCCGTACGCCCCGGCCGCCGACCTTGACGCCCTCCTGACACCACCCCTGAACGGACGTTCGAGCCATTCAGGGGTGGTGTCAGGGAAATGTCAAGGACGGCCGGTTCCCCGCCAAGCCTGCGTCAAGAGCCGCATGGCGCGGCCGGATCGGGTGGTGGGCTGTCGGCCGTTCCCCGTCGCCACCGAGCCCGCCGCCCCGCCGCTTCGGGGGCGGCCCGGAAGGTCCCCGAGACGATGCGCCGTTCGGCCCTCACCACCCCGGATGCCACCGCTGCCACCGCCACCCGAACCGACTGGTTCCGCCGCCCAGCGCCCGCACCCGAGCAGCCCCCGCAGCACCATCCGAGCCACCGCCCGTCCTCACCCAAAGGCCGCCGCACGCTGATCACCCGACGGCAGCTGGCCGAGGCACTGCCCGCCGCCGTCCGCAAGCTCGACCCGCGTGTGATGGTGCGCAACCCGGTGATGCTCGTGGTCGAGACCGGCTCGGCGCTCACCACCATCAGCGCGGTGATCCACCCGAGCGTCTTCGCCTGGATGATCTCCTTCTGGCTCTGGCTGACCGTGCTGTTCGCCAACCTCGCCGAGGCCGTGGCCGAGAGCCGGGGCAAGGCGCAGGCCGAATCGCTGCGCCGCGCCCAGGCGGGGACGACGGCCCGACGGCTGCTGCACTGGCGGGTCGGCACCCGCGACCACCGCCACGAGGTGCTCCCCGCCGAGGAGTTGATGCTGCACGACATCGTGCTCGTCCCGGCCGGGGAGGTCATCCCGCAGGACGGCGAGGTGGTCGAGGGCGTCGCGAGCGTCGACGAGTCGGCGATCACCGGCGAGTCCGCACCCGTCATCCGCGAGTCCGGCGGCGACCGCACCGCCGTCACCGGCGGCACCAGGGTGCTCTCCGACCACCTGATCGTCCGGGTCACCTCCCGCCCCGGGCAGAGCTTCGTGGACCGGATGATCGCCCTGGTCGAGGGCGCCGACCGGCAGAAGACGCCGAACGAGATCGCGCTGAACATCCTGCTCGCCTCCCTCACCATCGTCTTCCTACTCTCGGTCGTCTCGCTCCAGCCGATGGCCATCTACGCCCACGCGCCGCAGACCACGATCGTGCTGGTCGCGCTGATGGTCGCGCTGATCCCGACCACGATCGGCGCCCTGCTGTCCGCGATCGGCATCGCCGGGATGGACCGCCTCGTGCAGCGCAACGTGATCGCCCTGTCCGGCCGGGCAGTTGAGGCCGCAGGCGACGTCGACGTGCTGCTCCTCGACAAGACCGGCACCATCACCCACGGCAACCGCCGGGCCGTCGCGCTGCACCCGCTGCCCGGCGCCACGATGGAACAGCTCGCCGAGGCGGCACAGTTGGCGTCCGTCGCGGACGAGACGCCGGAGGGTCGCTCGCTGATCGAACTGACGTACCGTCAGTACTGGGTGCCGCCGAGGGCCCCCGGCGAACTGGGCGAGCAGCAGCCCGTGCCGTTCACCGCGCACAGCCGGATGAGCGGCGTCGACCTGCGCTGGCCGGACGGCAACGGCTGCCTGATCCGCAAGGGCGCGGCCGCGGCCGTCGCCCGCTGGGTGGTGGACTCCGGCGGGCGACTGCCGATGGAGGCCAAGCCGCTGGTGGACCGGATCGCCGAGACCGGCGGTACTCCGCTGCTGGTCGCCGTGCACGACCGGCACGGCGCCCGGGCGCTCGGCGTGGTCGAGCTCAAGGACGTGGTCAAGGAGGGCATCGCCGAACGCTTCGCCGAGCTGCGGCGGATGGGCATCCGCACCGTCATGGTCACCGGCGATAACCCGCTGACCGCCAGGGCGATCGCGGAGGAGGCCGGCGTGGACGACTTCCTCGCCGAGGCCACCCCCGAGGACAAGCTCGCCCACCTGCGGCGCGAGCAGGCCGCCGGGAACATGGTCGCGATGACCGGCGACGGCACCAACGACGCCCCCGCCCTCGCCCAGGCCGACGTCGGCGTCGCGATGAACTCCGGCACCCCGGCCGCCAAGGAGGCCGGCAACATGGTCGACCTCGACTCCAACCCGGCCAAGCTGATCGACATCATCCGAGTGGGCAAGCAACTCCTCATCACCCGGGGCGCGTTGACCACCTTCTCGATCACCAACGACGTGGCCAAGTTCTTCGCGATCATCCCCGCGATGTTCGCGAACGCCTACCCCGGGCTGCACCACCTCAACATCATGGAACTGCACAGCCCCACCTCGGCGATCGCCTCCGCGATCATCTTCAACGCGCTGATCATCATCGCGCTGATCCCGCTGGCGCTGCGCGGCGTGCGCTACCAGCCCGCCTCCGCGACCGACCTGCTCCGGCGCAACCTGCGGGTGTACGGGCTGGGCGGGCTGATCCTGCCGTTCCTCGGGATCAAGGCGATCGACCTGCTGATCCAGTTCGTGCCGGGACTGGGCTGAGCCCTCCGAAGCGGCGGACCTGTCAGAAGGCCGTCAAGATGTGCGCGACCGGCGTCATGACGGTGTCAGCGGCAGTACGGACGGTGCTGTTCCGGGGTTCACTGGAGTCATCCGAAGCAAGGAGTACCGAACCGGCGGAACTCGACCGGAGTGACCTACCGGGGAGACGGAGGCGAACGGCCATGACCGGCACATCCCGAGTGATCGTCGGCTTGAGTGGATCACTGAGCAGTCTGGCCGCCCTCTACCACGCCGTCGGCGAGGCGGCCCGGCACGAGGCCGTGCTGGTGCCCGTCGCCGCGTGGACGGCGGGCGACAAGGACGGGCTGCGCCCGCTCTCCGAGCTGGAGCACGCCGCCCGGCGGCGGCTGGACATCGCCTTCGAGCAGGCCTACGGCGGCTACCCTTCCGGCCTGGTCATCCACCCCATGGTGGTGAACGCCGAGCCGGGGCCCGCCCTGGTCGCCGCCGTCACCGGCCCGGACGACCTGCTGGTCCTCGGCGCCGCCACCCGGCGCGGCTTCGACCGGCTGCGCGGCACGTCGGTCGCCCGGCACTGCCGGCACCGGGCCGGCTGCCGGGTGGTCGAGGTCTCGCCGTCGGCGCTGCTGACCCGCCTCGAACTGCCCGCCCGTACGGGGGCACCGCTGCCGCTGCTCGCGCGGTGAGCGCGCAGCCGTCCCGACGCGCCGCTACGCCGGACCCGACAGGTGCGCGCTGAGCCAGCTGAGCGAGGGCGGGATCAGCCGGTTCCAGGTGGTGAAGTTGTGGCCGCCGGTGTCCACCGTCGCCTGGACCACCACCAGGGGCGGACGGGCGGCCGCCGCGAAGGCGGTGGAGTCGGCGTAGGTGCTGCCGTCCTCCTTGCTGTCGGCGAGCAGCACGGCGAGAGCGGGCGGCGGCAGGTGGGCGAGGCGCCAGTTGAGGTCCGCCTCGTCGCGGCGCTGCCGGCTGCCGCCGAAGAGGTCGCCGGTGGTCACGTCCTCCGGGGCCTTGAAGTAGCCGGAGAGCGAGGCCGCGACCGGGAAGACCTCCGGGTGCACCATGCCGAGCTTGAGGGCGCAGTAGCCGCCGGTCGAGTCGCCCATGACGCCCAGGCTGTCCGCGCCGCCCAGCACCCGGTAGGAGGCCCGCAGGTCGGCGGGCACATCGGTGGTGAAGTAGGTCTGCGCCTGCGGGCCGTGCGGGATGTCCTCGCACTCGCTGTCCCGGGGCATGCTGGGCGAGGGCCGCATCAGCACCAGTACGGTCGGCTTCATCGTCCCCTTGTGCAGCAGGTCGAGTTCGGTGGCCGGGTAGCGCAGCTTGGTGACCAGGTTCTTGGCGTCCCCGGGGAAGCCGGTCATCACCAGCACGGCCGGGAAGTGCCGACCCTCGTTGCCGGGCTGGAAGTACTGCGGCGGCAGGTAGACGTACCCGTCGGTGCTCAGCCCGGTGGTGGTGCCGGGCAGCCGGACCTGGTCGAGCCGGCCGATCCGGGCCGGGTCCCGGCTGGCCGAGCCGGCGCCGGTGATCTCGGCCGTGCCGAGCGTCTGCACCCCGGGGCGCCCGCCCGCCGGGGTGCCGGTGGCGCCCGGGGTGCCGGTCGCGCCCGGAGTGGTGCTGGCGCCCGGAGTGGTGCTGGCGCCCGGAGTGGTGCTGGTGCCCGGAGTGGTGCTGGTGCCCTGGATGACACCGGCGCCGTGCTCGCGCCCGAGCAGGTCGGACCAGCTGCTGTAGAAGATGAAGTAATCGTTGACGGCGAGCCCGAGCGTGGCGAGCAGGGCCACCTGGGTGAGGGCGATGGTGCCCAGCCGCAGGAACATCGCGGGCCAGCTGCGGACGGCGAGCCTGGGCCAGACCCAGAGCGTGCCGAGCACGGTGGCCACCGCGAGCAGCGCCGCCAGCGCCAGCAGTTTGTGACTGGTGAGTCCCATCCGTCCCGGCCTCCCCTACCACTGTGGACCACCGGCCGGGGAAGAGGATCCCCCACCCAGGGTGACCGCCTCGTCACTGCCTCCGGTCGGCCAGCGCCTGCCACACCTGGTCGCGCAGGAACGGCGGGTCGGTGAAGCGGATGCCGGTGGCGTCGCGCAGCGCGTTGGCGAAGGCGGGGGCGACCGGGTTGAACGGGCTCTCGCTCATCGACTTGGCGCCGAGCGGGCCGATCGCGTCCGAGGTGTCGGAGAAGTGCACCTCGGTGCGCGGCACGTCGGCGTACGCCGGGAGCCGGTAGCGGCGGAAGGCCGCGGTGGTGACCTCGCCCCGCTCGTCCAGCAGCACCCGCTCGAACAGCGTCGCGCCGAGCGCCTGGGCGACCCCGCCCTCGACCTGGCCCCGGCACTGCAGCGGGTTCATCACCTTTCCGGCGTCGGCGCCGTGGACACTGCGCAGGATGCGGATCTCGCCGGTGTCCGGGTCGACGGCGATGCGGAACCACTGGGAGTTGAAGGCGATCGAGCGCGGCGAGCCGCCGAAGTGGCCGTCGGCGGCGAGCGTGACGCCCTTGCCGCGGGCGGCCTCGAAGATCTCCTTGAGCGTGATCACCCGCCCGTCGCACTCGACCGCGTCGGCGGCGAGCCGCAGCAGGCTGCGTGGGGTGCGGGCGTACTCGGCGGCGAAGGTGAGGAGTTGCTCGGCGAGCGCGTTGGCCGCCTTCATCACCGCCTTGCCCGCGACGACCGTGCCGGCCGAGCCGAAGGCGCCGGTGTCGTGCCGGACGACGTCGGTGTCGGACTGCCGGATGGTGATCCGGTCCACGGTGGTGCCCAGGGCCCCGGCGGTGATCTGCTTGTGGACGGTGGTGGTGCCGTTGCCGAACTCGGCGGTGCCCACGGCGATGTCGTACGTGCCGTCCTCCAGGAGCTTCACCGTGGCGTCGGCGATGTGGCCGCCAGGCGGGCCGCAGGCGATGGCCGCCATCGCGAAGCCCTGGCCCACCAGCCAGCCCTCGGGGGCGAGTTCGGCACTGGTGTCGTTCGCGAGGGCGGTGCGGACGACGCCGAGGCACTGGTCGAGGCCGTAGCTGGCGATGTGGAGGTCCTCCTCCTCGCCGAGCGGGCCCTCCATGTGCTCGCCGGGTCCGATGATGTTCCTCTCGCGCAGGACGAGCGGGTCGAGGCCCAGCCGCCGGGCGAGCTCGTCCATCGCGGACTCCACCGCGAAGGTGACCTGGCCGAGGCCGTAGCCGCGGAAGGCCCCGGCGGGCACGCCGTTGGTGTAGACGGAGTACGCGTCCACCTTCTTGTGCGGTGCCCGGTAGACGCCCATCGACTCGCCGACGCTGTGGAACATCACCGCCGGCCCGTGGTTGCCGTACGCCCCCGTGTTGGACACCACTCGGAACTGGATGGCCGTCAGGGTGCCGTCCCGCTTGGCGCCGAGCTTGACGGTGATCCGGAACGGGTGCCGGGTGGTGGCGCCGTAGAACTGCTCGGCACGGGTGAACTCCAGCTTCACCGGCCGGTGCAGCCGCATCGCCGCGAGCACCGTGATGTCCTCGGTGAGCATCTCCTGCTTGCCGCCGAAGCCGCCGCCGACCCGGCCCGCCACCACCCGGACCTTCTCCATCGGCAGGTCGTACAGGTCGCACAGGGCACGCCGGGTGAGGAAGGGCACCTGGGTGGAGGACCGGACCACGATCCGCTCCTCCCCCGTTTCCTCGGCCTCCTCGAAGTAGACGACGCAGCCGTGGGTCTCCAGGCTGGCGTGCTGCACCCGCTGGGTCCGGAAGGTCTCCTCGTAGACGAGGTCCGCCTCGGCGAAGCCCTGTCCGACGTCGCCCGTCTCGCCGTGGGCCTCGCCGCAGACGTTGTTCTCGGCGCGGGCGATCCGAGACTCCGGGCCCTTGGGATGGATCACCGGCGCACCCGGGGCCATCGCCTCCTCCGGGTCGATGACGTAAGGGAGTTGCTCGTACTCGACGGCGATCCGGCGGCAGCCCTCCTCGGCGGCGGCCTCGCTCTCGGCGACCACGGCGGCGACCCGCTGGCCGACGAAGCGGACCACGTCGTCCAGGACGCGGGTGTCGTCCGGGTCCTCGGTGGGGTGCTCGTGCCGGGCGGAGGAGTACAGCCGCTCGGGCGCGTCGCGGTGGGTGAGCACGGCGTGCACGCCGGGGACGCGCAGGGCGGCCGAGGTGTCGATGGAGACGATCCGGGCGTGCGGGTGCGGGGAGCGCAGCAGCTTCATGTGCAGCAGTCCGGGCACGTCGAGGTCGAAGGTGTAGCGGGCGGTGCCGGTGACCACCTGCGGGCCGGCCGGGGCACCGAGGCTACGGCCGACGGCCTGGCCGGCGCACGGCGATTCGGTGTGCTTCACGCCCCGGACCGCGTCCTCGATCGCCCGGTAGCCGGTGCAGCGGCACAGGTTGCCCTTCAGGGCGCGCGGCAGGTCGGTGAGCTGCTCGGCGTCCAGGGCGGAGGTGGTCATCAGCAGGCCGGCCGTGCAGAAGCCGCACTGGAAGCCCTGGGCGTCCAGGAAGCGCTGCTGCATCGGGTGCAGTTCGCCGTCCCGGCCGGCCAGGCCCTCGACGGTGGTGACGGAGCGGCCCTCGGCCCGGACCGCCGGGTAGAGGCAGCTGTGCACCGGCTCACCGTCGACCTGGACGGTGCAGGCGCCGCAGTCGCCGGCGTCGCAGCCCTTCTTCACCCCGAACCAGCCGCGTTCGCGCAGGTAGGTGCGCAGGCACTGGCCGGGGCGGGGCTCGGCGTCGGTGGGCTGCCCGTTGACGTGCATCGCGAAGCTCATCGCGCTGCCTCCTCTGTCAGCTCGTGGCGGATCTGCTCGGCGAAGCGGAAGGTCAGGTGCCGCCGCCAGGCGGGCAGCCCGTGGATGTCGTCGACGTACTCCTGCGGCCGGATGCCGTCCCGGACCGCCTCCTCGACGGCCGCCGCGTTCGCGCCGGGCGGGAACCAGAGCCGGATCGGGCGGACGGTGGAGGCGGTGACGGTGAGGGTGAGCGAGCCGTCCACCGGGTCCAGGGTGCCGATCACCAGGGCTGCGGAGCGGCCCAGCCCGTACAGCGAGGCCTGGCGGAAGGCCGTGCGGCTCGCCAGGGCGCGAGCGGGCAGGGTGATCGAGCGCAGCAGTTCGCCGGGCCGCAGGTCCTTCCGCCCGGCGCCGGTGACGAACTGCGCGACCGGGACGCGGCGCTGCTCGCCGGAAGGGGCGCGCAGCAGGCAGACGCCGTCCAGGGCGGCGGTGAGCGAGATCATCGGGCCGGCCGGCAGGCCGTTGCAGAGGTTGCCGCCGACGGTGGCCAGGTTCCAGATCTTCCAGGAGGCCAGGAAGGCCCGGCAGCACTGCTCGACCAGCGGCGCGGCCGTCCACCCGGCGGTCCTGCCGTAGCGGGACAGCTGGGCGACGGTGCAGGTGGCGGCGATCTCCAGGCCGCCGTCCGGGGTGCGGGTGAGCGGCTCCCAGCCCATCCGGCCGAGGTCGATCAGCCGGCGGATGTGCGGCTGCGGCTCGGAGAACAGGTACGTCCCGCCGCCGAGCCAGGCGTCGCCGGGCCGCCAACCCCCGCCGAGACGGGCGTCGCGCATCTCGGCCACCGTGTTCAGATCCATGTCGCCCCACCGTCCTCGGCCGGTCCCGTTCCTTCGGTAGGCCGATTGAAGCCGCCGGCGCACGGGCGTCACGAGTGGGTCCGGGCACCATTCGCACCGGTTGCGCACTGGTTGATCGCCCAAAGGCGGCCGGGGAGTTGGCCGCTCCGCATGCCCACGTCGACAATTCTGTCGAAGTTGACATGACCGGGCTATGCTGGCGACAGGTCCGCAAGATGAGTCCCCGCCCCGTCGACGTCCGCACCAATCCCGGCGCGCCCGACCGGAAGGAGTCGAGACCCATGGACCGCAGGAGTCCGGCCCGCGACCACGCCCACGTCTGCTCCCGAACTTCCGAGCCGCCATCCGGCAGAACTCGGCCCACTCGGTGACGTTCTGACGTCACGTCAACTCGGCGGACCGGACTTCCACCCGCCTGGTCGTCCAGGCGTGCCCCGGGCCGCCCGCCACCGTTGTACGGAAGGTGAGTCGCCGCGCCCGCCCCCAACCCCCGGCGCCCCTGCCGAGGAAGAGGTTCCCCATGACGACGTCCCGGCTCTTCCCGCGCCCGCGCGAGGCGGCGGTCCTGCTCGCCGCCCTCGGGCTGCTCGTCCTGGAGGAGGTCGCCCTCGGCATGGCGCAGGAGGAGGACCGCCCGGTGATCGGCGGCATCCTGATCGGTGCCTCCTGCTCCGGGCTGCTGGTGGTCGGCGCGGTGCTGTTCAGCCGCTGGCTCGACGCCCGCCGCCCGCTGCCGCTGCCACCGCTCGGCCCCAACGGGCGCGAGTACAGCGCCCGGGCGCTCGAAGGCTTCCCGATGGAAGCCGTCCGCCCCCTGCTGCTCGCCGAACGCGCCCCCCAGCTCGGCCAGTTGTACTCGGCCTGGATGCTCGCCAAGGCCGGCCGCCCGGCACCGTGGATCGCCCGGCGGCTCGACATCCCGCTCGACGCCGTCCAGCTCCTGACCGACGCCGCCCGCACACACACCGGCCCCCGACCGCTGCCCGGGCCCTGACCCCCGGGCCGTGATCGCAGCGGCGTCGGCCCCGCCACCGCAACGCGCGGTGCCGGGGCCGACGTTCGGGTGCGAGGTCAGCTCTCCCGGGCCGAGGCGTCGTCGATCAGGAACGCGGTGGTCGGGGTCGCGCCGGTCTCGTGGGAGACCAGCTTGAGACCGATGGTGGTCCCCCAACCGACCTGGGCGATGACCGAGGAGAGATCCACCGACTGGTACTGGTAGCCGTTGGTCGGGTTCTGGCTGCTCCAGGTCTTCACCGTGCCGATCGGCTGCCCGGTGTACTGGTTGATCGCCACCAGCGACAGTGTGTCGGGCGCGGTGGTGGAGGCGTTGGCCGACTCGGTGTCGAGCCAGAAGGAGAAGCCCGCCCGCCCGTAGCCCGGGTAGGTGTTCAGGTAGGTGGTGATGGAGTCGTCCGTCCCGGTGTTCTGGCCGAGCCAGGCGTACCACGAGCCGGAGTGCGGCGCGTGCAGGCTGGACGGGGTGATGATGTTGTACCCCGACGGGCTCCAGGCGTCCGTCATCACGGTGTGGTTGACGTCCGCCGAGCCGTTCTCGAAGCCGGGGTCGATGAGCTGCTCGATCGAGCCGCAGCCCGTCCCACCGGCGGCGCTGACGTTCTCCCAGAAGCCGGTGGACGCCGCCTTGCCCGCTGCGTCCGTCGCCGTCACGGTGATCCGCTGGTAGCCGTTGGTCGCGGCGGCGGTGCCGGAGATCACCCCACTGTTCGCGTCGATGGCCAGCCCCTGCGGCAGCCCGGTGGCACTGTAGGTGAGGGCCGAACCGCTGCTGGACACGCCCACCGCCGGGACCGACAGCGGCTGCCCGGCCTTGTCGGTCCGGTCACACATCGTGCTCACCGAGACCGGCGGACCGGTCACCACCGGGTCCGAAGCCATGCACAGGTGGTCGGTGTTGGACCACAGGGTCTGCAGCGGGAAGCTGCCCGTCGGCAGGTCCTCGAAGAACAGCCCGCCGTTGGCGCCCTTCGGGATCCAGGCACACTTGTCCCCGACCTCCTGGCCGGTGGCGTCGGTCCAGCCGCCCGGGGTGTTCGGGTCGGTCACCGTCTCCGCGTACTCGTGGCCGCCGATGATCCCGTAACCGTCCAGTCGGCCCCTCGGGGTGTTCTCGCCGAACCAATTGGTGCCGCAGCCGGCCACATCCGTCAGGTACGGCATGTTGGTGTAGGCGAGCTGGCCGTACGGCGAGCGCTGGAAGTCGTGCCAGGCGCAGTAGCCCAGCTCCTTCCACTTGTCCGGGTCGGCGCCCTGCGGCGAGTCGATGACGTACTGGACGTTGCGGTTCTGCGCCTCGGTCAGGTTGCCGAAGTGCTTGGCAGCGGCCAGCGCCTCGGCACCGAGCTGCGGTTCGGTCGCGGCCTGCGGCGCGGGGGCGCCGTTGTCCACCCAGACACCCGCGAGCACGCTCCCCGCCTGCGGGTACGGGATGTGCGCGGCCCCGGCCGGGCACTGGACGGAACCGGCCGCTATGCCCTCGCAGTACTGGGTCAGGACGGCACTCCAGCCGTCGCCGGCGCTGCCGAGGCCCTTGAAGAAGTCCTGCTGGTACGGGGCGGCCTGATCCGGGTCCCCGGTCGTCACGACGTCGCCGGTCGAGTTGGTCGACGGGGTCCCCCACTGGGAGCCCCAGAGCACCAGGTAGACCTTGGGCGCGCCGATCACCACGCCGGTCGACTCCTGGCCGCCCTTGTAGGTGACCTGGAGGTCGTACTGGTTCGCGACGTTGCCGTCGCCGTCCTTACCGCTGCCCGGGTCGGCGCCGTCCACCAGCTGGGGAGTCTTCCCGCCACCGGTGTTCGCCGTGGCTACCGGACCGGTCCTGGCGGCCCTGGCCCGGCGCGGACCGGACTTCTGCGGGGCGGCGGCCGTCTTCGGGGTGCCCGGCTGAACCGCGACGGTGGCAGCCCGCGGCGCGTGGGAGTCGGCCATGGCGGACAGCGGACTGCTGAGCGCTGCGCCGGCCAGCGCGGCCGCGAGGGCCACCAAGGCGGTCCGCGGGGCGCGTTGGGCGCCCGTGGAGGTGCGGGATCGGAATCTGAACACGGGTCGGCTTCCGTCTCTCGTGACGTGGGGGAGGGGGACGCACGTTTGCGGCAGGCATGCAGAGCTGACTGATCGCCAACGGGGTTGCGACGAGACGGGGAACCGGGTCTCACCTCGGGGCGCCGCTGTGCAATGCGCCATATGATATTTCACCGCCCCTCGCGCACAAGGCCCCGCACAGGACACGACGCAATGCCACCCGTCCACGGGCACGCCGCCCGACACACTCCGGCGCGCCACCGCACCCGTCCCACCAGGGCCGATCACCCCCGGTCCGGCACCACCGCGACCGGCTCGCCAACTCCACGGGCGGGCAGGGATTTTAACCGCCCCTTACCCGACCCGACCTCGCCTTGACACTCCCCCCGCCAGGCGCCGCCCGCCCCTGGTCAGACCCGTCGGCCCACGTTCGCCTGCGCCACCAGGAACGGCACCAACCCGCGCTCCGCCAGCGCCGACCGCCAGGCGTCCCGCGCCTGCACCAACTCCCCCAGGCCCTCGGCCTCTTCGGCCGCCGCCGAGCCCTGGGCCCGGGTCGCCGCCCCCAACAGCCCCAGCCCGCCGACCAGCAGGCACACCGCCGCCACCCCGGCGGCCACCCACCCGGCGGTCACCAGCGCCCGCCCCAGCACCTCCATGTCCTCGGCCAGCCCCAGCAGGTAGCCGAGCAGCAGGAGCACCGCGGCGGCCGCGGCGGCGACGATCGGCACTATCACCCCCAGCACCCCCCACCATCCGGACGCCCGCTCCCGCGCCGGTGCGTCCACCGGCAGCCGGGCCGCCGAGTCGGCGTCCGCCCGAAGCGCCGCGTACCGCTCGTACTCCGGTGCCGCCGCGGCCAGCACGTACTCGGCGTTCTCCCGCGCCGTCCGCCGCAACCGCTCCCCCCCCCCCCCGCGACTCCTCCCCGCTGTCCCGCAGCGCGGCCCGCACCTGCGGCGCCGCCAGCGCCTTGCCGAGCTCGGTCTCGAAGTCGGCCCGGTCCTGCTGCGGCAGTCGAAGCGGCCTGTCCATGCCGTGCCCCCCGTTCGCTGTCTCACGTATTTCTACAGAACTGTAGAACATTGGGGTATGGCAAAGCAGCCCTGTTCGCGGGTGGATTTCGGCCCTCAGGAGGGGTCGGCCATGGGCACCTTTGCTAGTGCTGCGTGGAGAGTCTCCGTGAAGGTCCGGTCGGTGATACCCCAGTCATACAGCCAGGAGTGAAGCTCCCAGGCGGGCCTTCCGCAGCGCTGCGCCTCTCTCAGGAGCCTTGCCAGGGAATACGTGCCGCGAAGTCGCTCAATCGGGAACACATCAACCAGCTCCGCGGCCTCGGCCAGGGTGACGTTCGGGGGGAGCGCGTAGGAGGACACCGAAATCCCACGGGACTTGAGGTGACACGCAAGTTCATCCGGCTGTCGGCCCATCTCAATCGCCGCCGTGATCACGCTGGCGAACGGCACGACGCCGCCCACCACAGTCTCCGGCCAGCTCATCGGGCCTTGGCCGGAGAACAGCCGAAGGTCCAGGGGGTCGAGCACATCTGGAACAGACAGGGGGACCTCGAATCCGTAGATTCGGAACCGGTCGATGACCTCCTTGACAGTACGTCTGCCACTTCTGGTGGCCTTGAAGAGCTGCAGATAGGAAACTTGGCCCCGGCGGCCGAACCGGGAATCCATTCCCCAGAAGAGCTCGGCGTCGTCGGCTTTGGCGTCTTCAGGTAGCGGATGAACCGAAAACCCAAAGGTCATCAGCCGCTCGACTGCCTCCCCCACGCCGATCGATGCGTTCTTCGCCACTCTCAGCACATGGGATACCGGCACGTCCCTCGAACGCTTGAGCCAGGGGCCCAGGCCGTCGAGGCGTGCACTGAGCAACCTCACGTCCGCATCCGAGGGAAAGGCCGGCAGGCCAGCCGCATCCGCTACCACTCCGTGCTCGCGAAAGGCCTCGCTAACCTCGGCAACCGACATCCCCAGCACCCGACTCACCTTCGCAAGATGCCCCAGAGTGATTGCACCACCCTGCTCAAACATGTCGAAGAACCGCGAAGACCCCGGGGTGTCCCGTAGGAACACCGGGTCGGCCACCATGGCCTTCGCCGCATCAAGCACATCGGCGGAAATCGACCTGCCTCTTCGGACCATCTCCTCGGCCGCTTCCTGGACCCGAACGTCCGGGCCCCAGCAGAACCTCAGAAGTTCGATTGCACTGACCGGTGAAGAGTCCAAGACATCATCAGCTGCCCCGGACGCTTGTATGCTGCCGGTGACAAGGCCGAACTCTGCGGCGCGTTTGATCACGTCGCCCTGGGTCATGCCCAACTCGATGGCCGCTTCGGAGAGCCAGTCCCCGAACACCGGATCCCGCCAGCGGTTCGCCCGCCTCCGAGAGCCGCGCGGAGCCAGAACAGCCAGGTCCGAGGGCATCGCCAACTTGACGGTTCCGGCTTTAAGAACCTCCGGATATACCTCCTCCGACGACCCCAATCGGTCCGCCATGCCGTGCGCCATCAGCCGCCAGAGAACAACATGGTCCGGTGGCTCTTCGCTCGCCCTGTTCCTCCGTGCCGTCCCGCCCAGGAAGCCGACGCCCACAGCGTTGAGAATCCTCCCATCAGCCGGGAAGCATCCGGCTCCTCCGAGATCGAAGGTCATACCGCCCGACTCCATCTGACGGCCCTGTCGCATCGCCTCCGCTGCCACCAGGTCCGCGAGCTGGACGCTCTGTTCCGTAAGCCACCCGATCCACTCCATGCGGAGCAGCGCCGAGTCGGACCGGACAAGTTCGCCAGCCGCGTCGGCCAACAAGGCGCCGACCGTACCCGACACGTCATCGATGACGCGGCGCCGATCAACCGAGAGCTTCCCAGGCGCAAAGTGGCCGGACAGATTCACCACTGCGCCGGCGAGACTTCGGCCCCATGGCGAGAAGACCCCCCGCTGTACCTCAGGTTCCACGAACAAGCCGTCCACCAGCAAAGCGCCGCCCTCTTCGCACCAGACCACCTGAGCGCCGTCCGGAGCGCAGGTCCATGGCACCAGCAGGCCTCCCACGTTGAGGCCGAAAGCCTCGTTCAGAGCGCCTGTTCGGAGCCTGAGAACACCCGGTTCCCAGACCTCCCTGTGCTCGCCATGCACGGCAGAGGTACGGAACTCAGCGATGCCCAGCAGGCGTTGGAGAACGGCCAGCACGGACCACGAATCTTCGAGCTCGATGTCGTCACGCAGGTAGAGGCGGACCGTTGTGCCGGGCTCGCGACCGTTCTCCCGCTGCTCCACGATGCGGAACAGGTGGCTGGGGCCGTAGATGGAAACGTCCAGGAGCGGGCCGAGTTGGCCGGTGGCGTCCATCCGACAGGTGGTCACCGAGATCTCGTCGGCGAGCATGAAGTAGCTCAACACCCCGATGCCGAAACGGCTGTTGGGGTACAGCTCAACGGGCGGGTCCGTCTTCCTCCACTCGGCGCGTTCGAGTTTGAAGTCGAGCTGCTCGGCGAAACGCGCGCCGGCGTTGGAGAAGACGCCGCGCAGCTCGGCCTCGCCCATGCCGACGCCGTTGTCCTGGCACTCCAGATAGGCGCGGCCGTCATCGTCCACGCCCTGGCGAAACTCGATACGGCCGTCGTAGGTGTAGCTGGCCAGGGGGTTGGTGCGGTCGAGGTACTCCGTGCGGGCCCGGCGGTAGCGGCAGGCGTCCAGGGCGTTCTGGTACAGCTCGCGGACCGCCAGGTCACGGTCGCGGTAGAGCTCGACGCCCATCAGCAGGCCGCGTACCCGGCGTTCATCGAGGCGGAACCGGGCGCCGTCCGTGAAGGCCCCGGCGGCGGGGGTTGCCTCGTCGGAGGTGAGGCGGGTCGGTAGCGGGTGCTCCTTGAGGACCCGGCGGACGGCGTGGAGGAGTTCATCGGCCCGGACGGTGTACGACCGCAGGCCTTCGACCACCGCCTCATGGTGGCACTCCGCCCGGAGCACCGGCAGGTCATAGGTACCGCCCCAGGCGGCCTCGTCCAGGGTGCGGCGCAGCTCCGCGAGGTCGACCGCGTGCGGGATGCCGAGGTGTTCGGCGATGATGTCGGGCAGCGCCGTCATCTCGATGGCGGTTCCGTACGCGAGCGCCAGCAGGAGGGCCAACCGCTTTTCCCGGACGTGCTGTTCGCCGGGTGCCCGCAGGTGGTCGTCCTCGCGCAGGCTGTGGAGGTAGTCGCGATTGCCGACGTCGGGGCCTCGGCGAAGGCCGTGCAGGAAGGCACAGATGCGCTTCGGCGAGAAGGTCTCGCCGAGCTTGGTAAGGGTCGGCAGCTGGTTGAGAAGCTCAAGGACGCCCTCAGGGTCGGCCAGGTCCTCGTGCTGGGCGAGCCAGCGGTGGAATAGCCACCAGCCGAGGGGTTCCGCCGAGTCGGGCCGGGTCCGGGCGCGGTGAACCAGCAGGTCGTGGGACTCGATGAACTGCTCGTAGGCCGCCCGGTCGCTGTCGAGGTCGTCGGTGGGCTGGAGGTCGGTCGGCTGGACGCCCACCCGCGCTGCGGCCAGCCGCAGCGAGCGCACCCGGTAGAGGAAGGGCAGCACGGCCAGCAACGCGGCTTCGGCCGGGTAGAGATCCAGCGGCTCGTCACCGAGCAGCCAGCCGACCCGGTCAGCGAAGCGTCCGGCGACCCCGGGGTCCTGCCAGGGGTCGTCCGCGAGTTCGACCTCGTCCCGCAGCCGGACCAGCTCCCGTACGGCTGCGATCACCGCCCGCCGGTACAGCTCCGCATCCGGGTCCTCCCGGACGTGTCGCCAGGCGCGCGACTGCGCGGCGCACCGAGCCCAGGGGTCGTCGTCGTCCGTGTACCCATGGGGCTGCCCGCCGAAGTAGACGTTCCCGGCCTGCACGAGGTTGCCGTGCACGACGCTGTGCGTCACCGTCGACTGATTGTCCACCGCTTGCGCCCTCCCCACTCGCAGGGCATCGAGCGTAGGGCAATCCACTGCCTAGGCCACCGTCAGGATGCCCCTCATGAAGTGGTGGTAGCTGCACAGGTAGGAGTACGCCCCCGGCCGGGTCGGCGCGGTGAAGGTGGCCGAGGTGCCGGGGGCGACGGGCCCGGTGTCGAAGGTGGTGTCCTGGGCGGTGAGGGTGTGGGTGGTGGTGTCGGTGTTGCGGACGGTGACGACGGCGCCGGGGTGGACGGTGAAGTCGGCGGGATCGAAGGCGAAGTCGCGGATCGTCACCGTGCCGGTGAAGGGGGTCGGCGACGAGAAGGCAGTCGCCGAGGGCGGGGCGGCGGTGGTGCTGGCCTCGTCCGGGGCCGGGCCGACGTAGGCGCTGAGGCAGCCGGCGCACGGGGCGCCGGGCCGCGGGAGGGCGGCGGCCCGGGCGGGCGGGTGCATCAGCCGACGGCGAGTTTCACCCGGCGGGAGTCCGCGGCGGCCGACGGGGTGGCGCCGATGTTGGAGACCGTGGCGATCACGACGGCGTCGGCGCCCGGGATCCAGTTGACGGTCTTGGACTGGACGACCAGCTGCCGCTGCTGCGTCGTGCCGTCGCAGAGGATGTCGGCTTCGGCGGTCCGGCTGGAGCCGAAGGCCATGGAGGAGGTGTCGTCCGGGTCCTTCTGCTCGACCGAGACGGTGAGCGAGCGGGCTTCGTCGGCGACCGAGCAGAGGTAGTCGACGTCCACCCGGACCCGGCCGGGGATCTTCGGATCGATCTGGGCCCTACCGAGGGTCACCGTCGTGGTGACCTGGTCATCGACCGGGTCCGGGTCGGCGGCCAGGGCCGGGGAGGCGAGGCCGGTGAGGGCCGAGGTCAGTACCGTCAGGACGATCCACCGCTGCACTGCAACCTCCGGGACTGAGGACGTGTTGCGGCCGACGCTAACCGGCGCTCCGGATGCCCGCGCGCCGAGTCATCCGAAAGTCGTACGAACGACCCGGCGCCGGCGCCGGCGCGGCCGATCGGGCCCGCTCCCGGCGCATCCGCCTCACCGCCGCCGGAGCCACACCGGGCGTGGGGCTCACCCCGACGGAGACGGCTGCTCTCCTGCTGGACAAGATCCGCCAGGGTCACGACTACGCCCGCGGAAAGAAGGTGCGGTTCCGTCGGCGCGCTTCCGTGATCAAGATGCTGACACTGGCACTGTCCGCGGCCTCCACCATCCTGCTGGGCCTGCACAGGTGGGCGGACCTGGCCTTCGCGCTGGTGGCCCTGGTGACGGCGCTGGCGGCTGCCGAGCCGTTCTTCAACTGGCGCTCCCGGTGGGTGCTGATGGAGGAGGCGCAGTACCGCTTCCGGCGTCTCGCCGATGACCTGGAGTACCTCGTGGCGTCGACGCAGGCCGACGAGCTGACCCGTCCCCAACTCGAGGGCGTCTTCAGCAGGTACCAGGCGATATGGGAGGACCTGAGCCGCACGTGGTTGGAGCAGCGTCGCGAACCCGCGCCGTCGTCGAACGCCTAACCGGCCTGCCACGCGGGGAGCGCGGCGGGCCGGGGGCGATGGGGCCGAGTCAGCCGGTGATGCTGGTGGCGCCGGTTTCGAGGTGGCCGGTGGCGCGGCGGCTCCAGGCGGGGTCGCTGTCGACGGTGACGGTGAAGTCGTACCAGCCATGCGCGATCGTGACGGCGTTGAAGTAGTCCTGGACGGTGCCTCCGGGGCCGACCTGGTAAGTCCAGCTGCCGGTACGGTAGTTGGTGGCGGTAATGGTGAAGGTGACGGTGCTGGTGCCAGTGTTGGTCATGGCGAACCAGACCGCCGGCTGGCCGGTGTCCGGCGCCGGCGCGTAGGAGGTGGTGGCCTCCGCGGTCTTGCCCGCGGTGGTCGCGTTGCCGGCGAAGCGGCGCAGGGTGCGGTTGGGGCCGAGCACGGTGAGGTCGTACTGCCCGTTGCCGTAGCCGGCGCCGATGTCGAAGGAGTCGGTGGCGCTGCCGTCGGCGCCGGTCGCGGTGTCGTACGGGGCGACGGTGTACTGCCAGGGGCCGCCGCTGCGGTAGGCGTTGGCGTACACCGAGTAGTGTGCCCAGGCGGTGGCCTGCGGGCCCTGGTTGGCCAGGTCGATCCAGAGCAGGATCCGGCCGTTGGCGCCGTACTCGATCCGGCCGACCCAGGCGTTGGGCTGGTAGGGCAGCGCGCGGGCGGGCTTGCTGCCGGGCTCCTGGGCGGGCATGGCGTTGGTGCCCGGCGTGGGGTTGATCTGCAGGTTGGCGGTGGCCTGGCTGATGGTGGCACTGGTGTCGGGCAGCGCGGGCACGCCATGGACGGGGTTGGTGAAATCGAAGGCGCCAGTGAGGTCGCCGCAGACCTGGCGGCGCCAGGTGCTGATGTTGGGGCAGACGGCGGGGGTGCCCAGGGCTGCGGTCCAGGTCTCCAGGAATCGGATGACGCTGGTGTGGTCGTAGACCTGGGAGTCGACCCAGCCGCCGCGGCTCCACGGCGAGACCACGATCATCGGGACGCGGAAGCCGAGGCCGATGTTGGTGTCCTTGCAGAACTCGCCGGCGGTGCCGGCCGGGGCCGCGGGCGGGGGCACGTGGTCGAAGAAACCGTCGTTCTCGTCGTAGTTGAGGAACAGGGCGGTGGAGTTGAAGACCTCCGGGTCGGCAGCCAGGGCCTGCAGCACCAGGTTGACGAAGTGCGCGCCGTTCTCCGGCGGGCCGTCCGGGTGCTCGGAGAACAGCTGGTTGGCCACCACCCAGGAGACCTGGGGCAGGGTGCCCGCGAGCGCGTCGGCCTTGATCGCGGCGGCGATGTCGTCCGGGGTCGAGCCGGTGCCACTGGGCACCGAGCCCATGCCTCGCTGGGCGAGCGGGCTCGAACTCGGTGCGCCGGTGAACTGGTTGAAGTAGGCGAGGCCGTTGTCGCCGAAGTTGTCGTGGGCGTTCTGGTAGACCTTCCAGCTCACGCCCGCGTTCTGCAGGGCCTCGGCGTAGGTCTGCCAGCGCAGGCCCGACTCGGAGCCGCCGTCGTAGGCCGGACCGCCCGCGGTGGCGCCCGGGTCGATCGTGCCGGACCACAGGTAGGTGCGGTTGGGGCCGGTGGCCGAGAGGATCGAGCAGTGGTACGCGTCGCAGATGGTGTAGGCGTCGGCCAGCGCGTAGTGGAACGGTATGTCCTCGCGGGCCATGAAGCCCATGGTCCTGTCCGAGCCCTTGGCGGCGATCCAGGAGTCCATCTTCCCGTTGTTCCACGCCTGGTGCTGGGTGGACCACGAGTGGTCGAGCGAGCCGTCGCACTGCGCCAGCTGCTCGGCGCTGACGCCCCACCACCAGGTGTTGGTCTTGCTGAGCTGCCAGGGGTACTGCCGCCCGCCGCCGTTCGGCTGGTTGAACACGCTGGTGCCGCCCGCGATCTGGAGGGCGGTGCGGTCGCCGAATCCGCGCACGCCCTTCAGGGTGCCGAAGTAGTGGTCGAAGCTGCGGTTCTCCTGCATGAGCACCACGACGTGCTTGATGTCCCGGATCGTCCCGGTGGTACCGGCCGTGGCGGCGGACGCGCTCGGCGCGGCGCCGGACAGGGCTGCGTCCAGCCCGATCGCCGCACCGAGGGCGGCGGCGGAGCCGAGGAAGGTGCGACGGGTGACGGGTGACACGTGAGGCCTCCGAGAAGTCTGGACAACTCCGACGTCGGCGACTGTCAGGCAGCCAGATGGCTACCGGTCGGTAGCCGGGTGGCGGAGAAGTTACACCTGGCCGACAGTTGACGGAAAGTCTCGTACCGCCCTGAATTCGCCCGCCGCCGAGCGCCCCGACCCACTGGGCTCCGCGACCACGGGGTGCACACACACGGGTCGGTGGTGAGAATGGGCGGCGGGGCCGGGCAGAGGACGGAGTCGCTGGTGAAGGCGTTACCGGGTGGCCGCGCCACGCTCCTCGCCGTCCTCGCCGTCCTCGCCGCCCTCGCCACAGGCGCGAGCCCCTCGCCGACGCCCTCGCCTTCGCCGACGCCCACGCCCACGCCCACGCCCACGAGGACCACCACGCAGGGACGGGCCGTCTCCCTGAAACCGACGCACGGACCTCGGCTCGGGACCGTTCAGGTGATGCTGTCCGGGTTCGAGGTCTGCCTGGCCGGCCTCAAGGAGTCCCCCACCCCGGTCCCCGCCGACGTGACCTGGGACGACCCGGCCATGGAGCTCACGACCGTCCAGACCAGGAGAGACGGGCCGTCCACCGGCACGTTCACGGTGCCCGACGGTGCCAAGGACGGCCCGCACACGGTCACGGTGACCTGCGCGGGCTTTCCCTCCACCTCGGCCACCGCCACGTTCACCGTCGCGCCGCCCACGCTGACGGCGGATCCACCCAGCTCGGCACCGGGGTCCACCACCACTGTGTCCGGGACCGGCTTCGCCTGTCCCGCGGACGACTCCGTCACCCTGATGTGGGACACCACCACGCTTCCCGGCCCCGGCAAGCCCAACGACGACGGAAGCTTCAGCGCCCCGGTCACCGTTCCCCCGAACGCGGCCGGCGGCGACCACGACCTGCGGGCGTCCTGTGCGTCGGTCGCGGGGATCACGGCCGACGCGCACCTGCGCGTCCAGGCCCCGGCGCCGACCAGATCCACGACGACGCCTGCCGTGCCGTCACCCGTCAGGACGATGACCGCGACACCGGGCGCCGCCCTGCACCTTTCCGGCCGGACGAACGCCTGCCCCGGGAGCGCCGGACCGCACCAGGTCGTGTTCTCCTGGGACAACGAGCCCAGGTCGCGGCCGGTCACGGCCGACGGGTCGGGAAAGTTCGACGCGACCGCCACCGTCCCGTCGAACGCACCCACGGGCTCCCACCGGATCACCGTGGAATGCGCGGACACCCACACGGTGACCGAGACCGTCCCGGTCCTCGTCGTCCAGCGGGTCCCATCGCAGCCACCGCCGGACCACCTGCTCTGGATCGTCCTCGGCGCTCTCGCGGCGGCGGCCCTGACGGCGTTCGGGCTGCGCCGCGTCCTGCGGACGGGCGGCACGTCGGGCACGGTGACGGCCGAGGCGGGCGCGTGGGGCGACGCCCGGGCGGAGCTGACCGAGCGGGGCGGGCCCGCCGGGCCCGGGCGCAGCGTCCGGCTGGAGCCGCACCCGGACCCGGGCCGGCAGAGCATCGAGGAGGTGCGCGATGACGATGGTCGCGACGGATGACCCGTACTGCCTGGGGACGTTCCTGGGGACCGTGGAGCCACTCGCCGACGCCCTCCGCCGACAGGACGCGGTCACCGCCCTGGGCGGCCTGGACAGGGCTCTTTCCCGGGCCGCCGAGCAGGAGGTGGCGCGTGTCGTCCACGGTTTCCTGGGACTGGACATGATCGATCTGGTGGCCGGCGGCTGGCGCACCCACGCGGGGCTCGCGGCGGCCGCGCGGAACACGTGCGCGGCCCCGGGCAGCGAGGAGGTCGTCGCACTGCTGGACCACCGGGTCAGGTCGGTCCACCACCCCACGGTGAAGGTGTCGGTCGACGGGGTGCCGGTCGGCACCCTCGCAGTGGACATCGAGGTGGTCTTCGAGCTCAACGGGATCGTGGCCGTCGTGCGCGGGGGCAGGCTGGTGGCGGTGCGGGCGGGCTTCTGCACGGCCAAGGCGACGCTGGCCGTCGAGCGGATCACGGTGGCGAGCCGTCAGGGGCGGTTCGACCTGCCGGGCGGCGTGCGGTGGCGCAGGGGCGTGGTGCTGCGCCACTGCGTGCCGACCCCACCCGGCTGACCGGTGACACAGCTCCTACGCCGTCCGCTGCTCCCGCCCGAGTCGATCGTGCCGGACCACGGGTCGGTGCGGTCGGGGCCGGTGACCGAGTGTCGCCCTGGTCCGCACGGGGGCGGAGTGGGGTGAGTGGCATCGGGTCTCCTCGTCTCGTCGAGGCGGGGATGCCGTCGCCCTCCACGCTCGGCCTCCGGGGAGCCCCGGATGCGGTTTCTCCGCCCGCCGCAGATTCGCCACTTGTCCCTGTTGGCGCATCGGCTGGGGTGGGCGTGGTCGGAGACGGAGGCGATCAGCGCCGGGTAGACCATCGCGGTGCCTGCGTCCCCTCGACCAGGCGGACACCGCGGGCGGCGGCGTACTCGGCGAACCCGCCGCGCAGGACGGCCAGGCCGGTGTGCCCGGCGCGCTCCAGGATGCTGGCGGCGGTCATCGCGCGTTCGCCGTGGCCGCAGGCGATCAGCGCGCCCTGCGGGGCGTCGGCGGCGCGGCCGGTCAGCGAGCCCAGTTCGATGTGGGTGGCGCCCGGGACGTGCCCGGCGGCGAACTCGGACTCCTGCCGGACGTCCAGGTACGGGCGCTGCCCGGCCTCCTCCGGGGTGACGAACTCCGTTGCGGCGACGGCTCCTTCGGCCTCGCGCCAGGCCCGCATGCCGCCGGCCAGCCGGCCGGCCAGGCGCTCGTAGCCGATCTTGTGGGCCTGCCAGACCAGCTCGTCGAGGTCCTGGTCCTCGCCGGTGACGAAGGCCAGCGGGGCGGTGTCGGGCAGCAGCCAGCCGAGCCAGGTGGCGAACTGGCCGCGCAGCGGGATGGAGAGGGCGCCGGGGATGTGCCCGGCGGCGTAGTCGGCCGCCGGGCGGACGTCCACGACCTGGCCGCCGCTCGCGAGCAGTCGGCCGAGCTGGGCGGCGTCGAGCAGCGGGAGGCGCGGGGTACCGTCGAGGACGCGCGGCCCGGTGCGGTTGAGTTCGCCGAGGCGGGCGAAGTACGCGGGGTAGCTGCCGAGGCCGGCGAGCAGTCCGGCGACGAAGGCTTCCTCGGTGGGCGCGGCGAGCAGCGGGTTGGACTGCTTCTGCGCGCCGACGGTGGTGGTGCGGGCGGCGCCGGGCGGGGCGGAGCAGAAGGAGCCGGCACCGTGGGTGGGCCAGACCGGGAGATGGTCGGGGAGGGTGGCGAGGCGGCGCAGCGAGCGGTACTGGGCGCGGGCGAGTTCCTCGGTGCGCTCGGGGCCGAGCAGGTCGGGGCGGGCGGCGGAGTCGACGATCAGCGAGCCGCCGGTGAAGACGCCGAGCTCGGTGGCGCCGGCTCCGGCGTCGTCGAGGAGCAGGAAGGACAGGTGCTCGTCGGTGTGCCCGGGGGTGGCGAGGGCGCGCAGGGTGAGCCCGCCGAGGTCGACCTCGTCGCCGTCGGCGAGCGGGGTGTGCGGGAAGGTGCGGTGCCCGGCGGCGGAGGCGAGCACGGTGGCGCCGTCGTCGTGGCCGAGCTGGACGGCGGCGGAGAGGAAGTCGGCGTGCAGGTGGGTGTCGGCGGCGAAGGCCACGGTCAGCCCGCGCCGATCGGCGGCGGCCCGTAGGGCACGCAGGTCCCGGCTGGCGTCCACGGCCAGGGCGCGGCCGTCGCCCAGGTCGACCAGGTAGGCGCTGTTGCCCAGTCCCTCGTCGACCAGCGGTATCAGGTGTTCGTCGGCGAAGCGCATCTCGATCCTCCTGGTTTGACAGTGCGGTCTGCGTCCGGATGCAGCAACCGCGGGCACATCCCGGCGACAGCGGCCGACCAGGCGTCCCGGCTCAGCCGACGACCACCCCCGGCAGCCCGGTGACGAGCCCGTCCAGGGAATGCGAGCAGACGCAGTCCCGCTCGCCGGGCAACAGCTCCAGTGCCTTGAACAGCACCGTGCGCAGCCGGTCGACGTTGCCCGCGAAGACCTCCGGCACCTCCGCGGGGGTGACGCCCTCGCCGCTCCTCGGTCACCTCGTCCAGCAGCGCGTACAGCCCCGAACCGCCGATCACACCCAGCTCGGCCCGGGCGGTGCCCTGATCGATCGTCATCGTTCCTCCCCACCCTTCGTCGAGAGGCGTCCCGGCCACTTCAGGAGTCGGACCGTCGGCAGGGGTACGGCCGGATGTCCGAGGGCCGCCGGGGTGGTCCCGGGGGGCCGAGCGGGTGACCTGTCGGACGTGTCGCCGACCGCACGCCCCACTCGGCATGCGTCGGTTGGAACGCGCCGCCTCCGGGCGGTGCACGCCCTGTCCCCGGACCTGAGAGTCGCCCATGCCTCCCACCGCCCGTCTCCGCCAGCTCGTCCCCACCGCGCTCTGCGCCCTCGCCATGGCCCTCGCCGCCTCCGCGGCCCACGCCGCACCCCCAGGCGGGGAGACCGGCACCGACCCCGGTGGGAGGCCGGACGGCGGGAGGTACGACTGGGGGCGCGTGGCGGCCTGCGAGAGCAGCGGCAACTGGCACGCCAACAGCGGCAACGGCTACTTCGGCGGCCTCCAGTTCGACCAGTCCACCTGGCGGGCGAACGGCGGCCTCGCCTACGCCCCGCGCCCCGACCTCGCCAGCCGCGAGGAACAGATGGCGGTCGCCCAGCACCTCGCCGACCGTCGCGGCCTCTCCCCGTGGCCGGTCTGCGGCGCCCGCGCCGCCAGCGGCCGTGGCCACGGCCACGGCCACGGCCACGGGGCCACCCGCGACCACGGGCGCGTCCCCGTGCTGCCGCCGCCGGCCTCGACGCCGGCCCCCGCGTCCACGTCCGCCTCCGCCGACGACGGCCAGTGGACCGTCCGCGAGGGCGACACCCTGGACCAGCTCGCCACCGCGCTGCGCGTCCCCGGCGGCTGGCCCGCCCTCTACGCGCTGAACCGCTCCGTCGTGGGCGAGGACCCGGACCTCATCCAGCCCGGCCTGGTGCTACGCCTGCCGTCCTGACCGCGCCCCACCGACCCGCCGCCCACGCCGCCCTTCCGGCGTGGGCGGCGCCCTGCGGTCGCCCCCCGACGGGTTCTCCGCGAGGCGCCCCGGCGCTACGGCCGGGCTACGGCCGGACCGCCGCCAGCACGTGCAGCCCCCGCGCGTTGGTCTCGCTGTGGCGCACCTCCAGGCCCGCCGCGCGCACCTGCTCCTCCACCCAGCCGACCGCCAGCCGCAGCTTCGGGTAGCTGCTGACCCGCTGGGTCCAGCCCTCGCCGGCGCGGGTGTGGATCAGGTCGTGCACCAGTGCGGTGTCCTCGTCCGGGTACTCCAGGAAGCAGGTCATGATCCGGTCCGGGGTGGAGCGCACCGGCAGGAAGCGCTCGGTGCCGGCCAGCGGGCGGGTGAGGTCGCGGAAGGTGAGCACCAGCCGCCCGCCCGGGGCGAGCGCGGCGGCGGCGTCGCGCAGCAGTGCGGCCACGTCCGCGCGGGACGGCAGGTGGGTGAGGGTGTCGCCCATGCAGACCACCGCCGCCACCGAGCCCGGCTCGGTGTGCTGCGGCAGCGCGCCGCGCAGGTCGGCCCGGACGGTCCGGACCGCCTCGGCGTGCCCGGCCTTCGCCGCCGACTCGGTCAGCTCCGCCAGCAGCGGCGCGCTGGTGTCGATCGCGAGGACGGGCCCGAAGCCGAGGCGGGCCAGCGCCAGGGTCTGGGTGCCCGGTCCGGCGCCGAGGTCCACGGCGGTGCCGGAACCGGCCTCGGGCGCGACCCCCAGCCCGGCCAGCAGTTCGGCCTGCGCCTCGGCGAGCGCGGGGATGTCGCCGCCGAGCATCCAGGTGTAGTGGGCGGCGAGGAGACGGTCGTAGTGCTCGGGTGCGGTACTCATGCGGGCTGGGCCCTTTCTCGCGGTGTCCGGCGCTGTGCTCGACCAACGGAGTATTGGTCCGATCGCACTCTAGGGGTGCCTACGGAAACGGCGACGGCCCGCCCGGTCGTGGAGGACCGGACGGGCCGTGGCGGCGCGGGGGCGCGGGTCAGCCGACGTGGACGCGCGGACGCTTGGTCCGGTCCGGCTCCGCCTCGCGCAGCACCTCACGGGTGACCGGCGCGACCTCGCCCTGGCCGAACAGGAAGAACCGCAGGAACTGGGCGAAGGGGTTGCCCTCGGTCCACTCGAAGTACAGGTGCGGCCGCTGCCCGGTGCGGTCCCGGACGGTGAGCGCCAGCGCGGCGATCGCGTTCGGGATGCTGGAGCTCTCCAGGGCGAGCACCCGGTAGCGGTTGTGCAGCACCTCACCGCGCACGGTCAGCTCGGACTCGAAGTCCGACGCGTCGCGGACCGTCACCTCGACGAAGACCAGGTCGTCCTCGCCCGGGATGTCGTTGTCGGCGCGGATCTGCCGGATCTTGTCGCGGTACTCGGCGACGTCCCGGTTGGTCGGCTCGTTGGCGATCAGGCGCAACGGGCGGTGGGCGTAGTCGCGAATGAAGCGCTCGGCCGTGTCGTCCAGCACGACGTCCGTCACCCGCAGCTCGAAGGCGCGCTTCAGACGGGAGAGCAGCGAGACCAGGATGATGCCGGCGATGAAGCAGGCACCGATCTTGACACCGTCCGGGCGCTCCATGGTGTTCACCACGGTGGTGTAGAGGAAGACCGCCGCGATGATCCCGAAGGCGATGGTCCAGCCGCGCTGGCGCTTCTTGTAGGCGGCGATGGTGACGGCGATGGCCGCCGAGCTGATCAGGACCAGCACACCGGTGGCGTAGGCGCCGCCCTGGGCGTCGACGTTCGCGTCGAACAGCCAGGTGATCAGGAAGCCGACGATCGTCAGGACGATCACCATCGGGCGGACGGCGCGGGCCCAGTGCGGGGCCATGCCGTAGCGCGGCAGGTAGCGGGGCAGCAGGTTGAGCATGCCCGCCATGGCGGAGGCGCCGGCGAACCACAGGATGGCGATGGTCGACAGGTCGTAGACGCTGCCGAAGGCGCCGCCCAGGTACTCGTGTGCCAGGTAGGCGAGGGCGCGGCCGTTGGCCTGGCCGCCGTCCTCGAACTCCTTGGCCGGGATGAGCAGCGTGCAGATGAAGCTGGTGGCGATCAGGAAGGTGCTCATGATCACGGCAGCGGTGGTGAGCAGCCTGCGGGTGCCGCGGATCCGGCCGGCCGGGTTCGCCTCGGTGTCGCCGGCGTCGCCCTTGATGTGCGGCATCACGGCGACGCCGGTCTCGAAACCGGACATGCCGAGTGCGAGCTTCGGGAAGACGACGAGCGAGACGCCGATCATGACGAACACGTTGCCGTGCTCGGCGGTCAGCGCGTTGGACCAGTCGGCGACGACGTGCGGCGCCTGGATGATCTTCCAGATGCCGACCACGACGACGACCACGTTGAGCGCCAGGTAGACCCCGACGAGCGCCACGGCCATGCCGATGGCCTCGCTGAAGCCCTTGAGGAAGACCGCGCCGAGCAGGGCGACCAGGATCAGCGTGATCACCATCTGCTTGCCGCCGAGGACGCTGGTCAGGTGCGGGTTCTCGACCAGGTGCGCGCTGGCGTCGGCGGCCGAGAGCGTGATCGTGATGATGAAGTCCGTCGCCGCGAAGCCGAGCAGGGCGAGGACGAACAGCTTGCCCTTCCAGAACGACAGCAGCCGCTCCAGCATCGCGATCGAGCCCTCACCGCGCGGGCTCTCCTGGGCGACCCGCCGGTAGACCGGCAGCGCGCCCAGCAGGGTGACGAGCACGAGCACGATCGTGGCGATCGGCGACAGCAGGCCGGCCGCGAGAGCGGCGATGCCCGGCTGGTAACCGAGCGTGGAGAAGTAGTCCAGGCCGGTCAGACACATCACGCGCCACCAGCGCTGGCCGGCGTGCGCACCGTGCTCGGCGTCGGCGGTGGAGTCCCCCGGCTCCGCACCGCCTTCCGATGCCTCCGTGCCGGCCTTCTGAGCGGACTTGTCCGGGGACATGTCCTCCAGCAGCCAGCTGCGGAGCCGTATTCGAGCCGACGACGGATCCTCCGTCGCCGTCTCCGTCGAACCCGACGAAACCACCTTGCACCTCTTGTTTAAAGACCCCGTAAAAGCGCCGTCGGGCGACGGCAGTGCGCCAGGCTATGCGACAGCCGTTAAGGAGACGTCATCGGCCCGCGTTAAGAAAACGTCATGGATGCGCAGGTCGGGGCAGGTGGCACGGTGTGGCGGGACGGGTGCCGGGGCGGGGGAGGCGGTCCAACGGCCGGCGTCTCAGAACGTGGACCGGGGCGAGGGAGGTGGCCCCCGCCCCGGCGTCTCAGAACGTGGACCGGGGTTACGCCTGGTAACCGAGGACGGTCATCATGCCGGCCTCCGAGTGGTAGACGTTGTGGCAGTGCACCATCCACAGACCCGGGTTGTCGGCGTCGAAGTCCACGGCCAGGGTCGTGCCCGGCAGCACGATCGCGGTGTCCTTGCGCGGGCCGTCGCCGCCCAGCGCGAAGGTGTGTCCGTGCAGGTGGACGGGGTGCCACATGCCCGTGCTGTTGCGGAACTCCAGCCGCACCCGCTCCCCCGCCGCCACCGGGTAGCGCTGCGAGGGGTCGTACCTGCGGCCGTTGAACGCCCAGTCGGCCTTCGCCATGCCGCCGGTGAGCTCCAGCTTCACCGTCCGGTCCGGCGCCTTGGCGGGCAGCCGTACGCTCGCGTCGGCCTTGAGCTGCGCGGCGGTCAGCAGCCTGCCGTCCAGCTCGGCCGGGCGCGTCCCGGCGTCGGGCGCGGTGCCGCCGCCGGTGCGCAGCACGGCCAGGGCGGCGGCGTTCTTGCCCTCGGCGAGCGCGGTGAGCGGGAAGACGCCGTCCTTGGCGGTGACCAGGACGTCGTAGCGCTCGCCCATGCCGAGCAGCAGCGCCTGGGTGGTGGCCGGTTCGACCGGGAAGCCGTCGGTGTGGGCGACCGTCAGGTCGTGGCCGCCGAGGGCGACCCGGTAGGCGGTGTCGCCGCCCGCGTTGATCAGGCGGATCCGGATCCGGTCGCCGGGCTTGGCGGTGAAGGTCTCGGGGGCGCTCGCCAGGCGGCCGTTGACCAGGTGGAACGGGTGGGCGACGTCGCCCGCGTCGCCGCCGAGCAACGGGCTCCGGGCACCCATCAGCATCCGGGACGGGCCGGTGGATCCGGTGGGGGCGCCGCCCGTGCCGCCCGTGTCCATGCCGGGCATCCCCGACATGTCGTGGCCGGAGTGGTCCATCCCGCCCATGCCCTTGGCGAGTTCGGCGAGGACGGCGTCCGGGGTGCTGCCGTCGACGCCGTCCACCCAGTCGTCCAGGACGACGACCCACTCCTTGTCGTAGCGCAGCGGCTCCTTCGGGTCCTCGACGATCAGCGGCGCGTACAAACCGCGGTCCTGCTGGACGCCGGAGTGCGGGTGGAACCAGTAGGTGCCCGGGTGGGCGAGCGCGAAGCGGTACTCGAAGGAGGCGCCGGGCTTGACGTCGGCCTGGGTCACGCCCGGCACGCCGTCCATGTCGTTGCGCAGCGCGAGGCCGTGCCAGTGCAGGGAGGTGGACTGCGGCAGGTGGTTGGCGAGGGTGACGGCGAGCGTGTCGCCGAGGGTGGCGCGCACCTCCTGGCCGGGCAGCCGGTCGCCGTACGCCCAGCTGCGGACGGTGCGTCCGCCCAGGTCGAGGGTGGTCTCGGTGGCGGTGAGCGCGACCTTGCGCTCGGGTCCGGGCTTGCGCCCGGCCTCGGCGGCGGCGACCTCGGGGCCGTTGGGCGCGACGAAGCCGGCGGGGGCGGCGGGGGCGGCGGCCGGGGTACCGGTGCGGTTCATCGAGGAGTGGTTCATGGACGAGTGGTCCATGCCCTTCGTCGAGTCGGAAGAGCAGGCGGCGAGCAGGCCGGTCCCGGCGGCGGCGAGCGCGGCGCCGAGGACGGTACGACGGGTGGGAGTGCGCATGGCGGAGTGCACCTCGTGCGGTGGAGTGGGCGTACGGGACGTCGCGTCGGCCGTTCCGTACGCGGGCGCAGGGAAGCGCGCGCGGGCACGGAGCGGCGGGCGCGCGCCTACTGACGCAGCACCGACAGCCGGTTGAGGAGTATCCGCCCGCCGTCGGGCGGCAGCGCGCGGACGGCCCGTAGCAGCCGGGCCCGCACCTCGGCGGCGGCGTCGCCACTGCGGCGCAGCAGCGGGCCGGCGATCAGGAGCACCAGGGTCCAGCCGGCCAGGACGGCGAGACAGACCGTCATCGGGTCCATGCCGTCGGCGGCGGGGTCGGCGGTCACGCTCGCGGGTGTCATCGGGACGGCTGCCGCGTGGTGCTCCGGCAGCTGTTGGACCGCCGCCACCTCGACTCCGTGACCGCCGTGGCCGCCGGTCGGGTGGCCGAGCGTGTGCATCGTCAGGACACCCAACAGCAGGGCGGCGAGGAGCAGCAGACGCAGTACCGACGGAACCGGCGCACCGTTCGGCCGTTGCCGCGCCATGGTTCGCCTCCCGACCGTCTCCGGCTGCCAAGTACCCCCACAGGGTATCCCGAACTGCGACCGGACGCCGGACCGGGGTCAAACCTGTTCACCCTCTTGGCAGGTGCAATTTCACATTGCTATGTTACGGCTCACCTAAGGGCGGCCACGACCCCCAGCGTCCGCCCCGCCTCCCCCGGCAGTCCCAGCAGTCCCGGGCCGGAAACCCACCGCACTGCCGCCTCGCACCGCCCTGCCACTTCCCCCTCCAGGAGAGCCGGTGTCAACTTCCCGCGTTGCCAAGCGAGTCCTGCTCGCCGCCGCGACAGCCGCGACCCTCACACTGCCCACCCTGCAGAACGCCCAGGCCGCCGCGCCGCCCACCCCCGCGCCGTCGGCGACGGCCACCAAGGCCGGGCCCACCCGGACCAAGCCCACCCGGACCAAGCCCACCCAGGTCGCGCCCGCCCAGCCCGACCCCGACCAGCGCACCGCCTACGACGACGCCGACCACCTCGGCACCGCCGCCGCCAAGCCCGGCGCCCCCGCCCCGGCCCCCGGCGGCGGCTCGCTCGGCAGCACCCTGATCCCCGGCCTGCTGCCCGACCACGTCGGCGCGCCCGCCCCGACCGCCGACCAACTCGCCGCCACCCCCGCCGGCACCGCGCCCCACACCAGCGCCGGGGTGCCCTGCACCGTCGACGGCTTCACCGGCCTCAACCCGGACCAGCTGGTCTCCTTCCTCACCGACCCGGCCGTCACCGCCGACGGCTGCCTGCGCTCGGTCATCTGGACCTGGGACGCCCGGTTCGCCACCACCATGGACAACGCCCACGTCCAGGCCGTCGCCCGCCGGATCGCCCAGCTGTCCGCCACCGACGACGGCACCGGCGCCTCCCACGTCTACGAGCTGTGGACGTACCTGCACGCGACCGTCTACCACGCCTTCAACCACCACGAGCTGAACGTCGGCGACCCGGCCACGCTCACCGTGATCCAGCAGGCCGTCACGACGTACGCGGGCAGCGCGCACGCCTTCGACGGCACCGACCTGGCCGCCGACATCCTGCGCGAGACCGCCATCACCGCCGGCGCCGACGGCCTGCGCCAGCACAACCTGGGCCTCGCCAAGCGCATCCTCGCCTCGCTCGCCCCCGGTACCGCCCTCGCCGACAACACCCACTGGGGCAACGCCGTCCTGCAGGCGCTCAACCTCAACTACCTGGGGATCTACAACCAGGACCCGGCCTTCCTCGCCGCCGTCGCCTCCGACGCCGACTACCGGGCCGCGTTCCGCGCGTACGCCTCCTGGGGCCACCTCAACGGCACCCAGAACGCCTGGGCCGCCCGCGACGCCGTCGGCGAGTACGGCCGCTTCGGCCAGGTCCCAGCCCTGCACGATGCCACCCTCGCCGACCTCGGCCCGCTGATCGACGCCACCAGGACCACCTTCGGTGAGTGGTCCGACCCGTGGGCCAAGGCCATCGGCTGGGCCAACACCTACGGCGTCTGCCAGCAGTACGGCGTCTGCATATCCGACCTGGAGGCCAGGCTCTTCCCCCACACGTACACCTACGACAACGGCGCCATCGAGGTCCACACCGCCCTCGACAAGGCCACCGTCGACCAGATGTACTACGCCAGCAAGCAGGTGAAGAGCCAGTACTTCCGTGTCCTCGGCACCGACCAGCCGCTCGCCGACGACATCAACACCACCCTGCACATCCACCTGTACGCCTCGCGCGCCGACTACGAGGTGTACCACCCGATCCTCACCGGTTACAGCACCAACAACGGCGGCATCTACATCGAGCGCGGCGCCACCTTCTACACCTACCAGCGGCGCGTCCCCCAGGACTCCACCCTCACCCTGGAGGAACTGTTCCGCCACGAGTACGTGCACTACCTCAACGGCCGCTGGGCGGTGCCGGGTTACTTCGGCGACGAGCGCTGGTACGCCAACGACAAGACCACCGCGATGGACGAGGGCACCGCCGAGTTCTTCGACGGCTCCACCCGCGACCAGGGCATCCTGGTGCGCAAGTCCCTGGTCCGCAAGCTCGCCTCGGACGAGGCCGCCGGCATCCCCCGGATGACCATCGCCCAGATCCTGCACTCCAGTTACAACGACACCCCGGCGTTCCACTTCTACAACTACGCCGGCACCTTCTTCGAGTTCCTCTGGCAGAAGCACCCCGCGCTGATCCGCGAGATGTACGGCCACCAGCGCGCCGACGACCCGGCCGGCTTCGACGCCTGGCGCGACCGGATGGGCACCGACGCCGCCCTGCAGACCGAGTACTACGCCTTCCTGGACGCACAGATCAAGAACGTCGACAACCTGTACGTGCCGTCGACCTCCTTCCTCGCGAACGGCTCCCTGGACCTCGCCGAGGCCGACGACGTCCAGGACGCGTTCGCCGACGCCACCGGCGCCACGCCGAACTGCAAGGACAACGGCGACTGGGCCAACAAGCCGATGCGCTTCATCTGCACCGGCAAGATCACCGCCAACCTCTCCGACTCCACCAACCCGGACAAGGTCTTCAAGGACATGTCCGACACCGTGGACTACTTCATCCTCAGCCGCACCAAGGACGTCGAGGACGCCAACAACCTCAACGACATGAACTGCACCTTCGGAAAGGTCGACGTCTGGACCAACGGCAAGGCGGGCACCGCCGACTACACCTGCGAGGGCCCGCTGCGCCGGTGACGCAGATCAACTGCTGGGCGCGGTACGGACGGTGGGGTCCGTTCCGCGCCCCCTCGCCGTTCCCCGCCATCCCCCTCCGCCGTCTCCCTCCGCAGCCCCCTCCGCCGTGTCACTCCGCCGCCTCACTCCGCCCGCGCCTGCCGGACGGCGGCCGCCAGGTGCTCGCTCACGGAACCAACGGTGGCCCGGATTCGCCGAGTTGCGCGGGTGCCAGGCCAACCCAAGCTACATCTGGGCGAGTTGGAGCGGGATCGGGAAGGTACGCAGGCCCAGCGCGGCGAGGGTCTCCGGCAGCCAGTCCGCCAGGCCGAGCGAGACCAGGTCGCTGTCGGCACCCTCACCCCCCGTCTCCCGCCTCACCCTCCCCAGACTCGCCGAACCCGGCGCCCCCGGCCTCGCCCACCTCCCCCGCCCCTCCTGACGCACCACCACAGACTCCGGGCGCGGGCCGCGCCCGGAGTCTTGCCGCCGCCCGAGTCGGGGGCGCATCCTGGGGCGCACCCGTCGTTCCGGGGGAGACACGATGAAACGCAGCTTCGGTGCGCTCTGCTCGACGGCGGTGCTGGTGACCGCCCTGACGGCGGCCGCCGCGTGCGAGCCGATCCCCACCCCCGGCCCGATCCGCCACCCGGTCCTGATCCCCGAACCCGCCCCGCCGTCCGCGCAGTGGATCGTGGACCTCATCGCCTCGCTCAACACACCACCCCAGTGCCCGAAACCGACACGGCCGACCCTGGTGGTCCTCGACAACGACGGCCAGTACCGGGCGATGGCGTTCTGGCTGGTGGACAACTTCGACGTCTGCTACGCCATCATCAACCACGCGGGCGAGGCTCCCACGACCATCTGGTTCACCGCCATCAAGGACCTCATCCCCCGCACCCCCATGCCGACCGACACCACGGCAGGCGTGGACGCCTACGCCTTCACGGCCTACCGCGGCCAGGTGGACGACATCAACGTCTCCGGCGACACCGCCCACATCGTCAGCCCCGTCCACCGCAGCACCATCGACCTCGGTGCCGGCGACCTCGTCACCTTCGCCGAATACCACTACCGGATCCCCCCGACCGGCAGACCCCTCTCCATCGCCCTCTGCACCCCCACCGGTACCTGTCGCGACGCCCACTGACTGTGCCGCACAACGCTTGGCCGCTGAGCTCGCGTGGAAGTCTGGTGAGGGCGCCGACCGAGGACCACCGTTCAGCGCCCCGCCAACTCAACCCTGCTGCGCGACAACGCGGCCCGATACGGCGTCCACGAACGCGACCGCACCCGCGGCCGCCTCGCCCTGCTTGGCGGCATCCACCGTAACGGCCGGACGCGGCAGTTGGGATGGTGCGGCAACGGGCGTTGGTGGGTGCGGCTGCAGCCGCACCCACTGGTCGGCGGTGTTCTACTACTTCACCCTGTGGCGTCAGGACGGTCTTGACCAGCGGATCCAGGAGATCCTGCGCTGCCAGGTGCGGGAGCGGGCCCGGCGATTAGAGGAGCCGTCCCTGGTCATCATCGACACCCAGTCCGTCCGTGTGGCGGCGGGGGTGCCGAAGGAGACGACGGGACTGGACGCGAACAAGAAGACGCCCGGCAGGAAGCGGGGACTGGCTGTCGACGTGCTGGGCCT